>NZ_KV794847.1:57429-270891 GCF_001808885.1 Corynebacterium sp. HMSC074E01
CGAAGCCCCCCCGCCACAGTGGCGGGGGAGCAGGCCTCTTAAGACTTGGAGTCTTGTTAAGCCTTAGAGGTCAAGGTCGGCTTCGAAATCTGCGGTTTCGAGGCGGTCCTTGATGGTCGTGACGAAGCGACCAGCGTCGGCACCGTCGACCACCTGGTGGTCGTAGGTGAACGGCAGGTAGCACATCTGGCGGATGGCGATGGCGTCCTGGCCATCCTCGGTGACGACAACCGCGCGCTTGGTGATAGCGGCGGTGCCCAGGATGCCAGCCTGCGGCGGAACCAGAATCGGGGTATCCAGCAGGGCGCCCTCGGAGCCGATGTTGGTCACAGTGAAGGTTGCGCCGGTCAGATCGTTCGGCTTGAGCTTGTTGTTGCGTGCCTTGTCAGCCAGCTCGGCGATCTTCTGGGCAATCTCCGGCAGAGTCAGATCTTGCGCCTTGTGGATGACCGGGGTTAGCAGGCCGCGCGGAGTATCCACGGCGATGGCCACGTTGACGTCAGCGTGGTAGGTCATCTCCTTGGTCTCCGGGTTGTAGGAAGCGTTGACGTTCGGGTGGGATACCAGAGCCTCAACAGTTGCCTTCACGATGAACGGCAGGAAGGAGAGGTTGGCCTCGTACTTATCAATGAACGCCTGCTTGGACTGCTTGCGCATATCCCAGATGGCGGTCATATCGACTTCCTGGACGTGGGTCAGCTGAGCGGAAATCTGGAGGGCCTCAACCATCTTGGACGCCGTGATCTCGCGGATACGGTTGACCTTCTGGGTGGTGCCGATGAGCTCCTGCTTCTCCGGATCCACGGACTTGGTGGACCAGCGAGCACGCGGGTTGCTGGAGGATGCGCTAGCGGAGGAAGCCGGAGCTTCACCCTCGCCAGCAGCGGCCAAGACGTCCTGCTTGCGGATGCGGCCGCCGACGCCAGTGCCAGAGACAGTGGAGAGGTCCACGCCGTGCTTTTCAGCCAGCTTGCGCACCAGCGGGGTGACGTACGGGACGTTATCGCCGTTGTTGACCTTGGTGGAAGTCTCGGATGCCTTCGGCTCCGAGGGCTGGGAAGCAGCAGGCTTCTCTTCGGCCTTCGGCTCTTCCTTCTTCTCTTCGGCCTTGGGCTCTTCCTTCTTTTCTTCCTTGGCGGCAGGCTTCTCGGAGGCTGCGGCGGAGCCGTCGCCTACGCGGGCGATGACGGCACCGACGTCGACGGTGTCATCTTCCTCGGCGAGGATTTCAACGAGGGTGCCGGCGACTGGGGACGGGATTTCGGTGTCGACCTTGTCGGTGGAGACCTCGAGGAGTGGTTCGTCGACCTCAACGGTGTCGCCGACGGACTTCAGCCACTGGGTGATGGTGCCTTCGGTGACGGACTCACCGAGTTCCGGCATCTCCACATCGGTGGCGTCACCAGAAGCAGCAGGCTTGTCCTCAGACTTCTCTTCGGCCTTGGGCTCTTCCTTCTTTTCTTCCTTGGCGGCAGGCTTCTCGGAGGCTGCGGCGGAGCCGTCGCCTACGCGGGCGATGACGGCACCGACGTCGACGGTGTCATCTTCCTCGGCGAGGATTTCAACGAGGGTGCCGGCGACTGGGGACGGGATTTCGGTGTCGACCTTGTCGGTGGAGACCTCGAGGAGTGGTTCGTCGACCTCAACGGTGTCGCCGACGGACTTCAGCCACTGGGTGATGGTGCCTTCGGTGACGGACTCACCGAGTTCCGGCATCTCTACGTCGGTGGCGTCACCAGAAGCAGCCGGAGCCTCAGACTCAGCGTCCTCAGCAGGCTTGTCCGGGGTCTCAGCAGCCTTCTCAGAAGAGTCCTCCGACTCCTCGGCAGCTGGTGCGGACTCGCCCTCATTACCGATAATGGCGATGACCTCGCCCACGTCTACGGTGTCATCTTCCTCAGCCTTGATTTCGAGGATGGTGCCGGCGACCGGGGAGGGGATTTCGGTGTCGACCTTGTCGGTGGAGACCTCGAGCAAAGGTTCGTCGACCTCAACGGTGTCACCGACGGACTTCAGCCACTGGGTAATCGTGCCTTCGGTTACAGATTCGCCCAGTTCGGGCATCACAACAGAGTGTGCCATAAGTATTAAGACTCCTCGAAAGTTGGAATTTTTGAAACGCTAGTGATTGATTCTACAGCGTGTTTATAAAAGGCGCGCATGGGTGGGGTTAATTGGGGCATCCTCCGCGTGAAGTGGCTGAAGGTGGCCTCCGGTAGGCTAAAGAGCCATGTTCAACCCCTTCCGCCGCAATAGCTCTAAGTCCCAACTGCGCCCACCCCGCGCACCGGGGGAGACCATTCGCGCTGAAGACGCGCAGGAGCTTCAAGCCTGGGTTCAAGGGCGGGCCTATGTTGAGGCATTTGTGGAGCCGGAGACCGTGGTCAACGAGATGTCGGTCGTCGTGGTTGATGAAAGCGGCGCCTTCATCCGCCGCCGCATTGGTGGGCCCAAAGGTATTGACGCGGTGGCCAAGCTTCTGCGCTGCGATGTCTATGACGTCGAAGAGACCGGTTACCCGCAGCGCATGCGCGAGCGCATCGAGCGAGAGCGCATTCTGCGCAAGCGGGAGGAGCAGCGCGAGCGCCGCGAACGTTTTGAGCAGCGCCAGCAGCAAAACCAACAGGGCGATAGCTAAACAGCCACAACCCCTGTTGCTTATTCGCTAACGATGGTGGCGCCTGCCTTGGCCAGTTCCTCCAGGGCGGCGGCGCCGCGGGCCTCGTCGACGGGCGCGCAATAGTCTGCCAGAACCCGCACGGTGAAGCCTTCCTTCAGGGCGTCGGCAGCCGTCGCGCGCACGCAGTGATCGGTGGCAATGCCAACGATGTCCACGGCGGTGACGTTGTGCTCCCGCAACCAGTCCGCTAAGGAAACTCCATCGGCCGCGCCCTCGAAGCCCGAGTAGGCGGCGGTGTATTCGCCCTTCTTGAAGTAGGCCTGGGCGGGCGCGATGGCCTCGTGCATGGCGGCGCCGAAGGAATCAGCTACGCAGTGTGTAGGCCAGGTATCGACAAAGTCGGGGTTCTCAGAGAAATGAGTGCCTGGGTCGATATGCCAATCCTGTGTGGCTACGACCGTCTCATAGGAGGCTTGGAGCGCGCCGATGCGCTCAGCAACTTCGTTGCCGCGTTCGGTGCCGAGGGCTCCGCCGGGGCAGAAGTCATGTTGGACATCGACAATGATGAGTGCAGGTGTCATACGCGGCAATTCTATACCCTGGGAAGCGATGAAAACACCGATTCCTTTTTATCTACAGAAGATTCTTGATGGCGTACACGATCATGATTCCGGTGAAGTAGCGGACTATATCCCGGAACTGGCCAGCGCAAACCCAGACCAGTTGGGCGTTGCTCTGTGCTCTGTGACAGGCCACCTATATAGCGCCGGTGATGCGGAAAACCGCTTCACCATCCAGTCCATCTCAAAACCATTCGTCTATGCCCTCGCTTTGAGCGAGCTGGGCTTAGACGCGGTGCGTGAGGTCGTCGGCCTCGAGCCCTCTGGGCAGGCCTTCAACGAGCTTTCCCTAGCCAAAGACCACCGGCCGGTAAACCCGATGATTAACGCTGGCGCCATTGTGGTCAACCAGCTCATCAACGGTGTGGACTCCAGCGTGGAGGACCGCGTGGAAAAGATTCGTTCCTTCATCTCCAAGCTGGCGGGGCGCGAGGTGGACGTCGACAAGCGCCTGTGTGACTCCGAACTAGAGCACGCCGAGCGTAACCTCTCCCTCGCCCACATGCTGCGCTCATATGGCATCATTCAGGACGATGCCCACGACGCAGTGCTGTCCTATACCTCGCAGTGCGCGCTGTCGGTCGACGTGCGCGACCTCGCCGTCATGACCGCCACCTTGGCCAATGGTGGGCGCCAGCCGGTGACGGGGGAGAAGATTCTGGACGCCGATGTATGCCGCATGACCTTGGCGGTGATGAGTTCCTGTGGCATGTATGACGGCGCTGGGCGCTGGATGACTGAAGTGGGAATCCCCGCTAAGTCGGGTGTATCCGGCGGTCTCATCGGCACGCTGCCGGGCCAGATTGGTGTGGCGACGTTCTCGCCGCGCCTCGATGAGCAGGGAAATAGCGTGCGCGGCACCGCAATCTTCCGCGAGCTCTCCTCGGACATGGGCCTGCACCTGATGTCCACGGAGAACCGCTTCGGTGTGCACCCCGTGCGCAGCGTTGACGAAGACGATGACACGGCGATCATCCGCCTGCAGGGTCACATCAACTTCACCGCAACAGAAGCCATCCTCCACGAGCTGGAGGAGCGCCAGTTCTCCGGCAAGCGCCTGGCCCTGGACTTCTCCCAGGTCTCTGGGTTGCACAAAGTGGGCCGGCGCATGCTCAAGGAAGGCCTGCGCCGGCTGCGTGAGGGCGGCAACGAGGTGGCGCTTGTCGACGACCATGGGGTCGTCACCGATCGCGCTATGTCCGACGGCACCGTCCTCCCGCTGGCTGACAAGGAGGACTACGTTATCGCCGGCGAAGAGGTGTGAGCGGCCTAAAGCCGCTCACACGAGGGGGCGACTTGAAGACGCTCTGATTTAGGCTTCGGAAATCTCGCGCAGCGCTGCCACCACGGTGCGCACCGGCACACCGGTGGCGCGCTTCGGGGTGTAGCCGCGTGGGGCGGAACCATTCCAGGAAGGGCCTGCGATATCGATGTGGGCCCACTCGATGCCCTCGCCCACGAACTGCTTGAGGTAGGTACCAGCGAACTCCATGCCGCCCTCGCGCTTAGCGTTGATGTTGCGGATATCCGCGGCCTGGGACTTGATCTCCTCGTCGTGCTCTTCCAGCAGCGGCATGGCCCAGGCATTCTCGCCCACCTCGCGGCCGATTTCGGCGAGGCGATCGCGGAGGACATCGGAGCCCATGATTCCAGAGGTACGCGAACCCAGTGCCACAATTTGTGCGCCGGTAAGCGTAGCGGTTTCGATGAGGTAATCCGGCTTGTCCTCGCTGGCGCGGGCGATGGCATCCGACAGCACGAGGCGGCCCTCAGCGTCGGTGTTGAGCACCTCGGAGGTCAGGCCACCGTAGTGGGTAATGACATCGCCCGGGCGGGTGGCACCAGAGCCCGGCATGTTCTCAGCCAGCGGCAGGGTAGCGGTGATCCGAACCGGCAGCTTCAGCTTGGCTGCAGCGATGATGGTGGCCGCCATGGCAGCGGAGCCGCCCATATCCGAAATCATGTCCCACATGCCATTGCCCGGCTTCAAGGAAATACCGCCGGTATCGAAGGTAATGCCCTTACCCACGAGAGCCACGTGCTTCTTGGCCTTCTTGGGCTTCCAGCTCAGGCGCACCAAGCGCGGCGGGCGAGCAGAGCCCTTGCCCACGGCAAGGATGCCGCCGAAGCCCTGCTTCTTAAGCTGCTTTTCATCGAGAACCTCGACGTCCAATCCAGCTTCCTTCGCCTCACCGGAAAGGAACGCGGCGTAGGACTCCGGGTAAAGCTCGTTCGCCGGGGTGTTCACCAGGTCGCGGGCGATCAAGACAGACTCAGCCACGATGCGGGCAGCCTCGAATTCTTCGGAAACAGACTTATCAGCCACCACGATGAAGGTGGACGGTTGCTCCTTCTCCGTGAGCTCGGTGGAGCGGATACCGCGGTAGGCATAGCCGCCGAGGATGAGGCCCTCAACGGCGGCCGTAACGCCGAAGTCCGCCAGGGTGGTCACGATGGTGCCCACGCCCGCGGTGGCGCGAGCGGCGCTGCCAGCGGCGCGGCGCAAAGCTTCATCGTCGAGCGCTTCAACGTCACCCAAGCCCAACGCGATGACCTGCGCAGCACCTGCCTTCTGTGGGGCGGGAACCTTCACGATCTCCCCGGCCTTACCCGTCGCGCCCACCGCAGCGAGAGCCTCGTACGTAGAGCGCAGCGCGGAAGAACCAAGCAGAGAGGTGCCCGGAACCTCGAGCCCCTCCTCACCAGCAAAGGTAGCAATGAGCAGGGCGTCTGCCTGCTTGGGGGCCTTCTTGGTCAGCTCAACGGTGGGGAAAGAGCCGCGTGCGGGCAGTTCGAACGTGGAAGAAGCCACGATGTCCTCCTTGAGAAAAATGATAATGGGATACTCCTCACACCCTACCCGTGTCCATGACGTGGAACGCGCAAGGACTATTCATCCATAGGTTGATTGCTTCACAACTTCTCCATGAGTTAGTTCGTTGGGGCATTTCTGCACTTCTATAGGTGCCTGGGGAGTACGCTGTGATGCATGTTGAATTACACCGTGACGCGAACTGAAAATCCCACCTCCCCGGAACGCCTGCAGGAGATTCTGGCGAATCCGGGCTTTGGTAAGTACTTCACCGACCACATGGTGACGATTGACTGGACCGAGGACAAGGGTTGGCACGACGCGCAGGTGCGCCCCTACGCGCCGTTCAGCATGGATCCGGCCTCCACTGTCTTCCACTACGGCCAGGCCATCTTCGAGGGCATCAAGGCCTACCGCCAGCCCGACGGCAGCATCGCCACCTTCCGCCCAGAGCAGAACGCGCAGCGTCTGCAGGCTTCTGCTGAGCGCATGGCAATGCCGCAGCTGCCAGAAGAGGAGTTCATCGAATCCCTGCGCCAGCTTGTCGACGTCGACCAGGCCTGGGTCCCCGAAGCCGGCGGCGAGGCAGCTCTGTACTTCCGCCCCTTCATGATCGCTACTGATGTCTCCCTGGGCGTGCACCCGGCGCACTCCTATCGCTATGTTGTTATCGCCTCCCCAGCAGGCGCGTACTTCACCGGCGGCATCAAGCCGGTGTCCGTCTGGCTGTCCACCGACTACGTCCGCGCTGCTCCCGGCGGCACGGGCGCGGCCAAGTTTGCCGGTAACTATGCAGCCTCCCTTCTCGCCCAGGCGCAGGCAGCGGAAAAGGGCTGCGACCAGGTGGTGTGGCTGGACGCCATCGACCGCACTTACATCGAGGAAATGGGAGGCATGAACCTGGCCTTCGTCTATGGCGAAGAGGGCAACCAAACCCTGGTGACCCCAGCGCTGTCGGGTTCTCTGCTGCCAGGCATTACCCGCGCCTCGCTTCTGCAGGTTGCTGAGGACATGGGTCTGAAGGTGGAAGAACGCCGCATCACCTATAAGGAGTGGGAGCAGGACGTTGCCTCCGGCGCGATGGTGGAGGCCTTCGCCTGCGGTACCGCGGCCGTTATTACCCCGGTGGGTCACGTCATGGGCAACGAGACCGACTTCCACATCAACAACGATGAGGCCGGTGCCACGACGATGGCTCTGCGCGAGCGCCTCACCGGCATCCAGCGTGGGTCCGTGGAGGATACCCACGGCTGGCTGCACACGCTGGTTGAAGCGAAATAAGTAAGCTGTCTAGGCGAGCTCGGCGGCCAGCTGCACCAGCGGCAAGGCCGCGAGCGCGCCGAGAGGGAAACCTTCACTCAGGTTTAAATCAAGCAGTGGGCTAAGGCCCAGCTCCTTGAGTGCGAGGGCATAAGCCGGATCGGGGGTCGTACTGCCAGCGCGCAGCCAGCCCTTCACGCCGGGCGCGGTGCGCTCGGCCAAGACGGCAGCGGTGGCGGCCACGGGGCCGTCGATAAGCACCGGCGTACGCCGCGCCGTGGCCTGCGCGATGAAACCCACTAACGCTGCGAGAGCCGGGGAACCGATGGTCTGCACGACCTCCCAGCCCTCTAGGTTGCGGGCGCGGAACATGGAGTCACGCACAACGCTCACGCGGGCCTTCCACTGCGCATCCGTGATACCGCTGGCGAGCGTATTCGTCCCCACGATCGCTACAGGTTCGGTGTGGGTGATCCGGCCCATAACACTGGTGGCAACGGTCTCCGTGCCGATGTCACAAGCGGACGCGATGAGCAGGTCGGCGCCGGAATCGATCTCCCGATCTGCCGTGGTCATGCCTAGGCTTACGAAGGAGTCGCACTCCGCAGGGGACATGGCGGTAGTGCTGCCGCGCGGCTCAGAGTTTTCGGAGCCGCTGCTGGTGCACTCGACGAAGTCGATGCCCGCCCCCGCCCGCTGTGCAGCGCTGAGGAGATTATCGCGCCACTGTTCCTCATCAGCGGGGGAGTGCTGCGTGATACCCACGCCGTCAACAGTGCGTTCAGCGCTGGGGCGGGCGCTTTCAAAGACGACGGCCCGGGGCCGCTCAAGCGCTGTGGCCTGCGAAGAATCCTGCGCTGCCGCCAGCCATGCAGCAATCTCTGCCATGCGGTTTGGTTGTGCTGCGGTTGAAGGGCGCAGCTGGGGAACGGCGGTGAATTCAGGCATGTGTCCTCCGGCCTAGACGGTGGCCCCGCGCTCCACCTGCGGACGCGGCGTGCGCCACTTGCGTGGCTGGGAGGCGCGGGAGTACGCGTAGAACCCTAGACCAAAACCGGCCTCGGTGGTGCCGGGGAACTTCAGGCGCACGGCGTTGTTGCACTTGCGCGCGAGCCAGAAGCCCTCGACAGCGAAGACCACGATGACCGCCATCGCGCCGATCGAGATGATCTGGGACAGACGCGGGTCCCGGGTGCTGACGAACATGAGCACCAGCAGCACGATGGCAAAGGGCATGACCCACTCGTTAATGAAGCGGTGGGAATCTACCCAATCGCGCACGTAGCGGCGGACATCGCCCTTATCGCGGGCGAGGAGGTAGCGCTCGTCGCCCGCGGCCATGCGTTCCTGTGCCACCTTGTTGCGCTCGCGGGACTCTTGGCGCTCCTTGCGCTTGTATTCCTTCCACTCTGCCTTAGACATGGAAGCTTTGAGTTCCTTGCGGTGCTGGTAGCGCTGCGCGTCCGACATTCCTCGGGGATCTCGCTTAACACCGCGGGCGATTTCTTGCGCATCGCGCTTGGGTGTGGGGCGGCCCTTCGGCGGCGTGTAGCCCTTGCGGTGCGGTTTCTCGGCGGCGGGTTGCTCTTCCGGCGCCGGGGTGTGCTCGGCGGGGGAAGAAGTCTTGTCATCTTTTTGCCACGGAAGTTTCACGCTGTTTAGCGTACAAGGTCGCGCGGACATAACGGGAATAGGCCCGCGGGAGATGGCGTTGTGGTGAGGGAACAGGGCGCCAGTGAACCACTAGTGAACTGTGAGGCATCCTTTCTTCCTCTTGTATGAGGGGGTAGGGTGGGCTCCAGAAAAAATTCCGTAAACATAATGAGGAGAAATCATGACCGCTCCCGCGTCTGCAACCGGAGTTATCCTGACCGAGGCCGCTGCGGCTAAGGCAAAGTCCCTGCTTGATCAGGAAGGCCGCGATGATCTGTCACTGCGCATTGCCGTTCAGCCGGGCGGCTGCGCGGGTCTGCGCTACCAGCTCTACTTCGATGACCGCACCCTGGATGGTGACAAGGTAGACACCATTGGTGGAGTCAATCTCGTTGTGGACAAGATGTCCATCCCGTACCTCACCGGTGCCAAGATCGACTTCTCCGACACTATTGAGGCCCAGGGCTTTACCATTGATAACCCCAATGCTGGCGGATCCTGCGCTTGTGGTGACTCCTTCAATTAAAGTCACATAGACGATATACCGAAGCCCTCGCCGTGTGGCGAGGGCTTCGCTTTTTTATTCTTTATCCTTATTAGAGCTTCACGGGGTAGTCGCGCTGCTCAATCTTCGGGTCGATGCGCTCCTCCACGAAGATGCCATGCCAAATCATGAAGGACAGCACCGTCCACAGGCGGCGGGAGTGATCGGAGATTCCGTCACGGTGCTCCTTGAGCATCTCCAGAACTTCCTTCTTGTTGAAGATGTCCTCGGTCTGGGACTCCGTGATCTGATCCTGGGCCCAACCGTAAAGCTCATCGCCGGCCAACCAGTGGCGCATGGGAACCGGGAAGCCCAGTTTCTTGCGGTGCAGTACGTGCGGCGGGACAATCTGCTCCATGGCTTTGCGCAGAGCGTACTTGGTGGTGCCGTGCGAAATCTTGAGGTCATAGGGGATAGTTTCCGCGACCTTGAACACTTCCTTGTCAAGGAAAGGAACGCGCAGCTCTAGGGAGTTGGCCATGTTCATCTTGTCGGCCTTGACCAGAATATCGCCGCGCATCCACGTAAACAGGTCGAGGTGCTGCATGCGGGCTACCGGGTCAAAGTCCTGGGACTGCGCATAAATCGGCGCGGTGACCTCGCGGTGGTCCCACTCCGGCTTAGCCCACGGGAGCACCCGCTGGAGCTGCTCGAAGTTGAAGGAACGAGCGTTGCCGTAATAGCGCTCCTCCATGGTCATGGAGCCGCGGTTGAGCAGGGACTTGCCCTTCATACCTTCGGGGAGGACCTGCGAGAGCTTGCCCAAGCCACGGCGCAGCGGGGAGGGGATCTTCTCGAACGGGGCTAGCGAGAGTGGCTCCTTATAAATGGTGTAGCCGCCAAAGAGCTCGTCCGCACCTTCACCGGAGAGCACTACCTTGACGTGCTTACGGGCTTCCTGGGCCACGAAGTACAGCGGAACGAGGGAGGGATCCGCGACGGGGTTGTCCAGGTACCACATGATCTTCGGTACAGCCTCGGCGTATTCCTCGGGGGAGACGATCTTGACGATGTGCTCTACACCGATGGCTGCGGCGGACTCGGCGGCTACGTCTACCTCGGAGTAGCCTTCGCGTTCGAAGCCAGTGGTGAAGGTGAGGAGGTCCGGGTTATGCCGCTTGGCCAAGGCTGCGATGGCGGTGGAGTCGATGCCGCCCGAGAGAAAGGAGCCGACGGTCACATCGGCACGCATGTGCTTCTCGACGCTATCCTCCAACGCCCGGGCAATCTTATCGAAGAGCTTCTGCTCCTCGCCTTGCTTCACTGGCTGAATGGGGAAGCGGGGCTTGAAGTAGCGCTCAGATACAACTTTTTCGCCAGGGCGAAGCGTAACGGTGCAGCCAGACTCGACGCGGCGAATATTGGCGTGGAGGGACTCCGGCTCAGGCACGTACTGCAAGTCCACGTAGTGCTCGATGGCGCGCCTATCAAGGCTGAGGTCTAGACCCAGCGAATCGGCCATCGAGAGGATGCACTTCATTTCAGAGGCAAAAACGGCGCCGGCGTCGGTGGTGGCGTAGTAGAGGGGCTTGATGCCGAACTGGTCGCGCGCGGCAAACATCGTCCGAGTTTCGGTATCCCAGATGACGAAGCCGAACATGCCGCGCAGGTGCTCGACAACGTCCTTGCCCCAATGGTGGTAGCCGACGACGATGGGCTCGCCATCGCCTTCAGTATTGAAGGTGTAGCCAGCTGCGCTGAGCTCTTCGCGCAGCTCCACGTAGTTATAAATCTCGCCATTGAAGGTGAGGGCATAGCGCTCGGGGTTGTCCTCGGGGCCCCAGCGAAGCGGCTGGTTCGAGTGCTCTAAATCAATAATGGATAGACGGTTAAAGCCGAAGGCTGCATCCTCGTCATGCCAGGTGCCGGCAGCGTCGGGGCCGCGGTGGCGCATGCACTGGAGGGATTGCTCGAGGGCCTCCAGGTGCTGGGTGGCATTGCGATCGGCGCTCAGTAGCGCGCAGAGTCCGCACATAAACTTGCTTCTCCTTATATATCAAGCTTCATCTTTGACACACTTTACGGCCGGATCCGGAGGATCTGCGAACCCCGCGCCGCGCTCCCCGTTAGGGTGCGAACTTTCGGATGATGCACAGCTGTACGCTCTGTGAATTGGGTCATAGCGGGTAGGGGGAGGGTGGGGTAGTCGGTGTGACCTTGTGCAGGTGGGCCGGTAACATCCCGTACGTTCACTATTTATAGAGCGGGGCCAGCGTCTAATCAGTCCAGCGAAAAGGTCTGAAATTCAGGCAGGATCCTCTATCCTGATTGGGTAGGAATGCTCTGTGAGTATTCGAGAAGTTTGTGTGCACAGAAAGGCAGAACACACGTGGGACAGCGTAAGCAACGCAACCTCGGCCGTAAGGCGGGCCTAGCGGGCGTCATCGCTCTGGGCGGTCTAGCTCTGGCAGGTTGTGACGTCGCAGCACCGACGGCCGTTGAGAACCTCCTTGGCATGGGTTGGCCGAAGGGTGTGACCCCTGAGGCGACCTCGATGTACAACTTCTGGATCTGGGTCTGGGTTGCTGCATGGATTATCGGTTTCATTATGTGGGGTCTGTTCCTCACCGCTATCTTCCGCTGGAGTGCGAAGAAGGCTGAGAAGGCTGGCAAGGGCGAGTTCCCGAAGCAGCTGCAGTACAACGTGCCGCTGGAGATGGCTCTGACCATCATTCCGATTCTCATCATCATGGGTCTGTTCTTCTTCACGGTTCAGGCACAGCAGAAGGTGACGGCGTTGGATAAGAACCCTGAAGTTACCGTCGACGTCACGGCTTTCCAGTGGAATTGGAAGTTCGGCTACGCCGAGAACAAGGTTGATGGCGAGAACTACGATGGTGCCGATGCTGAGCGCCAAAAGCTCGCTGAGGAATCTTCCATGGATCCGGAGGGCACTGAGAACCCGAACCCGATCCACGGTAAGTCCATGGGTGACATCTCTTACCTCAACTTCAACAAGATTGAGACCGTCGGTACCACCGAAGAGGTTCCGGTCCTGGTTCTGCCGGTAGACACCCCGATTGAGTTCCGCCTCGCCTCCGGCGATGTTTCCCACTCCTTCTGGGTTCCGGAGTTCCTGTTTAAGCGCGATGCCTACGCACACCCGGAGAACAACTCTCAGGAGCGTCGCTTCCAGGTAGAGAAGATTGAGGAAAAGGGCGCCTTCGTTGGTCGCTGTGCTGAGATGTGCGGTACTTACCACGCCATGATGAACTTTGAGATTCGCGTCGTTGACCGCGCAGACTTCAACGAGTACCTCAAGTTCCGTGAGGAGAACCCGCAGGCAACCAACGCCGAGGCTCTCGAGCACATCGGTGAAGAGCCCTACGCAGTTACCACCGCTCCGTTCAACTCTCTGCGCGACACCCGCGATGCCGACAACTTCGTCGACACCGCTGAGGCGGCATAAGAAAAGGAACTGATAGAAAATGCGTGCAACATCTAAGGTCTTCTATTCCATCGCGACCTACCTCTTCGTGTCGCTCATCGTCTACACCATTGGCGTTAATTACGTCAAGGATGATGGCTACATGTACGGCACCGAGTGGGTTGGCATCGTGGGTATGGTCCTCGCAATGCTTCTCTGCCTCATGTTGGGTGGCTACCTGCACTTCACCGAAAACCGCTCCGACATCGTACCGGAAGATTGGGAAGAGGCGGAGACTGAAGACGCAGCCGGTATCCTCGGCTTCTTCTCTCCGAGCTCCATCTGGCCACTGTGCATGACTGGCTCCATTGCGGTGCTGGGTCTTGGCATCATCTACCTCTACTTCTGGATGATCATCCTGGGCGCAGTCCTGCTCGTCACCTCCGTGACTGGCCTGTCCCTGCAGTATGGCCTTCCGAAGGAAAAGCACTAAAGCTTAACCCTTTCCCCGCGCTTTCTAGCGTCACGACTTCTCACGCCCCCGCCACGCATCGTGGCGGGGGCGTTGTCGTTGATAAGACTGCGTCGTACAGTGTTGTGGAAAGTTCCCAAAATTGGCGAAAGAATTTCGCTGCGGGTGGAACGCTGGGGGAGTGGGCGACTGTCGAAAGCGTGTAACTGTAGGTCTGTGCCTAGAGTTCCAGCACGTTAACGGCCATTTTTACGGGGGTCAACCGAAAGTTGCAGTCCTGCGCTTTCGCCGGCGGGGGCGGGTGTGATTTATCTCATTAGCGTTGGTCTGCCCGGAATTGAACTGCGGGGAAAACGTACCGATTCTTGCCCTGTTGCTGGCTTCGCAACAATCGTTGCCAAGTCTCACTACCTGCAGGGATGGGGCGTCGTAAAGCGTGCTAAAAAGTTCCCGGCTATTTCCTGGAAGACCTATGGTCCGCACCCAGGGTTAAAACTGTGAAGGTCTAGGTCGTAACCTCCAAAAGATCGGGGGGAAATGAGATGACTTATGCGGCTGGACC
This sequence comes from Corynebacterium sp. HMSC074E01, assembly GCF_001808885.1. Taxonomy (NCBI): domain Bacteria; kingdom Bacillati; phylum Actinomycetota; class Actinomycetes; order Mycobacteriales; family Corynebacteriaceae; genus Corynebacterium; species Corynebacterium sp. HMSC074E01. Next base: position 71,340 of record NZ_KV794847.1, read on the forward strand.
AGCCATACTGTTATGCGTGACGAGCGTAGTTTCTAACCAAGGTATGGCAGCACCACGTGTTGCCGCGCTGAACCGACCCAACATGGTCAGCGTCGGCACCATCGTGTTCCTGTCTCAGGAATTGATGTTCTTTGCTGGACTGTTCGCGATGTGGTTCACCTCGCGTGCGAACGGCCAGGAGGGTGACTGGGCAGAGCACACGGCGCACATCAACGTGCCCATGGGCTTCCTCATTACGAGTGTCCTGGTTCTTTCCTCCGTGACCTCTCAGTTCGGCGTGTTTGCAGCAGAAAGGGGTGACGTTTACAAGCTCCGACTCTGGTACTCGGTAACCATCGCGTTGGGTGTTGTCTTCTTGGGCATCATGGCGTTCGAGTGGACAGAGTTGATCATGGCTGGTGTCACTGTTCAGTCCAGCGTGTTCGGTTCGGTCTTCTACATCCTGACCGGCTTCCACGCGGCCCACGTGACTGCGGGTCTGATTTCCTTCGGAATCATCTTGGCGCGCATTGCGCGCTCCAAGTTCACGCCTGCACAGGCCACCGCGGCAATGGCAGTGTCTTACTACTGGCACTTCGTTGACGTTGTGTGGATCGGCGTGTTCGTAGTCATCTACCTAGTTCAGTAGGTCGTAGTCGCCGGAGAATATCCGGCCTACAGTCATTCATCTCCATGTACGAGTTATCTAAAGGAAAATGATGGATAACATCCAGCAGCCCGCCGCAGTGGAAGACACCACTGCCGCGGCTAAGAAGACCCGCCGTCGCCGCAAGGCGAAGCGCACGCTTGCTGGCGTCTTTGCACTGAGCATCGGGCTTACCGGCGCAGGTGTCTTGGCTTCCGCCCTGACCCCTGATGCACAGGTGGCCACCGCCGCAAAGGATGACCAGGCACTCGTCCAAGAGGGCAAGGACATCTACGAAGTCGCTTGTATCACCTGCCACGGTGCGAACCTGCAGGGTATCCAGGACCGCGGTCCTTCCCTCGTTGGTATTGGCGCCGGCTCCGTGTACTTCCAGGTTCACTCCGGCCGTATGCCGATGATGTCTAACGACGCTCAGGCGGAGCGCAAGACTCCGCGCTACACCGAGCAGCAGACCCTGGCGCTTGCCGCCTACGTCGCTGCCAACGGTGGCGGTGCCGACATCGTCTACGACGAGGATGGCTCCGTTGCGCAGGAGTCCCTGCGCGGCGCTAACTACAACGGTCAGATCCAGGCAGAGGACGTAGCAAAAGGCTCCGAGCTCTTCCGTATGAACTGCGCCTCCTGCCACAACTTCACCGGTAGGGGAGGCGCCCTTTCCTCTGGTAAGTTCGCTCCGCCGCTAGACCCCGCCAACGAGCAGGAGATCTACCAGGCGATGCTGACCGGTCCGCAGAACATGCCTAAGTTCTCTGACCGTCAGCTGACCGCAGATGAGAAGAAGGACATCATCGCCTACCTCAAGTCTGCGAAGGAAACCCCGTCTCCGGCTGGTTGGTCGCTCGGCGGCCTCGGTCCGGTGGCTGAGGGCCTGGCAATGTGGATTATCGGCATCAGCCTTCTGTGCGTTGCCGCTATGTGGATTGGATCTCGCTCATGAGCAACGTAAAGAAGAATTACTCTCGTAAAGAGCTCGATGCTATGAGCAACGACGAGCTCGCAGCGCTCGGTACCGAGCTGGATGATGTCACCGTTGCCTTCCGCAAGGAGCGCTTCCCAGTCGAGGGAGACCCCGCTGAGAAGCGCGCTGCCGGCAATGTCACCTTCTGGCTTATCATCTCCGTCCTGATGGGTATCGCTTTCCTTGGCGTGTACCTCTTCTGGCCGTGGGAGTACAAGATGCTGGGTGAGGATGGCCTGTGGTGGCATACCCTTTACACCCCGCTGCTTGGCCTGACCTCTGGTCTGTGCATCCTGGGCCTGGGCTTCGCCATTGTCCAGTACGTCAAGAAGATTCTCCCCGAGGAGATTTCCGTTCAGCGTCGCCACGATGGTCCTTCCGAAGAGGTTGACCGTCGCACGCTGACCGCACTCCTCAACGACTCCTGGACCACTTCGACTCTGGGTCGTCGTAAGACCATCATGGGTCTGCTCGGCGGTGCTGGCGTTCTCTTCGGCCTTACCGTCATTGCTCCGCTCGGCGGCGCTATCAACAACCCGTGGAAGAAGCGCCACGACTTGGACTACACCGGTGACGGCACACTGTGGACCTCCGGTTGGACCATGCACGAGAAGGGCGTCAAGCTCTACCTCGCACGCGACACCGGTACCATCGCTGAGAAGCACGAGGGTGAGTCCGGCTCTCACTACACCACGCGCGGTGTTACCCGCCTGGTGCGTGTGCGTCCGGAGGATCTCGCTGCCGGTGGTATGGAGACCGTCTTCCCGTTGGCTGCTGAGGACGTCAACGATGGTGCTGAGTACTCCGAGGATAAGGATGTCTACACCAACCACATGCACTCCATCCATGGCAACCGTAACGCCGTGATGCTCATCCGCCTGCGCAACGATGATGCCAAGAAGGCCATCGAGCGCAAGGGTCAGGAAGACTTCCACTACGGCGATTACTACGCCTACTCCAAGATTTGTACCCACATTGGTTGCCCGACCTCGCTGTACGAGGCTCAGACCAACCGCATTCTTTGCCCGTGCCACCAGTCGCAGTTCGATGCACTGCACTACGGCAAGCCGGTCTTCGGCCCGGCCGCTCGTGCGCTGCCGCAGCTGCCGATTGACGTAGACGAAGAGGGCTACCTCATTGCAAAGGGCAACTTCATCGAGCCCGTCGGACCTGCATTCTGGGAGCGTAAGTCATAATGAGTAACAAACTTGCACAGATGGGTAACAACATGGACGAGCGGTACTCCGCTGCCGGCGTCCTGCGTACCCAGCTCAACAAAGTCTTTCCCACTCACTGGTCCTTCATGCTCGGTGAGATGGCACTGTACAGCTTCATCATCTTGGTGCTGACCGGCATCTACTTGGCGCTGTTCTTCGATCCTTCCATCACGAAGGTCATCTATGACGGCGGCTACACTCCGCTGAACGGCGTCGAGATGTCCCGTGCTTATGCAACGGCGCTGGATATTTCCTTTGAGGTGCGCGGTGGCCTCTTCGTCCGCCAGATGCACCACTGGGCAGCACTCATGTTCATGATGTCCATGATTGCCCACATGCTGCGCATCTTCTTCACCGGTGCGTTCCGCCGCCCGCGTGAGGCTAACTGGATTATCGGTTGCGCTCTGATCCTTCTGGGCATGGTCGAGGGCTTCCTCGGTTACTCCCTCCCGGACGACCTGCTCTCCGGTGTTGGTCTGCGAATCATGTCCGCCATCATCCTGGGTCTGCCGATCATCGGTACCTGGCTGCACTGGGCCATCTTCGGTGGCGACTTCCCGTCCGACCTGATGCTGGACCGCTTCTACATCCTGCACGTGCTGGTTATCCCGGGCATCATCCTGGGCCTCATCGCAGCTCACCTCATCATGGTCTGGTTCCAGAAGCACACCCAGTTCCCTGGACCGGGTCGCGCTGAGAACAACGTTGTCGGTGTTCGCATTATGCCGGTCTTCGCTACGAAGGCCATCGGCATGGGCATGATGGTTGCCGGCGTGCTGGCACTCATCTCTGGTCTGATGACGATTAACGCCATTTGGAACCTTGGCCCGTACAACCCGTCCCAGGTCTCCGCTGGTTCCCAGCCGGATATTTACATGCTGTGGACTGATGGTGTTGCTCGTGTCATGCCGGCATGGGAGCTCTACATCGGCAATTACACCATTCCGTCTGCCTTCTGGGTTGCACTGCTCTGTGGTCTGATGGTTGTCCTGCTCTTCGCCTACCCCTTCATTGAGAAGAAGCTGACTGGCGACGACGCTCACCACAACCTCCTGCAGCGCCCGCGTGACGTTCCGGTTCGCTCCGCTATCGGTGCGGCTGCCATCGTCTTCTTCCTGCTGGTAACGCTGTCTGGTGGTAACGACCACGTGGCACACTTCTTCCAAATCTCGCTGAATGCGATGACCTGGGTTGGCCGTATCGGTCTGATTGTCCTGCCGCCGATTGCATACTTTATGACCTACCGCATTTGTGTTGGTCTGCAGCGCTCCGACCGTGAGGTGCTGGAGCACGGTATTGAGACCGGCGTCATCAAGCAGCTGCCGAATGGTGCCTTCATCGAGGTTCACCAGCCGCTCGGTCCGGTCGATGACCATGGCCATCCGATTCCGCTCGAGTACGCTGGCGCCCAGGTTCCGAAGCAGCTTAACCAGCTTGGTCTGGCTGATTCCGAGACGCAGGGTATCTTCTCCACCGATGACCCGGCTATCGTGTCCCGCGTCAACGAGATTCGCCACGAGAACCACGCTGAGGAGACGGAGATGTTCCGTCAGCTCAACGAGGCTAACCGTCGCGAGGACGAGGAGAATGGCCGCATTTAGCGCCTTCACTCACTGAAACACGCTCACAGAGCCCGTACCGCCTTCCATGTACTAGGGAGGGGGTACGGGCTTTCAGCGTTTATTTGTATGAGGCGTATTAAGTGAAGTCCCGGTCAGCCTTTGGCTGACCGGTCACGACGGGCTCTTGCAGTCTTCCGCTTGCTTCGCTTCCTAAGCAGTGATCTCCATGGGGTAAGTGGGTAGGGGCCCTTCTGTCCGTGCATGAGCGGCGCGGATAAAGGGCAATCTATATATAGAGCAATGAGTTTCGTCCACTCGATGGACGGGATGCTTTCTCATTTTTTGCCCCTTATGCGGGCCCCTGATGCGTGCTAATAGGGCTAGAGGGTGCTTAAGCCCCTTTCTAATTGAAGATCTGTTCTTTCGGTGAGACCGGTGCGCTAGTTGGAGTTCCCGGCGTTGGTAGGAAGCGATTCAAGGGAAGAGGCGGGGCGTATTACTGAGACAAGCGGTAAGTTCCAGAATTCATGATTCCCTTAGGTTTCGAGCGTCCTTAGTACTTGAATTCAAGCGGATTGCTCGGTCCCGTGGCCGGAATCGCTGCGTTGAGTGTCGTGCGTGATTTAACAGTGCGCTTTTCGAGCTTCTCTCTTTATATGTATGGCTATTGTTGCATCGCCGTTGTTCGCGAGTGCTGAAAGGCGGAATGCGTGCGGTGCTGGGAGAGGGATTTCTTTCAACGGTCCGTGCTGTTTGAGGCTCGGATGGGAGTTGGTAGTGGGGCAAATGGGGCTTTTGTTAAAGCCCATTACGGCGGTGTGACGAAGGTTACATCACTAGTTTTGTGAAGCTTTCCCGTTGACGTATTGTGTCAATGGTCTAGCGATTGTGGCGCGCCCCTGAGGCACTGATGTCGCTGCTCAGGTCATGCTATCCGACGATAGTTATTGTGCACTGGAGTGAAAAAATTCCGCACTATGTCGTTTGGGTTGCCATTTGATAACAGGACGGTAACGGGGTTGGTTTTGCGTTTCTGACTCGACATCGCTTGTGATGGTTTCGTAACCTATTCGAGACATTGAGTTACCGACACGGTGTACACATCACCGGTGCTCAATACGAACTGAAGATTTAAGCGCCGCGTCTGGCCCCTCCTAAAAATTCGGGGGCCGAGTGGAGATGGCTCTACAGGAATGGGTCATCGTCGAACGCTAGGCCCGTCCCTTGGGTCAGAGCTTTTTCCGCGTTGCGAAGGCAAATGCAAGGTTTTCCTTCCTTGGCGGAGAAAGTAGGCGCGCAGGAAGATTTGGAGTTTAAATTCGTGGCTAAGCACCGTCGTCAGGGCAACCTAAACACCCGTCGCATTGCATCCACCGCTGCTATTGCAGCAACCGCAGCAGTTGTTACCCCGGCAGCTGCCAACGCCACCGAGGTTGTTGTTCCGAACACCGACATCCGCTTCGAGGTTGCCGGCCTGGAGAACGTTCCGAACATCCAGCAGCTGCCGAACGTTGACCGCTACATCCCGGCTTTCAGGGCTAACCAGGGTGGCGGCTACGCCGCTGCTGTTGAGACCCCGGCCGCCGCAGCCCCGGCACCGTCCCAGTCTGTGGGCGAGAAGGTGCTCGCAGCCGCTCGTTCCGCAATCGGTTCCCCGTACGTCTACGGTGCCAATGGTCCGAGCGCCTTCGATTGCTCTGGCCTGACCTCCTGGGCCTACCAGCAGGCTGGTGTGTCCATCCCGCGTACCTCTCAGGCGCAGGCTTCCGCAGGTACCCCGGTGTCCCTCGATGCACTGCAGCCGGGTGACATCATCGTGTACTACTCCGGAGCATCCCACGTCGGTATCTACACCGGCAACGGCACCATCATTGACGCTCTGAACTCCGGCACCCCGGTGGCTGAGCGCTCCCTGCACTACATGCCGATTCACTCCGCAGTTCGCTTCTAAGCGCGCTCGGTAATCGTCTTAACCCCTTCCGCTGCTCTTGCCATGTTGATGGTGAGGGTAGGGAAGGGGTTCGGCTATTCTTGTAACCGCTATGTTTTTGCTCGGCTGTGGGTATAATTCAGTCAGCTATTAACCTTCTCTAAGTTTCGGGGGTATCCATGTCGCGTCGTGGCCTTGTGTGTGCGGTCGCTGCACTTGCCTTGAGCCCAGCTCCAGTTGTCGTCCTTTCACCATCGGCTGTGTCCCAGGAGGTTTCTCCTGAGCAGCAGCAGGAAAGCACCTCGCAAGCGCAGGATCCTGAAGACCTCCCCGGCCTCATTGAGCGTATGGCGGACGTCGCCCAGCGCGTGTCTGCCAAGGGCGAAGAGGTCAAGGGACTTGAGGATGAGCTCGCCGAGTCGGAGAAGAGCATTGAAGAGCTGGACCGCAAGGCCGAGGAGGCACACCGTAGTTCCGAAGACGCTTCCGCGGCGGTAGCTGCGCAGCAGGAACGCATCGATGCGCTCGCGCAAAAGCGTTATCGCAGGAATGCTGCATCGACCTCGGTCTCGGCTGCTCTTAACGCCAACGATGTTGCCAGCGCGGTCGAGCGCATGGGCTACCTGGGCGCTTTGTCCAAGGCCGCGAAACGTGAAGAAGATGCGATGGTAGCTGCTTCTGCCGCCGCCGATGATGCGCACCAGGAAGCTGTCGATGCTGCCGAGGAAGCACGCCGCAAGCGTGATGAATTGCAGGACCAGCGGGATACTGTTCTGAAGGAAAAGGCCGAGCTGGAGGAACAACAGAAGGAACTAGAAGCCACCATCGATGGCCTCAGCCCTGAAGCCCGAGAGGCGTGGGTCCAGCACTTCGGTGGGTCTTCCGATCTTGACCTAGCCGCGTTGGCTGATGGATCGGGCTCCGCCGCCGTCGAAGCCGCTCTCACCCGCATCGGCGCTCCCTATGGATGGGGCGCTACTGGTCCCGATACCTTTGATTGTTCGGGTCTTATGGTGTGGAGCTACCAGCAGATGGGCAAGAGCATTCCGCGCACCTCGCAGGCGCAGCTTGCCGGTGGCACCCCAGTGCCGATGGATCAGCTGCAGCCAGGGGACATCGTGGGCTACTATCCCGGTGTCACCCACGTGGGAATGTACATCGGTGATGGCCAAGTGGTTCACGCCTCCACCTACGGCGTGCCCGTCGCCGTGGTGCCGCTTAATTCCATGCCCGTCCAAGGCGCTGTTCGATACTAGGTCATGGCGCGCACCCTCCTCGTCACCAATGACTTCCCGCCCACCATTGGCGGGATCCAGTCCTATCTTCGAGATTTTCTGGCTACCCTCACCCCACGGGAAGTCGTGGTCTTCGCCTCGACCCAAGATACGGATGCTGCCGCGGAGTATGACGCGACGCTGCCCTATACCGTGGTCCGCTGGCCACGCAGCATCATGTTGCCGACGCCCGCCACGGCACGTCGCATGCAGCAACTCATTCGTGAGCACCACATTGAGACGGTCTGGTTTGGCGCTGCAGCTCCGCTGGCTCTCATGGCGCCGTCCGCGCGTGCGGCTGGGGCGCGCCGCATTGTCGCAACGACACACGGGCATGAGGTGGGGTGGTCCATGCTTCCCGTGGCGCGGCAAGCCTTGCGCAGGATCGGTCAGAACGCCGATGTCATCACGTATATCTCTGAATACACACGCAACAGGCTCGAGCCCGCGTTCGGCACGCGTACTCAGTGGGTGCACCTGCCCTCAGCGGTCAACCTGGAGGATTTCACCCCGGCTACCTCGGAGGAGAAACAAGTAGCACGGGAGCACTTCGGGCTAGGCCCAGGTCCGGTCATCGTCTGCATCTCCCGCCTGGTCCCGCGGAAGGGCCAAGACCAGCTGTTGCGCGCGATGCCGGAGGTGCGCGCGCGAATCCCCGACGCCCAGTTGCTCATCATCGGGCGCGGTCGCTATGAGGTGACTGTGCGTGAGCTTGCACGCCTGTACTGCCCGGACGCAGTGGTGCAGGAAGCGCGGGATACGGCGGAATTGCGGATGGCGCTCCACGCAGCCGACGTGTTTGCCATGCCGGCGCGCACTCGGGGTGGCGGCCTTGACGTCGAAGGTCTGGGAATCGTCTACCTAGAGGCGCAGGCGGCGGGCCTGCCAGTAGTTGCGGGGGATTCCGGCGGTGCGCCGGAGACGGTAACGCCGGAGACGGGCATTGTTGTGCGCGGTTCCTCGGTGCCGGAGCTTGAGCAGGCGTTGCGGACGCTGCTTGGCGACGTCCCCGGCGCCCACCGTATGGGGGAAGCTGGGCGTCGCCACGTGGAAGAGCATTGGACGTGGGAGATTATGGGCGCACGATTGCGTGAAGTTCTTGAATGTGATCGTGGGCAGGCCGCGGTATATCCTACTAGTCATGCTTGAACTCACTCCCTCCGCTGAAGGCGGCCACGCTGGCCTCACCATCGGGTTCGATATCGGTGGAACCAACCTGCGTGCTGCGGTGATTGATCCCTCCGGAGAGATTGTGGATTCGCTGAGTGTCCCCACCGCCACGGATGCGCAAACACTCGAAGATGACATCGTGCGCTGCGTAGACACCCTGGCCGCATCCCATGACATTGAGGCCGTGGGGCTTGCCCTCGCAGGCTTTTTGGATCCCGAGTGTGAAGTCGTTCGTTTCGCACCGCATTTGCCGTGGCGTGATGCCCCAGTACGCGAGATCCTTAGTAACCGTGTGGACGTTCCGGTTCGCCTAGAACATGATGCTAACTCGGCTGCTTGGGGGGAATGGCGCTTCGGTGCTGGACGCGGCGCGAAGGACTGGGTCTTTTTTGCCGTGGGAACCGGCATTGGTGCCACGCTTTTTACGGACGGCACAATCTACCGCGGAGCTTTCGGTACCGCACCAGAGTTTGGGCACCTTGTCGTGTCACCGGGTGGGCGCCTGTGCTCCTGCGGCAAGCGTGGTTGCCTCGAGCGTTACGCCTCCGGCACCGCATTGCCTGATACCTGTGCGGATTTGCGTGGTGACTATGACACCGCCCTACCACTCAACCCCTCCGGCGAGGAAATCACCGCTGCGGCTCGGCAGGGTGATCCACTGGGATTGGCCGTCATGGAGAACTTCGGCCAGTGGCTCGGACAGGGACTGTCCATGGTGGCGGATGTGCTCGATCCAGAGCTGATTGTGATCGGCGGTGGGGTGTCCCAGGACGCGGATCTTTACCTGGATCGGGCGCGGGAATCCATGGCTAGCCAGATTGTCGGGGCCGGTCACAGGCCTCTGGCCCGAGTCGCAACCGCGAAGTTGGGTTCGGCGGCAGGTATGATCGGAGTCGCTGATCTCGCCCGCCAGGAGCACCGAGGTTAACACCGCACATTTTTCTTTCACCGGGCAGCACCGCCTGTTCGGCACATACAGATAGGACTATAAGCGATGCGAAACAAGTGGTACTGGGCCTTTAAGCACATCTTTTTCGGCCCAGCCCTTCGAGTGTGGAACCGCCCATGGTCCGAAGGAATGGATCGCATCCCGGAATCCGGCTCGGCTATCTTGGCCTCCTCCCACCAAGCGGTGATGGATTCTTTCTACTTCCCGCTTCTGTGCCCGCGGCAGATTACCTTCTTGGCAAAGAGCGAGTATTTCACCACCCCGGGCTTCGTCGGCAGCTTGCAAAAGTGGTTCTTTAGTTCGGTGGGGCAGGTGCCGATTGACCGCGTCAACAAGGATGCCAGTGACGCGATGCTAGCGAGCGCGGAGCGCATTATCGGCCGCGGCGATCTTTTTGGCATCTACCCGGAAGGAACTCGCTCGCCTGATGGACGTATCTACAAGGGGCGCACCGGCATGGCGCGCATCGCGCTGACTACGGGTGAGAAGGTCATTCCCATCGCCATGATCAATACCCGGAAGGCCAATCCAATCGGCTCGTGGATTCCGCGCCCCGTTCGCGTCGGCATGCGCGTGGGAGAACCCATCGACCCCCGAGCATGGGCCGCTGAGCGCAACCTCGACCCGCAGGATCACGCCACCGCTCGTGACTTTACGGATTACGTGATGAAGCAACTCTCGGAGTTGACGGGCGAACCTTATGTCGACGTCTACGCTTCTGATGTCAAGGCTTCCCTGCAAGCCGGACACGGCTACCCGGAAGGGGCCGAGCCCGGTTCGGAGGCGCGGTAGTCAGTGACTTCCTCCCCGAAACAGCGATTAGCTTGGCCCGATGTAGCAAAGGGGATCTCCATCCTGGGCGTCGTGCTGCTGCACATCACGCTCACGGTTCCGGAATCCAAGGACACGTGGCTGGCTGCCTTTAACGTGTGGCTGGACCCCTTGCGCTTGCCTTTGTTCTTTTTGGTGAGCGGCTTCTTCGCACAAAAGGTGTTTCGCTTCAGCTTTGCCGAGCTTTTCACCCGCCGCCTGTGGTACTTCCTAGTGCCTTATGTCGTGTGGATGCTCGTGGAGCTGCAGACTAAGCGCGTGGAATACCACTGGGTATTCGGGGACCCTATTTTCGATGTTGATCAGATGGCCGCAAGCCTCCTAGTGGGGCATTCCATGGCCTGGTTCCTGCATGCGCTGATTCTGTTCAATATCTTCCTCTGGTGCGTACGCAAGCTGCCCGGGTGGGCAGCGATGGCGCTGAGCTTTACCCCGATTCTGTTCATCGCTTGGCAGGCGCAGTACACCTCGATTGCAAAAGCCATCATGTTCCTCCCGGTATTCGTTGGTGCTGCCTATTTTCGGGATGCCATTGCCGCATTCGCCGCCGCCATCGAGGCACCGTTTAAGGGAACATGGGATCACCGTAGCTTCTGGGCATATTCCGGGATGACCGTGGCCTATGCCATCGGATTTTCCATCCGCCGCGCGTGGGATAACTACGCAGGGGAAGTCGATGTCACCTGGCTGCTACCTGGCGCGGAGGCACTGGTGCGGGATGACGTTCACATCCTCGTCCGCATGGTAGAGCAGTTCTTCGAGGTTCCGGTAGGAATCGCGGTGGCGGTAGCAGTGTCTTATATTCCGGTCTTGTCTACTGGTTTGCGTTTTATCGGTTCGCACACGCTGCCCATCTACCTGGGGCACCCCATCGGCCTGACGGTTCTTTATGGCTACCCCATGGCGCTCCACCCGCGGGAGGTCACCCTGGCGGGTCAATGGCCACTGGAAAACACCTGGTTCTGGCTCAGCATGTGCGTGCTTTATTGCGCTGTTGCGTCCTTGGCCCTATGGGCCCTAGGCAAGGTACCTGTCTTAGGCTGGACGCTGACCCCGCCGGCGATCGGTGCCAGTCGGCGGAAGAAGGAACCTTCCTCCGCGGGCGTGAGCTTGAGCAAGCAGCTCAACGCAACGAGGAATACGACAAGCAAGAAGTAGTCATTGCCCGGAATCTGCTGCCACCACGACCACGTCAGTTCCAGTTGCTCGCCGTGGGGGACAAGCCAGTGACCGCGAGCTACCAGAACCAGCCATGTGAGGCCGGCAAAGAACCAGCGGCGGCGAGCAGTCAGATACACCGCCGCCAAGCACAGCCACGTGAAGTGGTGCGACCACGAGACTGGCGAACACAGCAGCGCTGCCGACGAGGCCAGCAGCACGAGCTCAATCTGTGAGGATGTGCGCTCCATGACCCACCACAACGTCACCACGATGATGAGGCACCCAATTATCCAGAGGTCCGTTGCCTGCTCTGGGACGATGCGGCTGAGCAGGCCGCGGAGTGATTGATTGCTCGAGTAGGCCAGCCCACCGATGCGGGAGGAATCCCGGATGGTATCGGTCCAATACACCGCGGAGCTCGCTGGGGAGGCGAGGTAGCCCACCACGCCGCAGGCAACAAAAGCCCCCACCGCCGTGGCAAGAGCGCGCCAGTCTCGGCGAACGAAAAACACGGCGAGGAAGACCGCGGGGGTGAGCTTGATAGCGATAGCTGCGCCTGTCAGAATTCCACGCCATGGGTTGCGGGGCCTCAGTATCAGGCAATCCACAATGACTGCCGCGGTCAACAGGAGGTTTACTTGACCGAAGCTGAGTGTCTCAGTAATCGGCTCGGTCAGCAAGCAGGCGCACAATGCCCACGAGGACCACCAACCGGGCCTGTGAGTGGTGCAGCTTCGAGAGAGGACGGCGTAGAGGCAGACCCAGAGCGCTGCCACCGATGCCGCAGTGAGAAGAATGGACAGTGGCCACAGCGGTAGCCATGACACCATGGCGAAAAGCGTTGCGGCAAAAGGCGGGTACGTGAACGGCAGCGAAAAACCGTTGTCGAGGACATAGCTTTGGGCGTACAGATTCTCTCCGCGTAGCAGCGCGCGTCCCCCCTCACGATAAACATCGAGGTCAATGTGGTAGGAAGGCACAATGCTGCCACTGCTGAACAACGCCGCAGGCTGAATAATCCATGCCACGGAGGCCAGCCCTGCTATGAACAAGGGGAGAAGGGGAGAGTAGAGAGCTTTCTTCACACGGTAGAGTATAGGCCCCAGTGGAGAGACGTATGTGGGCAAGAGACTAGGATTACAGGACGTGCGCTACTTCTACGACACCGAATTCATTGAGGACGGATCGACCATTGAGCTGGTCTCCATCGGTATTGTCGGGGAAGACGGAAGCGAGTACTACGCGGTGTCCACAGACTTCGATCCCGCGAAGGCCAATGCGTGGGTGCGGGAGAACGTCTTGGATAAATTGCCAAGCCCCGCAGACCCAGTTTGGAAATCGCGCGAGACCATCCGCGAAGAGCTCTTGAAATTCTTGGGCCGGCATTCCACGCCTATCGAGCTGTGGGCTTGGGTAGGAGCCTATGACCACGTGGTTCTCGCGCAACTCTGGGGAGACATGGCTAGGCTGCCCAAGGGGATGCCGCGATATACCCGGGAACTGAAGCAGTATTGGGAGTTTGCCGGCCGCCCTAAGCTGCCTCCAGTGCCCAATAGCAACCACGATGCGTTGGTCGACGCCCGCCATAATCTGGCTAAGTTTCGAGTCTGCGAGCAGCATTTGCCGCTGACTAGGGGCAACCGCGTACATTAAACGTGAATTAATACCGCAGCCGAAAAGACCATTAACTAACGCGTGACAGGCCCAAGATGGTTAAATACTGGGTGTGAGTTGGACAGTAGATATTCCCAAAGAAGTGCTTCCTGATCTGCCGCCGCTACCGGAGGGGATCAATGAGAAGTTCCAAGACGCCATTTCCCGCGAGGCAAAGCAGCAGCCGAGCTGGGATCAGCTGCAGGCTGATAACGTCCGCAAGATTCTTGAATCCGTACCGCCTATCGTCGTGGCCCCGGAGGTTGAGGATCTCAAGCGCAAGCTTGCCGACGTCGCCTTGGGCAAAGCCTTCCTCCTCCAGGGCGGCGATTGCGCGGAGACCTTCGAATCCAACACTGAGCCGCACATCCGCGGCAACATCAAGACGCTGCTACAGATGGCCGTGGTGTTGACCTACGGCGCGTCCACCCCGGTGGTGAAGCTGGGGCGTATCGCCGGCCAGTACGCGAAGCCACGCTCCTCTGATCTGGACGCGAATGGCTTGTACAACTACCGCGGTGACATCGTCAACGGCGTGGAAGCTAACGAAGAGTCCCGCCGCCACGATCCCGCCCGCATGATTCGCGCCTACGCGAACTCCTCGGCGGCAATGAACTTGGTCCGCGCGCTGACCCACTCCGGAACCGCAGACCTGTACCGCCTCCATGAGTGGAACCGTGAATTCGTGGCCAACTCCCCGGCGGGTGCACGCTACCAAGCTCTGGCGGATGAGATTGAGAACGGCCTGGCCTTCATGAACGCCTGTGGGGTTTCGGACGAGACCCTGCGTTCGGCGGAGATTTACTGCTCCCACGAGGCCTTGCTGAAGGACTACGAGCGTTCCATGCTGCGCTTGGGTACGGACTCTAACGGCGAAACCAAGCTTTATGACCTGTCCGCGCACCAGCTGTGGATTGGTGAGCGCACCCGTGGTCTCGAGGACTTCCACGTGGCCTTTGCTTCCATCATTGGAAACCCCGTGGGCATCAAGCTTGGCCCTGGCGTGACGCCGGAGCAGGCAGTGGAATACGCGGAGAAGCTTGACCCGAACCGCGAGCCGGGCCGCCTCACCATGATTGCCCGTATGGGCCACGATAAGGTGCGCTCTGTGCTGCCCCCGATCATCAAGGCAGTGGAGGACTCCGGCCACAAGGTGGTGTGGCAGTCTGATCCGATGCACGGCAATACCTTCACGGCATCGAACGGTTACAAGACTCGCCACTTCGACAAGATCGTCGACGAGGTCCAAGGCTTCTTCGAGGTGCACCGCGAGCTGGGCACCCACCCGGGCGGCGTCCACCTGGAGTTCACAGGTGAGGACGTCACCGAGTGCCTCGGCGGTGCGGAGGACATCACGGACGTGGATCTGCCGGGCCGCTACGAGTCCGCCGTGGACCCGCGCCTGAACACCCAGCAGTCGCTGGAGCTGTCCTTCCTGATCGCTGAGATGCTGCGCAACTAGAAGTTGCGCAGGCTAATACGGCCTCCAGAGAATCGGCCACGTGCCGTATTCTCCGGAGCCAAACCACCAGGCCGCCACCGCGACGGCCAAGGTGGCGAGGATGACGAGGACGAGGAAGCCAATGAGAGCAATCGCGCTGCGATTGCTCAAAGGCCGTTCTTCCGGCTCTTCCTCGGCACCGGCTGGGGGAACGGGGGCAGAAGGCTCCGGCACCGCAGGGGAGGGCGCCGGAGGCTCTACAGGCGCGGATGGCGGGAGGAAGGCGTCGTTGCGCGGCTCTACCCGGGTTTCCCGCGTTGGGGGCTGGGGCGCAGGGATAGCTGAGGTCGCTTCAAAGACCCGGGTATTGTCCGTGCCCGAAAAATCCGTTGGCACGGCAGCAGTACGTGCGGCAGCCGAGTTCCGCGGGATGGGGACAGTGAACTTCGGGAGCTGTAGCTCGCGGGAGACATCATCCAAGGCATCGAGGAATTCGCCGGCATCCGCAAACCTTTCGGCTGGCTGGCGTGCAGTGGCGGTGGCCACGAGGGCGTCGAAAAGCATGGGCACCCCCTCGATGCGGGAGGAAGGCGCCACCACATCCTCGTGCACGCGCGCGGTGGCGTGCGCCAGCGGGGTATCGCCGCGGAAGGGGACAGTGCCGGTCAACAATTCAAAGAGCACGATTCCTGCGGAGTACACGTCGGAAGCCGGCGTGATGTCCGCGCCAGTGACTTGCTCGGGGGAGAGGTAGCTGACGGTACCGACGATCTGGCCCGAACTATCGTGCTCCGCCTTAGTGGAGCGAACCAGACCGAAATCGCCGACCTTGACGCGATGGCTATCCGTGATCAGAACATTATCCGGCTTGATATCGCGGTGCACTAGGCCGGCGTGGTGGACTTCGGTGAGCCCGGCCAGCACGGAGTGCATGACGCCGGCTGCGGCATGCGGCGGCATGGGCCCGCGTTCTGCAAGGAGTTCGCGTAAGGTACCTCCGGTGATGAGCTCCATGATGAGATAGATGGGCAATCCATCCGCGGAAAAGTCATGCACGGCGACGAGATTGGGGTGGCTCAGCTGCGCCATCGCGCGGGCTTCGCGCTCGAAGCGGGTAACGAAGACAGGATCATCGTGATAGCGCTCATCCATCACCTTGGCGGCTACTGCGCGGCCCAAACGCATGTCCACGCAGCGATACACGGTGGACATGCCGCCGCGAGCGATCGGCTGATCGATGCGGTAGCGTCCCTCAAGAATGTCGCCCACGTTCAGCCTTGTCATGGATTCCAGTATGGCTGATCGGCGCCCCAAAGTGTGATCCGGCTACAGTTGTGTCCGTGACTAAGTCTGAGAAAAACACCGAGAATCCGCACCCAGAACTGCCGCAGCTCCTCGCCGGGGAGAAGCTGCTGACGCTGAAGGAGGTCGCTGAGAGGCTCGATCTACCGATCACCCGTGTCTTCGATCTGCTCAATGCGCGCAAGTTCATTGTGTGGCGCAATGCCGAGGGAGAGCGCCTCGTTCCGGAAGCATTCTTCAACGCCAAAGGCGTCATTTCCAAGCATGTATCCGGAGTGATCACGGTCCTCTCCGACAACGGGTGGGGTGACAACGAGATTCTGGCGCACCTATTTACCGAAGATGATTCCTTGCCAGGCCGCCCCATTGACGCGCTGCACGGACACCTAGCGCGCGAGGTTATTCGGCGCGCACAGGCTTCGGCGTTTTAGAACCCTCATCGGGTTTCGGGGTCGCGGTGGTTCGTGGAACACCATCGAAAATCCACTGCGTTGCTGACCAAGCTACGACCACCATGGCGATATCCCAGAACCAGTTATACAGCTGGTGGTTACCGTCGCCGGCAAAGGCGACGCCGATGAATATGGCCACACCGGTGGTGAGCTTGATCAAGGGCAATGGCGGGCGGAACGTTCCCATGAGCGTGAGCACGGAGGCATAGTACCAGGGGAGCGTCACAGAGTTGAAGACGAATGCCACCTGGTAAGCAGCGGCCGTGGCAGCGATAGCCCGGCGCACGCCCGTGCGGCCCCACCACCATACGAGGACGAGGCCGAGGAGCATGAGGATCATCGCGGCCGAGCGCAGCGCGGTGAGCACACCGTTATAGGTGGTATCGGGGGAGAAGACCTGGATGAGCGGCACGAGGATGTCAGCGAGCAGGGTAGGGCCGGCTAGAGGGTTGATGACCTTGGAATTGCCACTGATTTGTGACAACCAACCCCACGAGCTTCCCGACGCCCACGTAATCGCCGCCACCGCCAGCGCGACCTCCACCACAGCAAGGAAACCGGACAGGAGGAAGACTCCGAAGCGCTTGATGGGCTTCGTCCCCTTCGGTGCCCAGTGGTGCAGCATGAGCCACACGATAAAAGGTGCAGCGAAAATAGCGGTGGCCTTGAGCGAGACCGCCACGCCAACCAGAAGGAGGCTGGCATGGAACTTGTGGTGCACTGCGGCAAGCAGACCCAGCGAAACTAGCCCCACCATGATGGATTCATTGTGCATGCCACCGATGAGGTGCAAGAGCATAACCGGGTTCGCTACGCCCAGCCAGAGTGCGAGGGCAGGATCGCCCCCGATGCTGCGCGCCAAGCGCGGAATTGACCAGGCAATGGCGGCAAAGCCGAGGACCGATATCGCCTTGTAGACGATGATGCCTGCGGCGACGTTTTCTCCTACCAGCTGGGTTACACCATTGCCCATCCACAGGTGCAATGGGCCATAAGGGGTGGTGGTGTTGCGCCAGTCGTGGGAGACCTCCAAGAGGAAGGGACCAGGATTCACCGCCGCTCCTTCAACATAAGGGTCGTAGCCATCACGCACCATCGCGCCTTGCATGAGATAGGAATACACATCGCGAGAAGCCAGCGGTGCCGCACACAACAAAGGGGCAACCCAGCACAACAGCATCCGACGAATATCGGCCAGCGCGCCGTCTGGTTGTGGGTTCTTCACCTGCGGGGCAATGAAGTAGCGGCCGGCCAAAACCCACGCGGCAACCAAGCCGAAAAGGCCTACCCAATAGAGGACCATGCCGATGTTGCGGCCATGGCCATAAGCTAGAAAGCCGATATTGAGCGCTTCAAGGAAGCCACCGCGGTTGCGGGTAGCGCCACCGGAGAAAGAGGCGAGTGCCAGCACGACAGCGGCGATGATGCCCAAAGGCAGGGGGTGGGGAATGCGCAGGGGCACGCGCGTGGTTGTGGGACGAGCCATGCTACATCCGGCGGGCCGTGGACTTGTGAGCAAGTTCTTCCAGAGTCTCCGTAACCTCGGGGGAGACCTGAGCATTGTGGAGGTGGTCAAGGCCCGAGCGCGTGAGATCGTTGATGCGCTGCTCGACGACATCCGGCGCACCCGAATCCGCAATAATCTGCGCCATGCGGGCAATCTCTGCGGGATCCTCTGTCTGACCGATGAGGCGACGCAACTCCGCAGCCGCGGCGGGATCGGAAGCATCCGCGCGCTGCAGTGCCAAGGCCAAGAGGACTGTGCGCTTGCCCTCGCGCAAATCATCACCGGCGGGCTTGCCAGTCACGGCGGGGTCACCGAAGACCCCCAACAAATCATCGCGCAGCTGGAAGGCAACCCCGATGTCTTGGCCGTAGCCGCGGAAAGCAGCGACGAGCTTTTCGGCGGCGCCCGCTATGGCTGCGCCCAAGTGCAGGGGGCGCTCGATCGTGTAGGCGGCGGTCTTGAAACGGTTGACTGAATCAGCCAACGTGGCGTCCTCAGAACCTTCCGCCTCGAGGCAGATATCCAGCATCTGCCCGCCGATTACTTCGCGGCGCATAGCGCGCCAAGGTGCGCGGGCACGTGCGAGTGCTTCAGGGCTAAGTCCGGAGTCCTGGAGCATGTCTTCCGCCCAGACCAGGGCCATGTCACCCACCAGGATGGCGAGGGACTGACCGAAGAAATCAGCATCGCCGTGGAAGCCGAGTTCGCGATGGCGGGCTGCTACGCCACGGTGAACGGTAGGGCTACCGCGCCGGGTATCGGAGGCATCCACGATGTCATCGTGGATTAGGGCGCAGGCCTGGATGAATTCTAAGGATGTGGCTGCGCGGAGCATAGCCTGTGGGGACTCCGTCCCTTCGAGCCCGCGTGCGCCGATAAAACCTGCCCACGCGTAGAGGGGGCGGATGCGCTTTCCGCCATCCAGTACGAAGGATTCCAAATAGGAAATCGCGTTGGTTACTGGAGCGCCGATGGATGCGATGGCATCACGCTGGCGGTCTAGAAAAAGCGCGAGCTCCTCGCGTACGGCTGCGGGAATTTCGTCCAAGGAAGGTATCTGCGGTGTAGTCACGCTTGCCACTTTACCTGGGCAGGTTCAGGGTTAAGGCGCCAGGTTAAGCGGTGTCGGTTGGTGTGAGCGGCACAGTAGATTGCAGGATTGCGAAGGGGCGGGAATCAGCGGGGTAATGGAGGTCACGGAGGAAATCGCTAAAGCCCATCTTGCGGTAGAGGCCAAAGGCGGAGTTGGCTTCATTGGGAACCTCCGGTGTGGAAAGCAAAATATAGCGAGCGGGAAGATTCCAGGCCAAGGCTTCTAGTAATGCGCGGCCCAGGCCGTGGCCTTGTTTCGAGGGGAGCACGTGGATCTCTGCCAGTTCGAAGTAATTGTGGAGAATCTCTTCTTGCTCTGGGGTGGGGCCGCCGCTGGCGGCGAGTGCGCGGCGGAGCTGCTTATCCCACCAGGTATCGGGGGTGCCTAGGAAGCCGTAGGCAAAGCCGGCGATGCCATATTCATCGGTGGCCACAATGCAGGAAAACCCTGGGCGTATGAGATCTGCGCGCCACCGCGAGATGGACCCCTCGCGCACCGAGGGGTTGTAGTCCATCGCCGCAATGTAGATATCCACCAAGTGCGGGAGGGCAATGGCGAACTCTTGGGGGCTTAAGCGGCGCAGCGTGTAACTCACATGTCTAATAACAACAGATTCTTACGGTATGTGAAAGCACTCGGGAAAACTTCCATCAAACGCCGTGGCGTGAGTGTTCGATAACATTCGGAATAATGCTTTAAGGCTATTGTTAAATTCGAACACCTGCTCTAAAATTGGGGGTGGATGTAGGAAGGTGGTTTTAAGGTGAATCGCAACAACGAACAACAGCAGAAAATCAACAGCATCAACAGCACAGTCTTTATCGACAAACTGAGGAAGAAGCCCGAGGGGGAGAGGACATGGCACAGGTAATCTCAGCAACAGCGGCAGCAGCCCGCAGCCGGAACCGTGAGGCTATGCAGCGGGACCGTTTCGTAAACCAAGCGCTAGACCTCTTAGCGGATGCGCGGAGTAGCGCGGCGGAGGGGCGCCTTGCGGATGCATTGGAATTGGCTTACCGCGCCTCGCTACGTGCAGCCGGGGCACGCGTGGCGGCGTCCACCGTGTCGCGACGCCGGCGCTTGCCTACTTCCGCCTGGGAGCAGGTGGCTCTCATTGGCCCGGCTGATGCCCAGTGGGCAGAGGGGTTTAGGGAGTACTCCCGTGTGCGCTCACGTGTGGCCTCTGGCCTAGAGCCGGTCCCTGAGCCGGACGCGGTTTATCAGTACTTAGCACTCGCCGCGCGTTATGTGGATGCGACTGAGTCCGGGCTGGGCTTCGGGGCAATGGCGGCCTAAGGCTGGGGCCGGGGTCATGGGCCGTGAGGGGGTAGTGCGGCCAAATTATGGACTGTCTTTGTGGGAACTATCTCGCTATCCTTGACGTTATAGAGGTAGTACCCCACATTCCCAGTATTTCTACCTAAACCCCAACCCATTACGGAGGACGCTGTGGCCCTTTCTGAGCACGAACAGCAAGCGCTGCGTGAAATTGAACAGTCGTTGCTGGCCAATGATCCTGATTTTGGCGCGTCTGTGTCCGGTGAAACTTCTTTCGGCGGAAACTCGGGTGCCATCACCCTCCGCGGAGTGGCCTTGATTGTTGTTGGCCTCTGCATGATGGTGGGCGGTATCGCGTTGGCTCAGCAATCTCTGTGGTTTGTCAGCCTCTCCGTCCTTGGCTTCCTCGTTATGTTCGGCTCCGGTGTCTGGATGCTGCGTGGAAAGTCTGAAGATTCTCTGGTTGCAGTCGGCGCGCAGGCCCCTGCCCGCGGGCGCGGCAAGCAATCCAAGAATGGCGGCAGCGGTGTTGGAAACCGTCTGGAAGATAATTTCCGCCGTCGCTTTGAGGAACGCTAGGCGCCAATAAAACGCTCATGGGCGTTGTATAGATAGCTGCACTCTCGCCCACAGCCCTCCGCGTTAATTCGCGGAGGGCTGTTGTGATCTTTGAACTTCTAAAAATCGGTGGGGGAGGGTCAGCTGGCAAGGGTGTCGGCAGTTGTGAGGAGCGTCTGTTTTGCCTGCCGCGCTTGTCCGGTGTTGAGCTGGCCAGCGGCCTAGCAGGTGTCGATGGCGGGTAGGGCTGAAGGTTCCAGGGTTGGGCTCTGCGCCTAGGCATCAGATCTATTGATTGTTGCGGCGTCGGAAGGAATTCACATCTTCCCCCACTTTCCCCCACTTTGCCCCGGGTGGACTATTGAGCTGGTGGAAATTCTGCGTGCTTTTGTCGGGCTGGGTGATTGAAAGTCGCAGTAATTCGGGGATATAGGGGAAAGGTAGTGCTTAAGGGATGGAAGTTGCAGGTGTGAATAGCGGAATTGAGTGCGTACTTAGGGGGTGTGTCAAGGGCGTGCTGGGAAAACTTCCCACCGAAAAAATGCCTATCTAGCTGCATGTATGTCGTGACACGCGGGGATGAAGGGTGCTAAAGGTGTGGGTGGTGGGGGAAAGTGGGGTAGAGTGGGGCGCAGCGGAGGAGAGTTGTTCTCTTGTCGCGAGAGGAATCCGGAGTTTTCGAGTGACAGGAAGGTGGACCCGGGGATGTTTCTCGGCACCTACACTCCCAAGCTCGATGACAAAGGGCGGCTTACGCTTCCAGCGAAGTTTCGCGAAGAACTGGCCGGTGGCCTCATGGTCACTAAGGGGCAGGATCATTCGCTTGCGGTATACCCGCGGGAGGAATTCGCGGCACGAGCTAGGAAGGCAGCGGCTGTGTCACGCACCAACCCGGACGCGCGTGCGTTCATCCGTAACTTGGCAGCGAGTGCGGACGAGCAGCGTCCCGATGGGCACGGGCGTATCACGCTGTCTGCAGGCCACCGTGAGTACGCAAACCTGACGAAGGAATGCGTGGTTGTGGGGTCGGTCGACTTCCTCGAAATCTGGGATGCAGCCGCGTGGGCTGAATACCAGGCGCAAACTGAAGACGCTTACTCGGCGGCAGACGCCGATGACGTACTTGCCGGGTTGCTCTAAAGCTTCCCCGGCGCACCAAGAGTGCGTGTACGGACTCTGCCCGAGGAGGATGAGCTGGTGTACTTCCCCGACATCAGAACCCTTCCTCGGACAGGGCCCTATACGCACTCGCTTTTTATCGAGATCATCAGACCGCAGCATTAAGCGCCTGAACGGAAAGGGGGACAGCAACTGTGGAGCACGACGGCACCATCAACTACGACGTGAGCGACAACCACGGCCATGTCCCCGTCATGCGTGCGCGCATGGCCCAGTTGCTTGCCCCAGCTGTCGAGGCAGCGGGGGAGAACGCCGTCATCGTCGACGGTACCTTGGGCGCGGGTGGCCACAGCGAATACTTTCTCACCGCTTTCCCCTTCGTGCGCATCATTGGCGTGGACCGTGATTCCGCCTCGTTGAGCAGTGCTTCTCGACGTCTCAGTCCCTTCGCCGACCGTTTCGTGGGCGTCAACGCGCGTTTCGATGAGGTAGGCAGTGCCATTGCGGATGGGGAAGACGAGATCTTTTCCATCGCGCGGGAGCACGGCATAGCCGGGGCGCTGTTTGATCTCGGAGTCTCCTCCATGCAGCTGGATCAGGTCGATCGCGGTTTTGCGTACAAGACTGACGCCCCGCTGGATATGCGCATGGACCCGCGCCAGGGAATGACCGCCGCCGACATTCTCAATACTTATAGTCACGGAGACCTCGCCCGCATTTTGAAAACCTATGGCGATGAGCGTTTCGCCGGAAAAATCGCATCCGCAGTTCTGCGGGAAAGGGACAAGGAGCCTTTTAGCAACTCCGCGCGCTTGGTCGACTTGTTATACGCCACCATCCCCGCGGCAACGCGCCGCACTGGTGGACACCCGGCGAAGCGAACCTTTCAGGCGCTGCGCGTCGAGGTCAACCGTGAACTGGAGGCTATTGAGCAGGTCATCCCCGTGATTACGGATGCCTTGTCCATTGGCGGACGTGCGGTGTTTATGAGCTACCAGTCGCTCGAAGATCGCATTGTTAAGCATGCTTTCACCAAGCTCAGCACCTCGACCACCCCAGCGGGCCTGCCCATGGATCTGCCGGGGACCGCGGCGCACTATTCCGTGGTGACGCGTGGTGCGGAAAAGGCGAGCCAGGAAGAGATTGCGGAGAACCCACGGGCGGCATCCGTCCGTGTACGCGCGCTCGAACGCCTTGAAGGGGCGCCGTCTTTTCATGAACCGGGAGGTAGGCCATGACGCTGAGAGACCGTACCGCACAGGCAACCCACCACCGCGACCACGAGAGGACCCACACCATGGGCGCAAGCCGCGATTTCACCACCGGAGCCGATGCCACGGGCCAGGGAACCGCGCTGCTGGAACGGGGGCGCCGTACCACCCCGCTGCCGAGTCGCACCCCGCACCGCGGCACCGTTCCTACTCGCCGCGTTGGCTCCGGCCTGCGGGGAAGCCGCCTTGGCTCGAAGCAGGTTGTGAGCAATCGTGGCCGTCGTGTAGCGCAGCCCACGCGGGTCAACGGCCTCTTCGCGCGCCTGTCCTTCATCGCCATTGCTCTGCTTATTACGGGTGTGGCCGCAGCCATGTGGCTGTCGGGCTTGTCCACCTCCCAGACCTTCAAGATTCAGGAGCTCACCGCCCAGGAATCCACGCTGGATAACCAGCTGGAAACCCTGAACCGAGACTTGGAGAATGTTCGCTCGGCCTCGGATGTGGCTCGCCGCGCCCACGAGGCCAAGATGGGCATCCCTGTCCAGCCAGGCGTTGTAGAGGTTGGCGCAGACGGCAATATCGAGCACAAGCGCGAGGCAACACCGGATATGGAATCGGTCATCGATGTCAATGGAGAACCGGTCCGCCCGGGGCAGGCTTCCAGTGACCCGAACGCGACGGCCTACATGTCCGACAATCTGAATGCCCGCCCGACGCTCAGCGAGCGCAACCGCGAACGTGGAGGTGCCGCTTCCAATGACGCGCATTCGGAGAATAGCCCCGAAGGCGGCCAGCCAGGGGAGGAGAACGTTGAGCTGCCGGATATTCCGGCCCAGGCTCCCTACGCGGCGCGGGGATAGAATCCCCCTCCCGCTTCGCGCGTGCCTGCGTGGGCAGGCGGCGATAATAGGGCACAATTCGGGATGAGACTGTCTTAACCCGCGCCAAGCGTGGGGCAAGACATTCAGCTGTTTACTTACCTACCCTCGCTGCAGACAGAAAGGTGACGTGTGACCCCACCACACTCCGGTGGCCGGCGCCCGAGGCGCGCTCCCGCCGCCCGTGCCGCTCAGCCACGCGGTGCCTCTCACCAACCACGGCAGCGCTACGACGCCGACCGCGTCGTTCCCGCGACCAGCTCCCGGAACCCACGTACCGGCAAGCCTTTCCTGAGCCAGCAAAAGACGATGCGCCAGCGTGTTCACGTCATTGCGGCGGTGTTGCTCGTCATCATGCTGGCCTGGATGGGGCGCCTCGCCTGGGTGCAGATTGTGTGGGGTCCCGACCTGGCGGCAAAGGCAGCAGCGCAGCGAACCCGTGTGTACGTCGACACCGCCGGGCGCGGTGAAATCCTTGCGCGCGATGGCCAGCGCTTGGCCTACACCATGCGTGCCCGCTCATTAACCGTCTCACCGACTCGCCTGCGCGATGAGCTTCGTGAGCAGGAAAAGCAGAAAGCAACCGGCGAGGCCGAGTATGAGTCCTTAGCCCCCGAAGCGAAGAGTTCCTATCTAGACAACAAAGTGACCGAGCGGCTCACCGAAATGTCGAAGGGGATCCCGAGCAAGCTGAAGGATGCCGGAATCGATGCTGGCGACGTGGACCCGGAGCAGATTATGGACAAGCTCCGCGCCGACACTCAGTACGAGGTCCTCGTTCGCAATGTTGACCCAGATGTCGCGGTAGCCATTTCCGAGGAATACCACGGCCTTGCCGCCGATGAGCAGCAAATCCGCCAGTATCCGAATGGTTCGATCGCGGAGAACGTCATCGGCAAAGTTTCTATGGACGGCCAAGGCCAGTTCGGCTTCGAAGCCTCCGGTGATACCACCCTCACGGGTATTGACGGCAGTTCCACCGAGGACGTTTCGGCCAATGGCCAGGTGATTCCCGGTAGCCTCCGCGATCAGGTACCCACCACTGACGGCAAGAACGTGACATTGACGCTAGATCTTGACCTACAGACCTACGTGCAGCAGAAGCTGGAGAAGGCAAAGGCCAACTCGAAGGCGAAAAGCGCTGAGGCGGTCGTGTTGGATGCCGCTACCGGCCAGGTCTTAGCCATGGCGAATACTGGGACGGTTGATCCGAACAAGGACATCGAAAAGCAGCTCCAAAAGGACAAGACCTTCGACAATCTGTCAGTCTCGCACCCCTTCGAGCCCGGCTCGGTTGCGAAGATAATTACTGCTGCCGCGACCATCGAAGAGGGCCTCACCGACCCGGATGAGATTTTGCAGGTGCCCGGATCCATCGACATGGCCGGCGTGACTGTTAATGACGCCTGGCCCCACGGCGTTGAGCCATACACCACGACCGGCGTCTTCGGTAAGTCATCGAACGTGGGAACGCTGATGCTGGCGGATCGACTTGGCCAAGATAAATACGCCGATTACCTGAAGAAGTTTGGACTTGGGCAGACCTCCGGCATCGAGTTGCCCAACGAGTCCCCTGGACTGGTCCCCGATCGTTCGCAGTGGTCCGGCGGTACCTTCGCTAACCTGCCCATCGGCCAGGGCCAGTCATGGACTGCCCTGCAGCTGGCGTCTGTTTACCAGGCCCTCGCCAACGATGGCGAGCGCATCGAGCCGCGCATCATTGACTCGATTACCGCGCCGGACGGGACGAAGGAAGAGCTGGAGGAGCCCGAGACCACCCGCGTGGTCAGCGCCGAAACCGCACGCACCGTCGTCGACATGTTCCGAGCGGTCTTCCAGGATGATCCGCAGGGCCTGAACAACGGTACCGCCGGCAACGCCAACATCGAGGGCTATCAGCTCTCCGGAAAGACCGGTACCGCGCAGAAAGTCGATGAGGACACTGGGGCTTATTCCAATTCCAAATACTGGATCACGTTTGCGGGCATTGCGCCTGCCGACGACCCCCGCTTCGTCGTCGCCGTCATGCTCGATGAGCCGGAATCCGGTGTCAACGACGACGGCTCCGGCGGCCAATCCGCAGCCCCTGTTTTCAGCGATATCGCATCCTGGCTCCTCGACCGCGACAATATCCCGCCCTCCCCGCCAGCACCGCAACTGACCTTGCGCGCCGAGTAGTCAGCTCTTATACCGAAAAGCACATATCGAAAACCTAGAGACAGAGAAACAGAGAAGAGGAATCACCGTGACCAGCAGCACCACCCTGAAGCGCCTAGCAGAGATTTCTGGCGGCACGGTGGTCGGGGATGCCTCGACCACCGTGGGGTCCTGTGGACTGAATTCAGCAACATTGCCGTCCGGTGGCCTCTTCGCGGCGCTTCCTGGAACTCGCGTGCATGGAGCGCGATTCGCCGCTGATACAGAGGCCGCAGCCATCCTTACTGATGCAGAAGGACAGCGCATCCTCACCGACGCAGGGGAGACGCGGCCGCTTCTTGTGGTGGAGGATATCCGCGCCATCCTTGGGAACGTGTCCGCCGAGATCTATGGCCACCCCACGCAAAAGCTCACCATCCTCGGCGTGACGGGCACCTCCGGTAAAACCACGACGAGCTACCTCCTCGAGGCGGGTCTCTTGCACGCAGGCTATTCGGTTGGCCTCATCGGCACGACGGGTACCCGCATTAACCGGGAGCCGGTTCCGACTTCCTTGACCACTCCAGAGGCGCCGACCTTGCAGGAGCTTTTTGCACGCATGGTGTCCGAGGGAGTTACACACGTGGTGATGGAGGTCTCCTCTCACGCGCTATCTTTAGGACGAGTCCAGGGAACGCGCTTCGGCGTGGGTGGTTTTACGAACCTGAGCCAGGACCACTTGGACTTCCACCCGACGATGGAAGACTACTTTGAGGCCAAGGCCCTGCTTTTCGACGGTCCCCAAGCCGCCGATCGCTCCGTCATCTGCGTCGATGACGAATGGGGGCGTCGTATGGCACAGCGCGCCGCAGCACGCTCGGTGATCCGGGTATCAACGACCCCGCAAGGAAGCGACGCCGATATCACTGGCCGTCAGCTCAGCACTGAGGTCACCGGTGCACAACAGGTGGAACTAACGCTTGCCTCCGGTGAGCATGCCGGAACGTTTGAATTCCGCCTGCCTATGCCGGGTACCTTCAACATCGCCAATGCGGCTCTCGCTACGGGGATGGCCGCCGCTATTGGAATCGAGCCGCAGGTCTTCCTCGAGGGCGTAGAAAAGGTCGCGGTACCGGGCCGCATGGAGCGTGTTGACCGCGGCCAAGACTTTGTGGCTGTGGTGGATTACGCGCACAAGCCGGCTGCAATCGCGGCTGTTTTAGAGACCCTGCGCACGCAGTTGGAAGGCAGCGGAGGCCGCATCGGCATCGTCGTCGGCGCGGGAGGAGACCGCGATTCCTCCAAGCGTCCGCTCATGGGAGCGGCCGCCGCGAAGGGCGCAGACCTTGTCGTCGTCACCGACGACAACCCCCGCACCGAAGACCCGGCATCCATCCGTGCGGCCGTGCTCGCGGGCGCCCAGGAGGCAAACCCGGCGGCTGATATCCGTGAGGTAGGCTCCCGCGCCAAGGCCATTGATGAAGTCGTGGCGTGGGCGCAGCCGGGGGATGCCGTCATCGTCGTTGGCAAGGGCCACGAGGTAGGCCAGCTCATTGGCGATACCGTCCATCACTTCGATGACCGCGAAGAGATGGCGCGTGCCCTTGATGCCATGGCCACTGCGACTAACCTGAGTACCGAAGAATCCAAGGAGCAAGCATGATTGCGTTAAGCCTCGCTGAGATCGCTGAGATCACGGGCGGCCGCCTTGATAGCGTCGACGAACCAGACACCCAGGTGACCGGCTTCGTCGAATTCGATTCTCGCAAGGTCACCCCGGGCGGACTCTTTGTCGCCCTGCCCGGAGCACGCGTCGATGGGCACGACTATGCCAACACCGCGATCGACAAAGGAGCCGTTGCCGTGCTGGCGGCGCGCCCGGTGGGTGTTCCTGCCATCGTCGTCGAGCCGCACGGGCGCATCGAAGGTGACGGTGCCAACGCAGACATCTACGCCAATGATGCAGATGGTTCCGCAGCGGCCGTCGTGGGAGCATTGTCCGCGATTGCTCGTGCAGTTACACAGCGCCTCGCGGCAGAGCAGGCTCTCACCATCGTGGGGGTCACTGGTTCGGCCGGTAAGACGTCCACCAAGGACCTCATCGCCACCATCTTCCGTGAGGTGGGGGAGACCGTTGCCCCGCCCGGCTCTTTCAACAACGAAATCGGCCTTCCCTATACGGCTCTGCGCTGCGATGAGCACACGCGCTACCTCGTGGCGGAGATGTCGGCTCGCGGTATCGGCCACATCCGACACCTCACCGAGATCACCGCGCCGCGCGTTGGCGTGGTCCTGAATGTCGGCTCCGCGCACCTCGGTGAGTTTGGTTCGCGCGAGAATATCGCGCAGGCCAAGGGCGAGCTGGTGGAGGCGTTGCCGAAAGCGGAAGCGGGCGGCGTAGCCGTCCTCAACGCAGATGATCCTTTCGTCGCCGCGATGGCTCCCCGCACGGAGGCCAAGGTGGTGTACTACTCCACGGAGAACCGCCGCGGAGGCGCACCGGCGGCGCAGTACTATGCCACCGATATCGTGCTCGATGACGTCGCTCGCCCTTCCTTTACCCTGCACAGCCCGGATGCTGAACCCGTTGCTGTGAAGCTCCAAGTCTTTGGGTCCCACCAGGTATCTAATGCACTGGCCGCGGCCGCCGCAGCCATCGAGCTGGGGGTATCGGCAGACACGGTGGCGGCTGCGCTGTCCGGTCACCGCCTCGCCTCCGAGCACCGCATGGACGTGCGCACCCGCCGCGATGGCGTCACCGTCATCGATGACTCCTATAACGCCAACCCCGATTCGATGCGTGCGGCCATCGCCGCTTTGGCTTATACCGCAGCAGCGCGTCCCGACGCCCGTTCCATCGCGGTGTTGGGGGAGATGGGAGAACTCGGCAGCGATGCAGAGCAATCGCACCGCCAGCTCGGTGAGTTTTTGGCCAAATACCACGTCGCGCAACTCATCGCGGTAGGGGAGAATCCCAACTGCCGGGCGATGGCCGAGGCCGCTGCGCAGCAAGGTATAAATACAGTGGTGTGCGCCGATGCTGCGGCCGCCGCACAGGCGGTGGACGGCATACTGCGCGTGGCCCCGGCAGGGGTCGATGATTGGGCTAGCCGTAGCGTTAAGGACGTGGTCTTGATTAAGGCCTCCAATGCCCAACGTCTCTGGTTGGTCGCGGAACAGCTGAACCACAGCTAGCCGCTAGAAAGGACTTCAAGCTCGTGACTCAGATCATCATCGCTGGTGCGGTTAGCTTCCTCGTGGCGATCTTTACCACCCCGGTTCTTATCCGTTATTTCTCCGATACCGGCCGCGGACAAGAGATCCGCGAGGATGGCCCCAAGTCTCACCTGCGCAAGCGCGGTACGCCGACGATGGGTGGTCTTGCCATCCTCGCGGGCATCTTGGTGGCCTATGTTGTGGCCGGCCTCTATGGCCTGCTGACAGGGCATGAGGCCTTTACCGCCTCCGGCTTGCTGGTCCTCGGACTGACCTTGGGCTTGGGCGCGGTGGGCTTCGCGGATGACTTCATCAAACTCTTCCGCCACCGCAACCTCGGACTCAATAAGACCGCCAAGCTGATCAGCCAGCTCGTGCTGGCGCTGCTCTTCGGCTTCTTGGTCCTGCGTTTCCCCAACGATGCGGGGCTGACCCCAGGCTCCACCAAGCTATCCTTCATCCGAGATTTGAAGACTTTCGACCTAGCTGTCGGCGGCACGGTGATCGGAACCATCGTGTTCTTGATCTTCATGTACATCCTCATTGCGGCGTGGTCGAACGCGGTGAACCTCACCGACGGCCTCGACGGCCTCGCGGCGGGTGTTACCGCGATTGTCATGGGCTCTTATTCGCTGATGACCTTCTGGCAGTTCCGCTACTCCTGCGCCACTAATTTTGCTGCTGGGTGTTACCAGGTGCGCGATCCGCTCGACCTCGCAGTGCTTGCGGCCGCAGGTCTGGGTGGATGCCTGGGCTTCCTCTGGTGGAATGCCGCGCCCGCCAAAATCTTCATGGGAGACACCGGTTCCTTGGCACTTGGTGGTTTGGTCGCGGGTATTTCCGTTACCAGCCGTACCGAGCTGCTCATGATCATCATCGGTGCCCTGTTCGTCATCGAAACGGTCTCCGTCGTCATCCAAATCGTGGTCTTTCATTCCACCGGAAAGCGCTTCTTCCGTATGGCGCCGATCCACCACCACTTTGAGAACGGTGGTTGGGCGGAAACGGCTGTCGTTGTGCGCTTCTGGCTCCTGGCTGCCATGGCGGCGATGGCCGGTGTGGCTATCTTCTACGGTGATTGGCTCACCGCCTCCGGCATAGGAGTAGGGGCATGACGCGCCCAGACTTCCTCTCCGGTCACGTCCTCATCGCCGGCGCAGGCGTCTCCGGCCGCGGGTGCGCGGCAGTCCTGTCCAACTTGGACGTGGATTTAACGGTGGCCGATGGCAACGAGGACTCCCGCAGCCGCATCGCCGCAGAGTTGGACGTTGCCACCGTGGACACCTCCGCGGTGGACCTAGCCGAGTACTCGCTCGTCGTCACCTCACCAGGATGGCGTCCGGACTCGCCGTTGCTCGTTGCGGCCGCATCCCAAGGGCTTGAGGTCATCGGCGATGTTGAGTTGGCTTACCGTCTCGATCGAGCAGAGGTCTTCGGCGCCCCGCGCCGCTGGCTCGCGATCACCGGCACCAACGGCAAGACCACGACCACCGGCATGCTCGCCGCCATCATGGCTGCCGACGAGCAACGCTCCGGCCAGCGCGCACAAGCGGTAGGCAATATCGGCGTCTCGTCCTTTGATGCCCTGGCCGCCCAGCCCCGCGTGGACATCCTCGTAGCGGAGCTTTCATCCTTCCAATTGCACTGGTCCTCCCACCTGCGCCCAGAAGTCGGGGCACTGCTTAACCTCGCCGACGACCACCTGGATTGGCATGGATCCTTCGAGGCCTATGCCGCAGACAAGGCCAAGATTCTGCGTGGTCAGCATGCCGTCTACGGCAAGGAAGATGAGCACGTTCGAGTGCTCGCTGCTTCTCTTCCCGGCGCAACTGCTTTCAGCCATGCTGAGCCTGCCGCAGGTGAAGTAGGCGTGAGCACCGGCAGCCTCCTCGTCAACGAGGTTGCGGGGATGAAATCCGCTGTGGTGGACGATGTCACCACCATCCAACCCGCCGGTCTGGCCGGAGTGCTGGATGCCGCTGCCGCGTCGGCAGTGGCGGCTCTCGCTGGTGCTCAACCGGAATCCATCGAGGAGGGACTCAGCGCCTACGTGGTGGCAGGACACCGCGGGGAGATCGTTCACCGCCACGCTGGCGTGACCTACATCGACAATTCCAAGGCAACGAACCCACATGCCGCGGAGGTCGCTATGCGCGGGTTGGACTCCGTGGTGTGGGTGGCCGGCGGCCAGCTGAAAGGCGCTGATGTCTCGGAACTGTTGCGCACCCATGCCGCGCGACTGAAGGCAGCGGTTCTGGTGGGCGTCGACAAGCATGTGCTTGCCCAAGCCCTCGTGAAGGCAGCGCCACACGTGCCCGTTTTCATCGTGGATAGCCACGATCCGGAAGCAGCAATGGAACAGGCAGTGTCCGCCGCCGTGCAACACGCCGACGCCGGCGATACCGTGCTTTTAGCACCCGCTGCGGCATCGTTGGACATGTACACCGGTATGGGCCAGCGCGGCGATATCTTTGCCGCCGCTGCCCGCCGCCTCGCCCGCTAGCGCTAGGAGCACCCGTGACCGCCACCAGCACCCAGAAGCCACAACGCACGCTGGGATACCACCTGCGTGATCTCCGCGAGCGCCTCCGCGCCTACCCCGGGCTCGACTATTTAGTGCTGCGCATCGCCATTTTTTCGCTCATCGGCATCGGCGTCCTCATGGCCTTCTCCTCGTCGATGGCGACGTCTCTGTCAGAGACCGATAGCCCGTGGTCAGCTGCTCTGCGCCAGTGCGTGCTCGTTATCGCCGGCCTCATCGTGTTTTGGATTGGTCTGCGCATGTCGCCCCGCACGCTCCGGGCACTCGTGCCGTGGTTCTTGGGGCTATCCATCCTGCTTCTTATCCTCGTCCTCGTACCTGGCATTGGTACCGGTCGTGCGGAGGTCGGTTCGCAGTCGTGGATCATGCTGCCTGGTGGTGTGGCATTCCAGCCCTCCGAGTTCGCCCGCGTGGCTGTGGGCATGTACGGCGCCTCAGCGCTGGCGGATAAGACGCACCGTTCGATGCGCCTGACGGACCCTTTCATGATGTACTCCATCATCGCCGGCATCATGTTCGTACTGATTGTGGCCCAAGGCGATCTCGGCATGGGTGTCTCTTTCGCCCTCATCGTCGTGTTCACTCTGGTTTTCGCTGGTGTGGACTGGCGTGTTCCGACCGTCGTCGGTGTCTTCGGTGCCATCGGCATGGTCACCGTCTTCTTGGCCGGCGGCTTCCGTTCGCACCGCTTCCACACTTATTTCGATGCGCTGCGCGGCAATATCGAGGACACACAAGGTACCGGTTTCCAGGCTTACCAGGGCTTCCTTTCGCTTGCCGACGGCGGCTTCTGGGGCGTTGGCCTCGGCCAGTCACGCGCCAAATGGTTCTACCTCCCAGAGGCGAAGAATGACTTCGTCTTCGCCATCATTGGTGAGGAATTGGGCCTATGGGGCGGTGCCCTTGTCATCGGGCTATTCGCCGTGCTGGGCTACTTCGGGCTGCGGGCGGCAACGCGCGCCCAGGACCAATTCCAGTCTTTGCTGGCCGCCACGTTAGCGGTGGGGGTTGTCGTGCAGGCATTCATTAACATCGGCTACGTGATCGGCGTGCTGCCGGTGACGGGTATCCAGCTGCCGATGATTTCCGCAGGTGGTACGGCCGCGGTGATCACGATTGGGTCGATGGGCCTGCTGTGCAACGTGGCGCGCCACGAGCCGCTGCAGGTTTCCGCCATGCAGAACTTTGGGCGCCCGCTCTTCGACCGTATCTTCTTCATCCCCGAGCCCACACCGCCTAACGAGCGTCGCGGCGGGGCACACAGAGCCCCGCGTGAAGGCAAAGAGGCGACACGTTCTCAGCGCGCGCACCGCGACCGCTCCCAGCGCCATGTTGAGCGCAGCCGCGAGGAAAGATTTGGGCGTGCAGTAACAGGGCGCTCGTCGCGCGCGCAAGCGCCGCAGGGGGAACAACGGCGGGAGTATCGCCGGGAGTATCGGCGCGGCGAGCGTCGGTAGTAAAGCACGGCGCTGGTAGCGTGTAGTGCATGAATGACACGCCGATTTCCGTCGTCATCGCAGGTGGCGGCACTGCCGGACACATCGAACCAGCGCTCGCGGTGGGGGAGGAGCTGCGCCAGCGCCACGGCGCGCGGGTGACCGCGCTAGGAACCTCACGAGGTTTGGAAAGCGATATCGTGCCGGCGCGTGGCGTCGATTTGCGCATGATTACACCGGTCCCAGTCCCACGCAAGATCAACGCTGATGCCGCTAAGCTGCCGTGGCGGATCCTCAAGTCTGTTCGGGAAACCCGCGCGGTTCTGAAAGACGTCGGGGCCAATGTGGTCTTTGGCACCGGAGGATACGTTGCTGCGCCGGCTTACCTGGCAGCGAAGTCTCTGAGCATCCCGTTCTTCGTGCTCGAGACGAATGCTCTGGCTGGCATGGCTAACAAGCTGGGGGTGCGCCTCGGCGGCACGGGTATTAACGCGCAGGAAGGCTCCGGTATGCCCGGTGAGGTCCTGGGAATCCCCGTGCGTCCGGGCATGGGGGAGGATCCAGACGGCGCAAAGGCGGCTGCTGCGCGCCAGAACTGGAACCTCGACGCGCATCGCCCGACGATCGTGGTAACCGGCGGTTCACAGGGAGCGGTGAGCATCAACACTGCCGTGGCCGGCGCACTCGATGACCTGTGTCGAGATTTCCAAGTGCTGCACGCTTATGGCAAAAAGAATGCGGCGCCGGCTGCGCGCGAGCACTACACCGCGGTGCCCTATATCGATGACATGGCTGGCGCTCTGGCCGTTGCTGACCTCATGGTCTGCCGTTCTGGAGCGATGACGGTGGCAGAGGTCTCCGCCGCTGGTCTGCCCGCGCTTTATGTGCCGCTGCCGCACGGCAATGGTGAACAGGCTCTGAACTCGCGCGCGCTGGTGGAATCCGGTGCCGCGGTTCAGGTTCCGGACGCCGAGCTGACCTCGGAGCGCCTCGTTGCCGAGGTTCGCGCTATCCTTGACCACCCCGAAGCTTTGACGGCCATGCGTGCTGCCGCTGATGCCAGCACGGCCGGTGAGGTTGCAGCCATCATCGCTGACCGCATCGCGCAGCGTGTCGCCGCCGAGAACCGCGGCTAGACGCACAGTACAGGTTTATGAAAGAAGGATTTTTCACCATGACTGATACCCCTGCCCCCACGGACCTGTCCCGCGTCCACTTCGTCGGTATCGGAGGCTCCGGTATGTCCGGCCTCGCGCGCATTCTGGTTAGTCGGGGCGCGGTCGTCACCGGCTCGGACGTTAAGAAATCGACGGCTGTCGACGTCCTCCGCACGATGGGTGCGCAGATCGCCATTGGCCATGCCGCTGAGAACCTTGACCTGGCTGGTGATAAGCCGACGGTGGTCGTGACCTCCTTCGCCGCCATCCCGCAGGACAATCCCGAGCTCACTGCTGCGCGCGAGGCCGGAATCCCGGTTATTCGCCGTTCGGACCTGTTGGCTGAGCTGATGGAAGGCCACCGCCAGGTCCTGCTCGCCGGTACTCATGGAAAGACCTCGACTACCTCGATGGCGGTGTCCGCGCTGCAGCAGGCGGGGCTCGACCCCTCTTTCGCCATCGGTGGCCAGCTCAACCGTGCCGGAACCAACGCGCACGGCGGCACGGGTGACGCTTTCGTTGCAGAAGCCGATGAATCCGATGCCTCACTTTTGCGCTACAGCCCCTACGTGGCGGTGATTACTAACATCGAGCCGGATCACCTGGATTATTTCGGCACCGCGGAAAGCTACTACCAGGTCTTTGATGATTTTGCGGACCGTGTTGTTGAGGGTGGCTACTTGGTAGTCTGCCTCGAAGACGCGCAGGCAGCCACCACCGGCGAGCGCGCGGCACAGCGCGGTATCCAGGTGCTGGGCTACGGCGCACGCAGTGCGGTAAGCGAAGATTCTGCTGTGCCCCTCGCAGCGGACATCCTGGAAGAAACTGTCTCCGCCGCCGGCGCGCACGTCCGCGTTCGCCTGGCCCTGCCGGGGCAGGCGCCACAGGAGCTGTCCTATGACCTGCACGTCCCCGGACATCACATGGTTCTTAACTCGGCGGCGGCGCTGCTGGCCGGCGCGCTGGCTGGCGGAGACCCAGCGGAATTGGCCGCGGGCCTGACCGACTTTACTGGTGTGCGCCGCCGCTTCGAGTACCGCGGCAGCGAGCGCGGAATCCGCGTCTTCGACGATTATGCGCACCACCCTACGGAGGTATCCGCAGTACTTAATGCAGCCCGTGCGAAGGCGGATGCGGAGGGGGAGGGGGCGCGCGTTATCGCCTGCTTCCAGCCGCATCTGTACTCCCGGACAATGAAGTTCGACGCGGAGTTTGCTCAGGCCTTGGCGCTTGCCGACGCCGCCGTCGTCCTCGACATCTACGGTGCCCGCGAGCAACCGGTTGAAGGAATTACCTCCCGCATTATCACGGATAAGATGCCGGAGGATATGCCGGTCATCTTCGAACCCGATTTCTCCGAAGCCGCTGGCGACGTCATTTCCCTGGCACAGTCTGGTGATATCGTCCTCACGATTGGTGCGGGCACGGTTACCTACGTAGCCGGCGAGATTTTGTCCGAACTGGGACGCAACAATGAGGCGGAAGACCCGAAGGAACCGAATGTCTAAAAAGACTGGGGCGCTCGCGGTGGGCGTGGTGCTACTCGTAGCGGTCATCGCTGCAGTAGCAGTGTGGCTTTTTCCTATCCTCACGGTGAAGTCCTTCGAGGTGGTGGGAAACGATCACGTCGCTGCTGAGGATGTGGAGCAGGCTAGTGGCGTCGCCAAGGGTTCGAACCTCGCGCGCTTGGATGCTCGCGGGGCCGCGCAGGGCGTGGCGTCGATCCCGTGGGTGGAAAGCGCAACGGTGTCGCGGGCTTTTCCCTCGACGGTGCACATTGAAATCGTCGAGCACGAGGCAGTGGCTTTCGTGCGCGACGGTGACAGCACCGTCCTAGTGGATAATCACGGCAAGGAATTTGCGGAAGATGAAGCACCACCGGAAGCCGTGGAGCTGACCGGTAGCACAGACTCCGGCTCCCCAGAGATGCAGGCGGCTGTCGAGGCCGTTGCAGCCCTCCCCGCGCCGATTCGGGAGAAAGTAACGAACCTCGAGATCAAGGACAGGTATTCGCTGACTTTCCACACAGAGGATGAGAAAACCATTTTTTGGGGAGCCTCGGAAGACAATAAGAACAAGGCGATTGCTTTCGAAGATGTGCTCAAGCTCGAGGGCGAATCCTGGAACATTTCTAACCCGTCGCTGGTGACTCGCCGCTAGAGACGTCGCGAGTGGGACGGGTGGGGCGCCTGTTAAGAAAACCGCATGTCAGCAACCCTAAAGTAGAGGTTGAGGGTACCGACACGCGGCAAAATGTGCGCCGAAATTACCCCGATGTCGTTAAAGATGGATGTAACCGCCTCTCGCGAAAAGAGGCGCCTCCTCGTTTACATTAAAACCTTATTCGAAAGGCAAGAGACCCTCGTATGATCTCATCTAGCAACAACCTCGCGGACATCAAGGTCGTCGGCGTCGGCGGCGGCGGTGTCAACGCTGTCAACCGCATGATCGAAGAAGGGCTCAAGGGAGTCCAGTTCGTGGCGATCAACACCGATTCCCAGGCGCTGATTTTCTCCGATGCGGATACCAAGCTCGACATCGGCCGCGAGGCCACCCGCGGCCTCGGTGCTGGTGCTAACCCGGAGGTAGGTAAGACCTCCGCGGAGGATCACAAGACCGAAATCGAAGACGCCCTCCAGGGCTCCGACATGGTCTTCGTGACGGCCGGCGAGGGCGGCGGAACCGGTACCGGTGCGGCCCCTGTCGTTGCCTCCATCGCGAAGAAGATGGGTGCTCTGACCGTCGGTGTTGTTACCCGCCCGTTCAAGTTCGAGGGCGCTCGCCGCACCCGTCAGGCCATGGCCGGCATCGAAGAGCTGCGCGAGGTCTGCGATACCCTCATCGTTATCCCGAATGATCGCCTCATGCAGCTGGGCGGCGAGGAGCTGTCCATCGTCGAGGCCTTCCGCGCCGCCGATGAAGTTCTGCACAATGGTGTTCAGGGTATTACCAACCTCATCACCATCCCGGGCATGATCAACGTCGACTTTGCGGACGTTCGCTCCGTCATGTCCGACGCCGGTTCCGCCCTCATGGGCATCGGCTTTGCTCGCGGGGATAACCGCGCGCTCAACGCTGCCGAGCAGGCAATTAACTCCCCGCTGCTGGAGTCGACCATGGAAGGCGCCAAGGGCGTGCTGCTGTCCATCGCCGGTGGCTCCGACCTGGGCCTCCACGAGGTCAATGCCGCTGCCTCCATGGTGGAGGAGCGCGCTGACGAAGATGCCAACATCATCTTCGGTACCATCATCGATGACAATCTGGGTGACGAGGTTCGCGTCACCATCATCGCCACCGGCTTCGACGCCCAGGCCAACATGACCTCCCAGCCGGCACAGCCTGGCCAGACGCAACAGCAAGGCTCGGAGGCTACCCCGGCAGCACGCCCGGGCTCTCTCTTCGAGAACCGCGCTGAAACACAGCCGGCGAGCCCCGCAGTACCCCGCACCGAGGCCCCGCGCGAAGAGTACACCCGCGCCGAACCGCAGCGAGCTGACTCCCAGCGCATCGGCCGCGAGGAGTACACCCCGCGTCACTCCTACGAGCGCGAGCAGCCGGCTGAGCCGGCACCATCGAGCGGACTGTTTACCACCTCGGATCGCTTCCGTGGTGAGGAGTACCGCCGTGGCGCCGACGATGAGTACCGCCTCTCGCGCCCCGCTGAGCGTAACAGCCGTGATTTTGATGATGATGGCGACGACGATCTCGACGTGCCCTCCTTCATGCGCTAGTCCCAGCCAGCTACTCTGGAGTGCATGCCAGTAAACGAGGAAGCACACGCAGCACGACGCCCCGTCCGCATGGTGTTTACAACCCGTGCCGGCGGGGCGTCGTTGTCCCCCTATGACTCTTTCAACTTAGGCGACCACGTCGGCGATGACCCCGCCGCTGTGGCCGCCAATCGCGAGAGACTTCTCCGAGCAACGGGCTTAGAGGACATCGTGTGGATGGAGCAGTTGCACACCAATACCGTGACGGTCGTGGGCGCCGAACGCCGTGGCGCGAAGGAGCCCGTGCCCGCCACCGATGCCGTGGTGACCACCGAAAAGCGCTTGGGACTTGGCGTGCTCGTTGCTGATTGCACACCGGTGCTGCTTGTCGACGTCTCCGCGGGTGTCATCGGTGCCGCCCACGCCGGACGCCTAGGCGCGCGCAACGGAATCGTCCGGAATACGGTCAACACAATGATTGAGCTGGGTGCCACCCCTTCGTCGATCCAAGTGCTCATGGGGCCGGCCGCGTCTGGGCGTAACTATGAGGTTCCGGAGCAGATGGCGGAGGACGTCGAGAAGCACCTGCCCGGCTCCAAAACCCGGACCTCTTCTGGAACGTGGGGCGTTGACGTGCGCGCCGGTCTGATTCGCCAGCTGATGGGGATGGGGGTTACGGCCATTGAGTCTGATCCGCGCTGCACGATCGAAGACACTGATTTCTTTTCTTATCGCCGCGAGGGCGTCACCGGACGCCAAGCCGGCGTGATTTGGTTGGAGGATTAATGACGAACAACGACACGGCGCGCCGTGAAGAATTGCGGGCTGGCCTGGAGAGCACCCGCGCTGCCATTCACCGCTTCGCTGAGGCTGCTGGCCGCCCCGCGCCGCAGCTGTTGCCGGTGACAAAGTTTCACCCCGCCGAAGACATTGCGCTGCTGGCAGAGCTAGGGATAACGGATGTGGCGGAAAATCGCGAGCAGGAAGCGCGCGCCAAGGCAGAGGCCTTGCCCAAGATGCGTTTCCACATGATTGGCCAGGTTCAAACCAAGAAGGCGAACCACGTAGCACGGTGGGCGCACAGTGTGCATTCTCTTGATTCGGAAAAGCTGGCCCGAGGTCTCGACCGCGGCGTGGCGCTTGCGAAGGAACGCGGGCAGCGCCAGGGCAGTCTTCCGGTCTATATTCAGGTCTCCGCCGATGGTGATACCGCGCGCGGTGGCTGCCCGCTGGAGGACGTACCTGCTCTAGTGGACATCGTCGAAGAACTGGAGAACCTGCAGCTGTGTGGTTTCATGGTGGTTCCCCCTCTGGAGAGTGAACCGGCGGAGGTATTCGCGCAGGTGAGGGCGCTGACGGATGAGGTCGCGGCCAAGCTAGGGAGGGGCCTAAAAATGTCCGCTGGAATGAGCGCTGACATGGATGCAGCGATTGCATCTGGAACGGATATCGTGCGTGTCGGAACCGGAATTATGGGAGAGCGCCCGCTAGGTTAATTGTCATTGTAAAAGTGCATTACAAGACAGCAAATGAACAGCACACACTAGGTCAGAGGGAGACCCAGAATGTCACTGATTGATAGGACCAAAGAGTTCTTCGGGCTAGGCCCGATGGACATGGACGCCGACGATGCTTACTACGCAGACGAGCGCGCTTATAGCGCTCCAGCGTATGCACCTTCCTACGAGAAGCAGGAAGAGGAGTTTGTCCCGACTATCGTGGCGCTGTCGCTCGTTTCCTTCGACGATGCAGCGAAGGTTGGCGGTCCCTTCCGTGACGGTGACGCAGTGGTCTTCGAGCTCACTGACGCCGACCGCGGCTCCGCAAAGCGCTTCGTTGACTTCGCCGCCGGCCTCTGCTTTGCACTGGAAGGCCGCATGAAGAACCTGACTAAGGGCGTGGACACCAGCCGTAAGGTTTTCGCCATCGTGCCGAAGGGCGCCGATATCTCCACTGTTGAGCTCGAGCGCGCGGCACACCTGCGCTAAAGGCTTCGCGCTTTAACCGCTTCATCGCCTTTTCTCCTCCGTGTTGGCTAAGGAGAGGAGGGGTGATGGGGCGGTTTGCTGGTTTTCTTGCTATATCCTTAGCGGTCCAAGCGGAACGGCATTCTCGGCGTCGGTGCGGCCGCTGCGGTGCCGTTTCTGTTCGCCGAGGGCGAACCCTCGGGCAGGGGAGTACCGTCCGCGGGGGTGGTTCGGATAGGCTCGGGCGTTGTGAATGCTTTAGGTTCAATTCTGCTCGTCGCCGTGAGTCTTTACTCGTGGATTCTGTTGGCGCGCATTGTCATTGAGATGATTCAGTCTTTCTCGCGCCAATTCAATCCGCCCCGCTGGTTCATGATGGTTGCCGAGGTGCTCTTCGTCGTCACTGACCCGCCAGTTAAGGCGCTGCGTAAGGTCATCCCGCCGCTGCAGCTGGGAGGCATTGCGCTCGACGTTTCCATCATCGTTTTGTTCCTGCTTTTGTCCATTCTTTCGCAACTTATTGGCTGGCTATTTTTCGGTGCCAATGGACTTGCAATGTAGTTAACGGGTGTATTAAACCCTCCTGTTAACGTTGAGACTCGTGCCAGCGTTAGATAATGTGTTGATTCGGATACAATGAGTTACCACAATCCGTATTATTAACCGCATATGTACCCGGCCTCTGGACCCTCTAGAGGTTTGACCGATTCGTAAGGGGAAGAGAAGTCAATGCCACTGTCACCAGCTGATGTACACAACGTCGCTTTCAGCAAGCCGCCAATTGGCAAGCGTGGCTACAACGAGGATGAGGTCGATCAGTTCCTCGATCTCGTTGAGGATGCTCTTGCTCAGCTGCAGGACGAGAACGATGATCTCCACGCCCAGGTTGAGGAACTGAAGTCTCAGGCTCCGGCCGCCGCTGCTGGCGGCGCTTCTGCCGCAAAGGTCGACGAGGCCGCCGTACGTAAGGAAGTCGAGTCCAAGCTGCGCGCCGAGTACGAAGCAAAGCTGGCTGACTCCAAGAACGAGATTGCCAAGGCTAAGGAAGAGACCAAGCGTGCGCAGGAGCAGGCGAAGGCCGCTCAGGCGCAGTCCGCCCAGGCACCGGCTGTCCAGGCACAGGACAACTCCGCGGAGCTTAAGACTGCCCGTGAGGAAGCTGCTGCCGCTAAGCGTGAGCTCGAGGCCTCCAAGAAGGAGCTGGAGCGCACCAAGAAGGAACTCGAGTCCGCAAAGAAGAACTCCGCAGCCTCCAGCACTGCCTCCTCCGCCGCTGCCGTGGCTGGTGCAGGCGCTGCTCAGTCCAACGCACAGGGCCTCGCCACCCCGGATACCCACATGCAGGCCGCCCGCGTGCTGGGTCTGGCTCAGGAGATGGCGGACCGTCTTACCAGCGAGGCTAAGGCTGACTCCGAGTCCATGCTCGCTGAGGCGCGTACGGCTGCAGAGAAGCAGCTTGCCGACGCCGACTCCCACTCCAAGGCTCAGCTTGCTGACGCCCAGAAGCGCTACGATGCGCAGCTGCAGGAGGCCGATACCCGCTCCAAGAAGCTGGTGGCGGATGCCGAGAACAAGGCAAAGCAGACCGAGTCTGACGCTACGTCCCGCGCCGAGGCGCAGATTCGCCAGGCAGAGGAGAAGGCAGCTGCCCTGCAGGCAGATGCCGAGAAGAAGCACACTGAGGTCATGAACACGGTCAAGCAGCAGCAGACCGCTCTGGAGGCTCGCATCTCCGAGCTGCGTACCTTCGAGCGCGAGTACCGTACCCGCCTCAAGACCCTGCTGCAGTCTCAGCTTGAGGAGCTGGAGTCCCGCGGCACCGCTGCTCCCAACGGTGAAGCCGGCAAGTCCAACAATTAATCAGTGAATGAACGGCGTCCCTGCGGGGGCGCCGTTATTCTTTTATGTAGGTATACGTTCGTAGGTATACATTCTTTGTAAAGCACAGAGCCCTTAGTCATTGGTGGGGAAGGAGAGGACGCATGCTTATCGGCGCATTGCTTTTGGCCTTTGTGGCTTTCTTGGCGTTCGTGAATTACATCCTCTCCGCCGCTGAGTGGTCTCTGTACCTGCTCTTTGCTTCTGCGGGGGTAGGCATTGTTCTGTTTATCGCAGATACCGTGATTAAACTGCGCCGCAAGCACGACGAGTAGCCCTCGCCCCCAGGAGTAGTTCTGGGTGGAGGGCTTTTCTGCGAAGACACCTAGTTGTGTCGCTCCTAGTCGTCTCTTTCCGGGGCGTCGAATAGCCCGGGTGGCGCTTGCAGAGGCGTGGGCGGCGGGAGGGGACCGTAAGTCCTCATGGCCGTTCCGTTGACCCGGGCCATGCGGCCGCGTCCCGGTGGCGCGTTCGGATCGTCCTGGTTCACGCCATTGTGATACGGGCACAGCATCACCAGGTTTTCCTGGTTGGTATACCCGCCGTTCTTCCACGCGATGAGATGGTGAACCTGGCATTCATCGGCCGGTTTCATACACTTATCCCAAGCGCAGACTGGGAACTCTGCCATAGCCATGATGCGTTGCTTGATGCTGGCTGAGCGCTCCTCGTAGTAGAGGTTGACTGGCCCGTGATAGGGGTGGAAAAGGGTCGCGAGCGCGCCGTCTTTATCGATCTCACCGGCGATGACCTTGTTGAGGTATTCCGCGCCAGTCATTGTGGCGCCGTTGGTCATCTGAAGGGTGATTTCTTCGCCGTCGCCGTCGAGAATTTTCGTCATTGCATCCAGCGGGACCAAGACATTCGTTTGCAAGCCGCGGCGCGGAGCAGCGCCTTTAAAGAAGGCTTCGCGGATGGATTCGAGGGGGCGTTCGCGGTCGACGGCGTCGCTAAGTTCTGCAATCATTTGCGCGGGGCCTGTGATTGCCATTGTCCACGGTGCATTGCGACGGCGGTAAATAGTCACGCCCTCCTTCGGCGCGGGTGGGGCCGAGTGCTCCTTGAGCTTCTTCTTCGCCAGCGTTTCCATCGCTAGGGTATCGGCGCTGGTCCGGCACAACTCTAGGCGCAGCTTCCAGCCCAATGCCTGCGTCTTGGCTTTGCGGGCATAGCGGTCGATGACCTCCAGAGTGGGCAATGAGTGGCCGCGCTGGCGCGCAGCCTTCACCGCGTCG
Source organism: Corynebacterium sp. HMSC074E01 (assembly GCF_001808885.1). Taxonomy (NCBI): domain Bacteria; kingdom Bacillati; phylum Actinomycetota; class Actinomycetes; order Mycobacteriales; family Corynebacteriaceae; genus Corynebacterium; species Corynebacterium sp. HMSC074E01. The sequence goes on from NZ_KV794847.1 coordinate 114,807, forward strand.
CGCTGCATTCTGGTCATGGCGGTCTTCCCAAAGAAGCTCGTGTGTAGCCGCACCAACTGCGCGGCAGTTTTGTCTGGGGAGCCGGCGGCGATCAGGTCTGCTTCAGACATGCCTTCGCACTCGGCGATGACATCGATGCCAGCTCCGAGTGCGTTGAGGAAAGTCTGTAGTGCGTTCATATTTGTGGAGCTTAAAACACCTTATGAGCTGCGCGCATTAGAAAAAATGTTCCTGTGGAAAACCTTATCCCAGGTGCCTCTTTTCTGTACTGGCGTTTCTATTTCGAGGCTTTCGGGAACCGGGGCCTGTGAAAACTTGACCGCCTCGCTATACTTTTAGGCGTATGCAGTGAGCCGGCTATCACCGGGGAGCATTCCGGAAGAACGTGAGGCGCGTGAGTGCCGCATTATTAGAACCGGGCGGGTAAGGACCGTCATCTCCTTCACATCAACGAAGCGGGGCGCCTCGGCGCCCAAGCGGGGTGGTACCGCGAGCCGCAAGGCGCGTCCCCGCCACAGCGAACGAGTGAAGGAATTTTTAGATGAGTAATAACCCCGCGAACGTCGGCAGTGTTTATCCCAAAGTCGATATGACTGCTGGGTCTTCCCGTTTCCCCGATATGGAGCAGGAGGTCCAGAAGTACTGGAAGGCCGACGACACCTTTAAAGCCAGCCTCGAACAGACAGAGGGCTGCCCCGAGTACGTCTTTTATGATGGCCCTCCCTTTGCCAACGGCCTGCCGCACTATGGCCACCTGCTGACCGGTTACGTCAAGGACATCGTCCCGCGCTACCGCACCATGGCCGGCAACCACGTCCCGCGCGTCTTCGGCTGGGACACCCACGGCCTGCCAGCGGAGCTGGAGGCAGAAAAGCAGCTCGGCATCACGGATAAGGCCCAGATTGAGGAGATGGGCCTGGAGAAGTTCAACGAGTACTGCGCCAAGTCCGTCCTCGAATACACCGATGAGTGGGAAGAGTACGTTAACCGCCAGGCTCGCTGGGTGGACTTCGAGAACGGCTACAAGACCATGGACTTGAACTACATGGAGTCCGTGATGTGGGCGTTTAAGGAGCTCTATGACAAGGGCCTGATCTACCAGGGCTTTAGGGTTTTGCCGTACTCCTGGGCTGAGCACACCTCGCTGTCCAACCAGGAGACGCGCCTGGATGATTCCTACAAGATGCGCCAGGACCCAACCCTGACGGTCACCTTCCCGGTGGCGGGTGCTGTGAAAGGAAGCGCGGCGGAGAAGACGCTGGCGGATAACGCCGAGCTTGCCGACGCCTCCTTCCTCGCCTGGACCACCACCCCGTGGACCCTGCCGTCCAACTTGGCTTTGGCGGTCCACCCGGAGGTTGATTACGTCCTGTTCAAGGCCACCGAGGGCGACTTTGCTGGCCGCACCTTCATCATGGCCGAGGCGCTCACCGGCACCCTGGCCAAGGAGCTGGGTGAGGCGGAAGTCCTCAAGACGTTCAAGGGCGCTGAGCTGGAGGGCTTTAAGTACCAGCCCATCTTCGATTTCTTCCCGGATGTCGAGAACGCCTACCAACTGCTGCTGGCGGACTACGTCACCACTGAGGACGGTACTGGTGTGGTCCACCAGGCTCCGGCCTTCGGTGAGGACGATATGCTCACCTGCCAGAAGTATGGTGTGGGCCTGGTCATTCCGGTGGACGAGGACGGTAAGTTCACCTCGCAGGTGCCACCTTATGAGGGACAGTTGGTCTTCGATGCTAACAAGGCCATCATCAAGGACCTAAAGGAAGCTGGCCGCGTGGTGCGCCACGTGACCATCGAGCACTCCTACCCGCACTCCTGGCGCTCCGGGGAGCCGCTCATCTACATGGCGCTGCCGGCATGGTTCGTCAAGGTGACCGAGTTCCGTGACCGCATGGTGGAGCTCAACCACAATGAGATTGAGTGGCTGCCGGAGCACATCCGCGACGGCCAGTTCGGTAAGTGGCTGGAGGGCGCTCGCGATTGGAACATCTCCCGTACCCGCTACTGGGGCGCTCCGATCCCGGCGTGGATCTCCGATGATCCGGAGTACCCGCGCGTGGATGTCTACGGCTCCCTGGATGAGCTGGAGCGTGACTTCGGCGTGCGCCCCACCAGCCTGCACCGCCCGCACATCGATGAGCTGACCCGCCCGAACCCGGATGACCCGACGGGCAAGTCCATGATGCGCCGCGTACCAGACGTGTTGGACTGCTGGTTCGAGTCCGGTTCCATGCCGTTTGCGCAGAAGCACTACCCGTTCGAGAACAAGGAGTGGTTTGAGACCCACTCGCCGTCGGACTTCATCGTGGAGTACTCCGGTCAGACTCGCGGCTGGTTCTACGTCATGCATGCGCTGTCCACCGCGCTCTTTGACCGCCCAGCCTACAAAAAGGTTGTGGCCCACGGCATCGTTCTGGGCAATGACGGCTTGAAGATGTCCAAGTCCAAGGGCAATTACCCGAACGTCAACGAGGTCTTTGACCGTGATGGTTCGGATGCGATGCGCTGGTTCCTTATGTCCTCGCCGATCTTGCGCGGTGGCAACCTCATCGTCACCGAGCAGGGCATCCGTGAGGGCGTGCGCCAGGCTATCCTGCCGATCTGGAATGCCTACACCTTCCTGCAGCTCTACGCTTCCCAGGACGCGAAGTTCGATGTCAGCTCCACCAACGTGCTGGACCGCTACATCTTGGCCAAGACGCATGACTTAGTGAAGAACACGAATGATGCGCTGGCGAATACCGATATTGCCTCGGCGACCGAGGAGGTTCGTCTCTTCGCGGATGCCTTGACCAACTGGTACGTGCGCCGCTCCCGCGACCGTTTCTGGGAGGGCGAGGAGACCCACGCGGAGGCTTTCAACACCCTCTACACGGTGCTGGAGACTGTTTCCCGCGTGGTGGCTCCGCTGCTGCCGCACGTGGCTGAGGTCATCTACCGTGGCCTGACCGGTGAGCGCTCTGTGCACTTGGCCTCCTACCCGAAAGCTGAGGACTACCCGGCTGACGCGAACCTGGTAGCCGCCATGGACGCCACCCGCGCGGTGGCTTCGGCGGCGTCGTCTGTGCGCAAGTCCAATAAGCTGCGCAACCGCCTGCCGCTGCCGAAGCTGACCGTGGCGATGCCGGACTCGGCCCGTTTGGCTGACTTCAAGGACATCATCCGCGATGAGGTCAACGTGAAGGACGTTGAGCTTACCGATGACGTCGATGAGGTAGGCACCTTCGAGGTGGTCTGCAACGCCAAGGTGGCAGGCCCGCGCTTGGGCAAGGACGTGCAGCGCGCCATCAAGAGCCTGAAGGCGGGCAACTACGAGCGTGACGGCGAGGAGGTTATCGTCGACGGCGATATCCGCCTCACCGCGGATGAGTACACGGAGCGTCTTAAGGCTGCGAACCCGGAGTCCACGGCGCGCGTGGACGGCGTGGATGGCCTAGTGGTTCTGGATACCAACGTCACCGAAGAGCTCGAGGCTGAGGGCTGGGCGGCGGATGTCATCCGCGGCCTGCAGGATGCCCGCAAGGCCGAGGACTTCGTGGTCACCGACCGCATCACCGTGGTCCTGTCTGTCCCGGCGGAGAAGGAAGAGTGGGCCAACCGCCACCGCGAGCACATCGCGGCAGAGGTGCTCGCTGTCGACTTCACTGTGACGACTGAGGCCCTCGAGGCTAGTGCTGGCCAGAACGTCCACGACGTTCTGAAGGGCGTAACCGCCACGGTGGCCAAGGCCTAAGACCGCAACTGCTTAATCGCGGACAGAGAAAAGCTCCGCTTCCCGGACGTGGGAGGCGGAGCTTTTAGTGTCTGTGCACAGGTAGCGCAGGGCGGCCCAGGGGTGGGCGCCGCGACTGGTGGGGCGGTGCTAGCGGCGGGTGCCGGGCAGGTGCGCGCGCCAGGCAAGGATGACGTTGATGAGGCAGACCAGTGCCAAGAAGCTACCGATGCTGAACAACGCGGTGAAACCGATGTAGGGCGCGAGTGCGCTGAAGACCATGGGGATGAAAAAGCCGGTGTAGGAAATGGAGTAGTACACGGCGGTCAGGCCGGCGAGCTCGCGCTCGCCCGCGATGCGCTGGACCTCAGACAAACCGGCGACGAGAGCTAGGCCGTATCCCGCACCCATCGTCGCGGCGGCGGCGATGCCGAGCGGCAGGGAGAGCGAGTGGGCGGCGAAGGCCCCGAGGATGGCGCCGACGGTGATGACGAACATGGCCAGTGCCGAAGCACGCGCAGACTGATGGGTATCCACGAGTCGGCCCACCATCTGGACGGCGACACCGCAGCCCAGCGTGATGACAGTCATCAGGCCGGAGAAAGCAATCGGGGCATCACCTGCTGAATCGGACAAGAGCTGTGGCAGGAGTGCATAGGCAGCTCCGGCGCAACCGAATACCCACGGGGCCACGGGGACGACGACGCGCAGGAAACGCTTGTGAGCAACGGCCGGGATATGCAGCATTTCCAGCATGTCGCGCACCCGAAGTTCCAAGACTGTGGTCTTGACATCGCCCCGGGTGGGCTGGCGGGTCTCCGGGGTATGCAGGATCCACACGGCGGTCAGCAATGTGAGCAGCATGTGGAGGATATAAGCCGTGTGCGTTGGCCACGGACCCCACTGGGCGAGTACCGAAGCGATACCTGCGCCGACGAGGAAGCCTGCAGTCAAGCACAAGGAAGCCTTGCGAGCGCCTGCCGCCGGGTCTCCGCCAGCACGCGTGATGAGCTCCGTAATCCAGGTTGAGCCCACGGCCATGACTAATCCCAAGGCCATGCCGCACAGGACACGCCCCAACGCAATGATGAGTGGCTCGTTAGGAGCGATGGATAGCAAGAAAGAGCCCGCCAATGACAGCGGTGCTGCGGGAAGCAGCAGGGGGCGGCGGCCAAGCAGATCAGACAGTGGGCCGCCAATCAACAGGGCGGGGATAATACCTACGACATATGCGGCCAAGAGCCCATTGACCGTAACCTGGGAAAAATTCGAGGTCTCGCGGTACATCACTAGCAGCGGGGTGAACTCGTTTCCGCCCCACGCCACGGCGATCATGGAACCGGCGACGGGGAACCACGCGCGCGTTGACAGTGAAGTTTCGGGGGAGTGGATGGGTGAGCCTGCGGAGACTGAGCTTTCAGTGCCTTCAGAGCTTTCAGCAATGGTGTTGGCTTCTGTACGGGCGTCGGATTGGGTAGCGGGCGCCTCGACAAGCGGGTTTGAATGCGCGGAGACAGTCACAGTTGCTTCCTTGAGGAGTTGAGGTGGGAGTGGAGTTCGGTGAGGTAGGAGTCGATGTCGCCGGTGCGAAGGGCGTCGGCAAGCACGGCGTGTTGAGCTACGAAGGCGCGTGCCTTTTCAACGCTGCGGCCAATGGCCGTGGCGGTAAATCGCTGTTGGCGCTCGCGCAGCGTGTGGCCGAGGTGCGCCAGCAGGCGGTTGCCGCCGTTGTCCATGATGGTCTGGTGAAACTTTGCGTCTAGTTGGGTGTAGGTGCCCAAATCAGAATTGTTGAGGGCTGCCCTTTGCTCATCGATGGTGGCATCGAGGACATCGGCAATGAGTTCACGTTCCTCGGTGGATAGCTCACAGATGTGTCGGGCAGAGTTTTCATCCACGAGGAGGCGGGCCTCGTAGACCTCTCGGATTTCGCGGGGGCTGATGGGCACGACCAACGCGCCGCGTTTGGGGTAGAGCTTTAAAAAGCCTTCCACCTCCAAGCGGAGGAAAGCCTCGCGCACCGGGGTTCGGCTCATCCCTAGCTCGGCGGCAAGGGCGGCTTCGGAGAGCATGTCCGAGTCATCGACCTCGTCATCGATGATGCGGCGCTTGAGGTGCTCATAGGCCCTTTCTGCGGCAGGTACCTTGTCTTTTTGCATGCATACATGATGCATGCATGCGGGGCTTGGTGTCTAGCGTCACGCGCCAATCGTGGGGCATAGATCACTCCTGCCGTGCATGAGAGCTAGTTCTCTTTGCCTGCCTAGGGCTTCCTTGTTGATGCGAATATATGTTTTAGACTTGTAGCTATGCAGCGCTGGGTTCTTCACATCGACATGGATGCATTTTTTGCGTCGGTGGAGCAGCTCACCCGCCCCACCCTCCGCGGCCGGCCGGTGCTGGTAGGAGGGACATCCGGCCGCGGAGTCGTTGCAGGTGCGTCCTATGAGGCGCGCGCTTATGGCGCGCATTCCGCCATGCCCATGTTTCGTGCGCAGCAGCTCGTGGGGTATCAAGCCGTGGTGGTGCAACCGCGCCGAGCAGTCTATTCGGCGGCCTCGCGCCGGGTATTTGGGATCATTGCGGAGCACGCTGGGGTCATCGAGCAGCTTTCCATCGATGAGGCCTTCATGGAACCGGCAGCACTCTTCGGAGCCACGCCCGCGGAGGTACGCGACTGGTCGGAGAACTTGCGCCGAGTGATTAGAGCGGAGACGGGCCTACCCAGCTCTATCGGTGCAGGTGCGGGAAAGCAGAGCGCGAAGATTGCGTCCGGAGAGGCGAAACCGGACGGCACTTTCGTTGTCCCGCACGAGCGTTTCGACGAGCTGATTCACCCGCTGCCGGTGGGCAAGCTCTGGGGTGCGGGGCCGGTCACCCAGCAGAAGCTCGCCGCGATTGGTGTGGAGACCATCGGCCAACTAGCGGCGATGAGCCGCAAGGAAGTCGAAATCTCACTCGGCAACGTGGTGGGTGTGCAGTTGTGGGAACTTGCCCAAGGAATTGATGAGCGCCCCGTTGCCCCGCGTGCGATTGCCAAACAAATCTCCACCGAGTTCACCTATCCCACCGACTTGCGCACGGCAGCGGAGGTGGATGCGGCGCTAATCCGCGCGGCGCATGGCGCTCATTCCCGTTTGCTCAAGGATGGGCGCGGCGCGCGCACAGTGACGGTGAAGCTGCGGATGGCGGACTTTCACATTGAGTCACGCTCAGCCACCTTGCCCTATGCCACCGATGATCTGAAGGTGCTCGAAGCCAAAGCACTGAGCTTGGCTCGCTACCCAGAAGAACTCGGTCCCATCAGGCTGGTGGGCGTGAGCTATTCAGGGTTGGAGGAGGCCCGCCAAGACGTGCTCTTCCCGGAACTAGACCGTGAGATCGTACGCAAAGCCCCGGACACGGACTATGAAACCGGGGTTAGTGATTATCTGCCGGGCAGCACGTCCGCCCCGGTCAAAGTCTCCTCCACGGCGGATGCCGAGGAATCGTCGAGCCGCAGGTGGCGCGCTACTCAGGACGTTTATCACCCCGATTTCGGCCACGGCTGGATTCAGGGCGCGGGCCACGGGGTGGTCAGCGTCCGCTTTGAAACCCGCGCTACGGGCCCGGGGTTTGTGCGCTCTTTTGCGACTGAGGATGAAAACCTCCGTCCGGCCGATCCGCTGAACTCCTTGGCCTGGGAAGACATTCCGCCGGACGAAGACGCCGACCCTGAGGAGGCGGTGGAGGTCCCGCCACGCGAGGACAACTAGCCCGCAGTATAAGCCGTGGCGGAGGGGGCAGTGCTAAACATCTCTGCCACCGGCGTGCCGGTAGCGAGTGCCGCGGCGAGCATAATGCGGGCTTGCCCGGCGCGGAATCCGCCGGCGGCCACCGCGCCCATCTCTCCCAAGGTGGCGCCACCGCCAGCGCCGCCATAGGCCAGCTTGGTATTCCCGTAGGGGGTTCGGGTGCTGATCACCACGGGAATGCCCGCCTGCAGCGCGCGGGCCACCCCGGCACCCATTTCCGCGCCCATGTTTCCGGAGCCCATGGCCTCGATGACGAGGCCGCGGGTGTGGGGGAGGGAGGCGTCGACAAGCGTGGCACCGGCACCCGGGTAGGCTGCGATGATCTCAACCGGATGTCCGGCCATCGGCGCTAAGGGGAGGAGAGGTACGGCGGAGTCTCCCACCGGCAGTTCCTCGAAGCCGTTGAGCTGCGAAGTGTGCCACTTGCGCACGCCGCGACCAGGAATGGTCTTGCCGCCGAACTGCACCCACACGCCCGGCTTGCCGGAGCGCAGAAGCTCGTAGGCCTCGCGCAGGTTGCGTGGGCCATCGCCGGACGGGTGGTCGAAGGCGCGCTGTGCGCCGGTGAGCACGATAGGGCCATCGCCCACGTCAAAAAGGGACAAGGCCAGCGCGGTCTCCTCCAAGGAATCCGTGCCATGCGTGATGAGCACACCGTCAATGTCCGGGCGGGCGAGCTGTTCGCGAACGCACAACAGGAGCTCATCGAGGTCGGCCAGCGTAATTGAGCTGGAATCTAGTGCGCGGAACTCCACTACTTCGATGTCGTGCGCGCCGGCGTCAGTGCCCAGAGAGGCGGCCAGCTGCTGACCGCTGACGGTGGGAACTAGGGAACCGTCACGGACCGTCGTACAAGCGATGGTGCCGCCGGTGGCGATGAGGGCAAACGTCATGCCAGCAGGCTACTACAGCCACGCACCTGCGCGGGAAACCCAGGGCTGGGTTTGCGGACGCTAGAGTAAAAGGGATAAACCACGATCCCCTACGTGAGGAGTATTTGTGAAATCCTTCAAGCTGAGCGCCGCCGTCCTGGCTCTGGGTGCCGCGACTGTCCTGTCTGCCTGCTCGTCTTCTGAGGATGCAGCGAGCGAGAACAGCACCGCCGCCAAGCCTTCGGGCGAAACCTCCGCCTCGCAGGTTGTCTCTACCGAGATGCCCACTGTGGAGCAGCTCAACGAGATTCTGGCCAAGGCAGCCGACCCGAATCTTCCCCAGGAAGAAAAGGTGCAGCTGGTCCAGGGTAGTGAGACGGCGCCGGAGCTTTTCGACGTCATGTCGCAGTCCCAGGCCGAATCCGGTGCCACCTTCGAGGTTGTGGCCCCGGTCATCCCGGGCCTCGTGCCGGATTCCGCGCTGGCGACCGTCCACATCAATACCCCGGATGGCCAGCAGCAGACCGCCGACCAGGTGGAGTTCATCAACGAGGGTGGTACATGGAAGCTGTCTAAGACCTGGGCTTGTGTCTTGGTCACCAACATTGTCCCGCCGGAAGAGGTTCCGGAGATGTGCGCCGATTCCGTGCCGGAAGACGCAGCGGCGCCTGCCGACGCCCCCGATGAAGGCCAGGAAGCGCCTGCTGAGGAGGCCCCTGCCGACGCGCCTGCAGAGAGCGCTGAGGCCCCGGCTCAGTAAGTTCGGCCGAGAAACCTAAGCGCCCACCACCCACTGGCTTTTCTGCCAGTCAGGTGGTGGGCGCTGTGTTGTCGGGAAACCGTGACGCGGCTTCCGCGTGCGGTGGCATAGGCGCCGAGCGCGCTAGCTAGTCGGTTGTGAACTCCATATCGGTGGCGCTGGTCTGCACCACGCGGAGATCGGAGCCTTCCGCACCATAAGAAATGGCGGTGGTTACGGAGACATCGCCGGCGGTGGGAAGCGGCTTGGTCAGATCAACCGTGACCGAGCCCTCCGAGGTGGATGTGTGGTCCAAGACCTTGAGTTCTTTGCCCTGCAGTTCTTCAGGGGCGTCGGCGCCGTCAAAGGACAGCGCGCCCAGGGAAGGCCGCTGCTCCACCTTGACGCTGAGGGTGGCGATATCCCCGTCCAGCTTGTCCAAGGTATAGGTCGTGGTTTGCAGCAGCGTGGATTCACCGGTGACGCGCGATTCCACCATCCACCGGGCACCAGGGCCGATTTCCTCATCAGGGAAGACGATGGGCAGGGAGGTCAGGCTGGTGATAGCGCGCTCGACTGTGCTGCGGGCCTGGTCGGTTGCTGCCTGCGGGGCCGCCAAACGCAGAGAATTCATCTGTCCGGTATCTGTACCACGCCACCCAAATTGGAAGCCTTCAGCGGATGTGACGTCCGTGCCATCAGCCTCAGGTTTGCCCACGGTGATGAAGGCGTTGCGGCTGGCTGGAAGTTGGCCTTCGACGTTCTCGGTGGCAGCTTCCACCGAAGCTTGCAGCGGAAGAGTGACCTTATCCTCGGCCGCCGGCGATGGGGCAGCGCTGCCATCCTTGCGCAGCTGCTGGTCGAAGCCCGTGGCGACCTTGTAGGTCAGCTCCTGGGAAGCATCGAGATCCTGATAAGCCAGAACGCGGCTGGCGCCCTCACCGGGCTCCAAGAGGGTGACGCGCGGGGCATCGAGGGCCAAGCCGACCGGTTCTTCGACTGGCTTGGCCGGCTGGGAATAGGAACAGCCGGCGAGCGCGCCGCTTACTCCCAGGACGGTGGCGGACAGGACTGCTAGAGCTCTCACACGAAACACGCATTCCAAATTACCGGATGAGCCTGTTTAGAATGGAACGGGTGAAAGCAAGGAGTTATATCGGAGTGATGGTTGCGGTGGTGCTCGGTGTGGCCGCCGTCGACCAAGCCGTGAAGGCGCTGATGCTGTCCATTCTCACCGAAGGTGAAGCCCTACCTGTGTTCGGTGACTGGTTCCGCTTCTACCTTTTGTTTAACCCTGGTGCGGCCTTCTCCATGGGAGGGGAGGGCGCGACGTGGTTGTTCACTACCATCCAGCTGGTTTTCGTTGTTGGAGTTGCTATCGCCGCTCCGCGTATCCACGACAAGTGGCAGGCCGTCGGGCTGGCAATGATCGCCGGCGGAGCCCTAGGCAACTTCATCGACCGCCTCGTGCGTGAACCGGGGTTTTGGTTCGGGCACGTCGTGGACTATATCTCCGTCGGCAGCTTCGCCGTGTTCAATATCGCGGACGCGGCAATCACCTGTGGTGTCGTGGTTTTCATCATCGCGATGTTCTGGTCAGAGATGAACGAGAAGTCGGAAGAACAGGAAGCAGGGGGAGTGTAATGCGTGAAAGCCGTAGATTGCCGGTACCCGAGGGCCTCGATGGCATGCGCGTGGACGCTGCCTTGGCCAAGCTCCTGGGTATTTCCCGCGCCCGAGTGGCCCAGTTGTGCGCTGCGGGGGATGTGGAAATCGACGGCGTGGCAGTGGGTAAATCCGAGCGCTTAAATGCCGGTGGCTGGATCGACGTCATGATGCCGGCGCCTGAGGAACCACTCATCCCCAAGGAGGAGCTGGTGGAGGGCATGGATGTCCTCTACGCGGACGAAGACGTCATCTGTGTGTGCAAGCCAGTGGGCGTGGCCGCGCACCCGACGTTGGGTTGGGATGGCCCTACCGTCATTGGCGGGCTGAGGGCGGCGGGCTATGCGCTTGCCGACGCCGGACCTACCGAACGCAAGGGCATTGTCCACCGCCTCGACGTAGGAACCTCCGGCGTCATGGTGGTGGCCGCCAGCGAGCGTGCCTACTCCCAACTCAAGAACGCCTTCCGTGAGCGCACCGTGCAGAAGACCTATCACGCCGTGGTCCAGGGCCTGCCGGATCCCATCGTGGGAACCATCGATGCACCCATTGGCCGCCATCCTTCGGCGGGCTGGAAATTTGGGGTCGTCGATGACGGCAAACCAGCAGTGACACATTACAAGCTGCTGGAGGCCTTCCGCGAGGCCAGCCTCCTCGAGGTTCATTTGGAGACCGGCCGCACCCACCAGATCCGCGTCCATATGTCCGCCACCGGGCATCCCTGTGTGGGTGATCCGATGTATGGATGTGACCCGAACCTGGCCAAACGCGTGGGGCTTAACCGTCAGTGGCTGCACGCGGTCGAGCTCGGATTTACCCACCCGGGTACTGGCAAGTGGTTTGAATGCCCTGCACCTTATCCCGAGGACCTGAAGCACGCCGTGGAGGTTTTGCGCGGATGAGCCCGCAGCGGAGCACCCGCCAGCGCATCTACCGGCGCCGCCGGGCCGCGGCACTGGTGCTGTTGGCCGCGCTGGCGCTAATGGTAGTTCTCGCTTTCGGTCTCCTTGGCACCCAACCCCGCACGGCGATGCAAGGAGACCAATTGGGGCCGGATGGCACCGAGACCGCCGCTGAATACCGCGAGCGCGCGGAGGCCTCACTAGCGCAGGCAGATAAGCCGGCCTATGCCTTGGTGGGCTTTCGGGAGCCGCTGAGTCCCCAGGACGTGAGCGACGCCCTGCAGCCCGCCGAGCGCATGGACGCCATCGTGATCGGATTGGCCGCCCCCATCGCAGTTCCCGAACCTGTCGCTGGCGCCACGCGCGCCGACGTCATCGATACCGTCCTGTCCCGCGTGGCCGACCATGCCCGTGACATAGGGGAGGAGGCACCAGCAGAGGTCGACGCAGTCGTGGTGTATTCCGGGGGGAGTCAGTTGCGCGCTCTCGCCACCGACCCGCGGGTCGATACCGTGGAGGTCGCTCCCGAGGATGCCGCATGGGGCTCCTTCGGTGTGCGCCCGTCCGCCAATGTTGGACAGAATGAGAACCGTTAGAACAGCTACCGCTAAAACAGCCAAGGAGAAGACATGCGCCTGTTTCCCAACACCTCCGAGTGGCCGCCGAACTACCGCTTTGCGTATCTGTTGATGTGGGCGGGCGCGTTCATCGCCTCCGGGGCCGCCATCGCGCAAGGGATCTGGGGAGCGGACAAGCTCACCTTCGGCATTCTCATCGTGGTGGCCATCTATTGCATCGCCATGGCCATCCTCATGCCGCGGTGGGCGCTCAACGCGCGCGAGGAATCTGCCCGGCGCGCTCAGGCTCGGGAGGCGCGCGAAGAGCTGAAGCGCCGCTAGTCCTTAAGCAGTGGGTGATGCGTCGGCGGGGTGGAGGCGGGCGCGGCGTCGAGAAGCGCGGCCCATGCGCACCAAGTCCGCCAGGTAGATGATGACCGCTACCCAGATGATGGCAAAGCCGATCCACCGCTCGGTGGACATGTGCTCTTGGGTGACGAACAATGCCCACAGCATCTGCATGATGGGGGTCATGTACTGCAGCATGCCGAGGGTAGACAGGCGCAGGTGCTTAGCGCCCTGGGCGAAACACAGCAGCGGGAGGGCGGTGACGAGGCCGGAGGTAATCAGCAGTGCGATGTGCCCGGGCCCTTCGGTAGTGAAGGTGGATTCGCCCTGTGCCTGCAGGTAGCCCAGGTAGATCAGCGCGAAGGGGAGCATGACCAAGGTTTCCGCGGCCACGGAGCCCATCGACGAGACCGTGATGCGTTTCTTGAGCAAGCCATAGATTCCGAAGCTGAATGCCAAGGCCAGCGAATAATAGGGGGCCTGGCCGGTCATGAAGGTCAGCCACAACACGGCGATGAAGGCGATGCTGACCGACGCCACCTGCGCCTTCGTCAGCTTTTCCTTGAGGAAGATGATTCCTAGGGCCACGGAGACAAGCGGGTTGATGAAATAACCAAGTGCGGCATCGGCCACGTGGTCGCTGTTGATGGCGATGACGTAGGTACCCCAGTTGATGGTGATGGCCACGCCGCAGGCGAGCATCCACCCCCAGGTGCGCAAGCTGAACGCTCGTAACTCGCGCCAGCCGCCGGTCACCAGGAGCATTGCGGTGACAAGAACCGCGGTCCACACGATGCGGTGGGCCAAGATCTCGAAAGGGCTGGCGGGGCGCAGCAGCGGGAAAAACGCCGGGAAGAAGCCCCACATGAGATAGGCAGCAATGGTGTAGAACATTTAAGAAAATGTACCTCAGCGAGGAGCTACGGGCGAAGCTTGACGTCCCCGCTAAGATGAGCCGCATGGCCAAAAACTCCTCCTTCGTCCACCTGCACAACCACACCGAATTCTCCATGCTGGACGGCATGGCCAAGGTGGATATGTTGGCTGATGAGGTGCTCCGCCAAGGTATGCCGGCAGTCGGCATGACTGACCACGGCAACATGTACGGTTCCAATGCCTTCTACCAAAGGATGACAAGCGCCGGGGTGAAACCCATCATCGGCATCGAGGCCTACCTGGCGCCTGAGTCGCGCTTCAACAAGAAGCGCGTGCTGTGGGGCACCCCGGACCAGAAGCGCGATGATGTCTCCGCCTCCGGTGCCTATCTGCACCAGACCATGCTGGCGGAAAATGAGACCGGCCTGCGCAACCTGTTCAAGCTTTCCTCCTTGGCGTCCTATGAGGGCCAGTTGGGTAAGTGGCCGCGCATGGACGCGGAGCTCATTGCTGAGCACGCCGAGGGCATTATCGCGACCACCGGTTGCCCGTCGGGTGATGTGCAGACCCGCCTGCGCTTGGGTCAGTTCAACGAGGCTCTAGAAGCTGCCGCGATGTGGCAGGACATCTATGGCAAGGACAATTTCTTCTTGGAGCTCATGGACCATGGGCTGGACATCGAGAAGCGCACGCGCGATGGCCTGCTGGAGATCGGCCGCAAGCTGGACCTGCCGCCGTTGGTGACCAATGATTGCCACTACGTGCTGGAATCCCAGGCCCCTTCCCACGAGGCCATGCTCTGCGTGCAGACCGGTAAGACCTTCATGGATCCGGACCGCTTCAAGTTCGACGGCACCGGCTACTACATCAAGTCCGCCGCGCAGATGCGTGAGCTGTGGGATCATATGGTGCCGGAGGCTTGCGATAACACCCTGTGGATTGCGGAGCGCGTGCAGGACTACGGCGTGATTTGGGAGGAGCACACCCACGATCGCATGCCGATTGCCGACGTCCCCGAAGGCTACACCCCAACCTCCTGGCTGACCCACGAGGTGATGGAGGGCCTGAAGGATCGCTTCAACGGTGGGGATGTCCCGCAGGAGTACATCGACCGCGCCGAGTACGAGATCAGCGTCATCGATATGAAGGGCTACCCCTCCTACTTCCTCATCGTGGCCGAGCTCATCAAACATGCGCGTTCCATCGGCATTCGCGTCGGCCCGGGACGTGGTTCGGCGGCTGGTGCACTCGTGGCCTATGCGCTAACGATTACCAATATTGATCCCATCGAGCACGGTCTGCTCTTCGAGCGATTCCTGAACCCAGAGCGCCCCTCTGCACCGGATATCGATATCGACTTCGATGACCGCCGCCGTGGTGAAATGATTACCTATGCCGCCGAACGCTGGGGCGAGGACAAGGTTGCCCAGGTGATCACCTTCGGCACCGTGAAGACCAAGCAGGCCATTAAGGACTCCGCCAAGGTGCACTTTGGCCAGCCGGGCTTCCAGATGGCGGACCGCATCAACGGCGCCCTCCCGCCCGCCATCATGGCCAAGGACATCCCGCTCGCCGGCATCATGGACCCGGAGCACGAGCGCTACTCGGAGGCGACCGAGGTCCGGCAGATGATTGAGACTGACCCGGACGTCAAGAAGATCTACGAGACCGCCCGCGGCCTCGAGGGCGTGGTCCGTCAGGCCGGCGTGCATGCCTGCGCGGTGATTATGGCCTCGGTCCGGCTCATGGACCACATCCCGATGTGGAAGCGCCCAGCCGACGGCGCCTACATCACCGGCTGGGACTACCCGGCCTGTGAGGCCATCGGCCTGCTGAAGATGGACTTTTTGGGCCTGCGCAACCTCACCGTGATTGGTGACTGCCTGGAAAACATCAAGAAGAACCGCGGCGAGGAAGTCCACTTAGAAGACCTCCATGCCGACGACCCGAATGCCTCGAAGGTTTATGACCTGCTCTCGCGCGGCGATACGCTGGGCGTGTTCCAGCTCGACTCGGGCGGCATGCAGGAGCTGCTCAAGCGCATGAAGCCAACGGGCTTTAAGGACATCGTGGCGTCGCTGGCGCTCTACCGCCCGGGCCCGATGGGTGTGAACGCGCACTGGGATTATGCCGACCGCAAGAACGGCCGCAAGGAAATTACCCCAATTCACCCCGAGCTGGAGGAGCCGCTCAAGGAAATCCTGGATGAGACCTATGGCCTCATTGTGTACCAGGAGCAGATCATGCGTATCTCGCAGAAGGTGGCGAACTACACCGCCGGCGAGGCAGACGGCTTCCGCAAGGCCATGGGTAAGAAGAAGCCGGAAGTGCTGGCCCAGCAATATGACAAGTTCTGGGGCGGCATGAAGGATAACGGCTACTCCAAGGAAGCGATGGACGCTCTGTGGGGCACCATTGAGCCCTTCGCCTCCTACGCGTTCAACAAGTCCCACGCCGCCGGTTATGGTTTGGTGTCCTTCTGGACGGCCTACCTCAAGGCCTACTATGCGCCGGAATACATGGCCGCGCTGCTGACCTCGGTGGGTGACAAGAAGGACAAGTCCGCCATCTACCTGGCTGACTGCCGCCATCTGGGCATCCGCGTGCTCTCCCCAGATGTCAACGAGTCGGTGGAGACCTTCCAGGCCGTGGGCGAGGATATTCGTTTCGGCATGGGCGCTATCCGCAACGTTGGTGGGGAAGTGGTGGATTCCATCGTGAAGACCCGCCGCGAGAAAGGTGCTTTCACATCCTTCTCCGACTACCTGGACAAGATTGAGCTGGCGGCCTGTTCGAAGCGCGTCACCGAATCCCTCATCAAGGCCGGTGCCTTCGATTCCATGGAGCATCCGCGCAAGGGCCTCATGCTCATCCATGAAGACGCCGTCGATTCGGTCCAGACGACTAAGAAGGCGGCCGACAAGGGCCAATTCGATCTCTTCGCTGGCTTCGGCGGTGGCGATGAACAAGGTGACTCTGTCTCCGCCTTCGCCATCGATATCCCAGACGAGAACTGGGACCGCAAGCACGAGCTGGCTTTGGAAAGGGAGATGCTGGGCCTGTATGTGTCCGGCCACCCGCTCGATGGTTTTGAGGAAGCCCTGAACGCGCAGACCGATACACCGATTACGAAGATCCTCAACGGTGAGGTGGGCAACGGCCAAGAGTTGGTGATTGGCGGCATCATTTCGGGTGTTGACAGGCGCTTTTCCAAGCGCGATGGTTCGCCCTGGGCCATTGTGAGCATCGAGGACCACAACGGCGCGCAGGTAGATATCCTCGTGTTCAATCAGGTCTACTCCCTGGTGGCCCCGCAGATTGCAGAAGACAACATCATCCTGGCCAAGGTCCAGGTGAAGATCCGCGATGAGCGCATGTCCCTGTTCTGCTCCGATATTCGCGTTCCTGACTTGGGCCCTGGCAACGGTGCTGGCCTGCCACTGCGGCTGACTATGCGCACGGATCAGTGCACGATGGACAACATCGCACGGCTGAAGCAGGTCCTGGTCAACAACAAGGGCGAGTCGGACGTGTACCTAACGCTTGTCGACGGCGAAGAGTCCACCATGATGGTCCTTGGCGAGCACTTGCGTGTGGAGCGCTCCAGCAACCTCATGGGTGATCTCAAGGCGACGATGGGCGCCGGCATCCTGGGCTGAGACAGCATGCTTCGTTCGGGTGCTGAATAAAAGTACAGAATGAAGCGGGCTGCGCCTCGCCCGTGGGTTACGCTAGACAGCACAGTCTAGTTGAAAGGGAGACCGTTTCCTCATGGTCAATAAGATCCGCACCACCCACGTTGGCTCGCTGCCGCGCACGAAGGAGCTGCTGGAAGCTAACCTCGAGCGCTCCGCAGGCACCATCTCCGATGAGAAGTTCCACGAGATTCTGGAACGCTCGGTCGCAGACGTCGTCAAGCGCCAAGTCGATCTCGGCATCGACATCATCAACGAGGGCGAATACGGCCACATCACCTCCGGCGCCGTGGACTACGGCGCGTGGTGGAACTACTCCTTTACCCGCCTGGGTGGTCTGACCATGACGGACAAGGACCGCTGGGAAATCGGTGACAAGATTCGTTCCGAGCCAGGCAAGATTCGCCTTTCCTCGATGAAGGACCGCCGCGACCGCGCCCTGTTCGCCGAGGCCTATAACGATCCGGATTCGGGTATCTTTACCGGCCGCAAGAAGGTAGCCAACCCGGAGTTCACCGGCCCGGTTACCTACATCGGCCAGGAGCAGGTCGAGGCGGACGTGAAACTGCTTGCCGACGCCCTTCCCGAAGGTACCGAAGGCTTCGTCGCCGCCCTGTCCCCGGGTGCTGCGGCACGTCTGCCTAATAAGTACTACGAGGATGAAACCGACCTTGTTCGTGCTTGCGGTGAGGCGCTCAAGGTGGAGTACAAGGCCATCACCGATGCCGGTCTGACCGTCCAGTTCGATGCTCCGGATCTGGCCGAAGCTTGGGACTCGGTGGTCCCGGAGCCGACGGTCGAGGATTTCCAGGCCTTCCTGCGCGAGCGTATTGAGATTCTCAACGAGTCCATCAAGGACATCCCGCGTGAGCAGACCCGCCTGCACATCTGCTGGGGCTCCTGGCATGGCCCGCACGTGACGGATATTCCTTTCGAGGACATCATTGAAGAGATCCTGCAGGCCAAGGTTGGTGGCTTCTCCTTCGAGGGGGCCTCGCCGCGTCATGCGCACGAGTGGCGCGTGTGGAAGGACCACAAGCTGCCGGAGGGCACTGTGATCTACCCGGGTGTGGTTTCGCACTCCACGAATGCTGTGGAGCATCCGCGCTTGGTGGCGGACCGCATCATCCAGTTTGCTGAATTGGTGGGCCCGGAAAACGTGATTGCATCGACGGACTGCGGCCTCGGCGGCCGTTTGCACCGCCAGATCGCGTGGGCCAAGCTGGAGTCCCTCGTAGAAGGTGCCCAGATTGCCACCGAGGAGCTGTTTTAAGTCTATCCAGCTTGGCTGCGATTGATTCCATCCAATAAAAGGCGGCTGTGACGCAATGTCGCAGCCGCCTTTTTCGTGCAGTGAAAAGTGCTAGTTCACGGTGATACCGTGGCTTTTGAGGAAATCTCGTGGGCCGTCAAGGATAGAAGGGTTAGCCTTAGCGACAAGGACCAACGCGTTGACCCCAGCGGCTACCAAACCAAAAATTGTGGTCAGCCAGGCGACGACTTCCTTGGTTGTGTCACTCGGGCGGGCGGACTGCAACCACTCTGGCATCTTTCCCCAAGCAGCATCTTCCGCAGCTTTCTTTGCTTTTTCGGGGTCCGTCTCTGGAGATGTGCCCTTTTCTGGCGCGGTGTCCTCTTTTGCTTGGGAGGAGTGCGAGACATCGAGGTTACCTACGGACAGCGAGCTACCGTTGGAGTCTGCAGTTGAGTCGTTAGCTGCCGCAAGCGGAGTAGCTAAGGCCATGGTCGTGGCGCATACAGCGACGAGGGAGGCGGAAAGACGCATGATGAGATGTTCTCCTTAGTAAGGCGGTTATGAGAGCTGCATAAAAGGTCCGGCTCGTTACAAGCCCATCTAAATGTAGCAGCCCTCCCCTTAACGACAAAGGTTTTATAGGAACTTCTCCAGTTGCTCGCGCAGCGGTGCCGGGGCAAGGCTGAGAACTGTTTCGCGGACACCCGGGGCATTCAGCAGGCCTACCGCGGCAGCCACAGCGGCGATGACTCCGATGATAGAACCGAGGGCGATGGTCGCGGTGGAGGAGTGGGAGCTCTGACTGCTCTTGTCTTCGTCGTCGTAGTCGCCAGCAGTATCCTCGTCGTCCTCGTCGGCATTGAGCAGGTCCTCAACATTGTAGACGGTGGTGGTTCCGGAGACCTCGTTGCCCACGATGAGCAGGTGCTCGCCGTTGGGGGAGTCTGCCTTGTCGACGAAGGCAAAGCCCTCCGGACCCAAGTCGCCGGCAGCAGCGAACTCATCAGTGGAGAAGTCGCGGTTGTTGACATAGGTGACGAAGGAAGCGTTGGAGGGGTCGGTGACGTCGTAGACGAAGATGCCGCCAACGCGCTCGGCGCCGATGAAGGCATATGTACGCTTCCCAACGGTGCCGATGGTCAGGGCCTCTGGCTCTGGGCCCTTGTTATCAGAGCGATCATCGAACGTTGCTTCTTCGTTGTCGGCGTTGTGGTGGAAGATACCCGGCTCGTTGAGCTCGGCGGTGATCTTTTCGAACTCGGCGCCGGAGTCGAAGACAACGTTGCCCTCCGCGTCGTAGATGCTGAAGGAGCGGGAGCCGTAGGCATAGAGCTCGTCGAAGCAGCCCTTCTCTTCGTTCCAGCCTGAGGCGTTGCTCAACTTCAGGTTGCCGGCTTCCTTCTTGTCGGCGAGCTTGTCCAGGTCGACGTCGCCCAGCGCGCCCTCGCACACCTGGCCATCCTCGACCACGTCCTTGAGCTCCACCTCATCGGTGTAGGCGCCGGAGCCGCCGTCCTTTTCCTTGATACCCCACTCGCGGGCATCACCCTCGTTCGCGGTGGCAAAGTAGGTCTGACCACCAGCGGTGAAGGCACCGATGGAATCTGGCATGGACAGGCCCTTGACCGGGATCGTGCGGAGCTCGGCCGCATCATCCTTGTTCGAGGGGTCCAGCGGGACCTGCGAGTGATCCGCAATGTGGGCAGGCAGGGTCTTCTCCACCGTGGCAGATTCAATATCGATGACACCGATGGCGTTGGCCTCCTGCAGTGTCACGAAGGCCTTGCCATCCTGGGAGGTGATGTACTCCGGCTCAAAGTCAATAGAAGGCTTGGAGTCATGGCCAGCGGGGCCGAAAACTCGTACGCCCTCCGGCAGAGGCTGGCCGTCGAAAGCCGTGAATCCAGCGATGCGGGCATCCGCCTGGGTTGGAGCCTCAACAGCCTTCGGCAGCTTGATAACGGAGACGGAGCCTTCCGGGTCCGTGACGTAGTCGGTGCCCTCGGCGTTGAGCTCATTGGAGGGCTCGCCTTCGTTAGCCACCAGCGCGTAGCCACCATCTGCGGTGAGGTGGACGTTATCCGGCAATGCGCCCACCATCACGCGGCCCAATTCGGCGGTATCCAGGTCCGTGGCCGCGGCGTTGAAGAACAGTGCTTCGCCGTCCTCGGTCTTGTCCGCCTGCTGGACGGCGGCCACGGCTAGGCCATCGGGGCGCACGACTACGGAGTTGATTTCCTTGCCCTCACCAGCAGAGATAGAGCCGATTAAGGTGGGCTTGGCCGGATCGGAAGCGTCGAGGACATCGATTTGACCAGCGTGCGCATTGACCGTAAGGATGCGCTTGGAGTTCGGGTGGAAGGCCACGATCTCCGCGGCCGACTCCGCGTATACACCGGACTCATAGGTGCCAACCGGGGTGAGCTTGAGGCTGGCGTCTGCCGCCGAGTGCTCGATGACGTTGTTCACAATCGCGGCCGAGGAGGCCGGTACGGCCACGCTGAGGCTGGTTGCGGTCGCCACGCAGAGCGCGAGAGAGCGGCGGGAGATAGAGCGAGACATTGAGAAAGACTCCTTGAAGCGAGACGAAAAAGACTCCGCATCACCGTACGTGCCGCCCATGACACCTTTGGGGAACAGAGCGTTGCGGCCAAGCGAGATCTAGGTAAACGTTCAGTGAATCGGTCGAATGCTAGGTAATGCGCGACGAAAGAATGGTGGGGCGCTAAAATGAGCCACCATGACAAGCACCCCGCAAGACTTCGAGCCAATCCACGCCTCTGATATCCAACTGGCCCAATCGCGAATTAGCTCGGAGATTGCCCCGACCCCGCTGCAATACTGCCCGCGACTGTCCCAGGAAACCGGCTATGAGGTGTACTTAAAGCGCGAGGATCTACAAGATGTGCGCTCCTACAAGATCCGCGGAGCCATCTATGGCATGTCAAACCTCAGCGAAGAGCAGCGGACGCAAGGTATCGTTACGGCGTCGGCGGGCAACCACGCCCAGGGCGTGGCTTATGCCTGCCGCACCATGGGAATCCACGGCAAGATCTACGTGCCGGAACCGACCCCGAAACAAAAACGCGACCGCATCCTGGTCCACGGCGGCGACCTCGTGGAACTCGTTGTCACCGGCGCCAATTTCGACGAGGCAGCAGCTGCTGCGCACGCGGATGCAGCGGAGCGCGGCGCCTTCTTCATCGAGCCTTTCGATTCGCGCGATACCGTTACCGGCCAAGGAACTGTGGCCGCCGAAATCGTCTCCCAGCTGTCTTCGATCGGTAAATCCCTCGATACCGTGGTGGTCCCCGTGGGCGGTGGCGGCCTCATCTCCGGCATCACCTCCTACCTCGCCGACATGGCCCCGCGTACGGCGGTGGTGGGCATTGAGCCGGCGGGGGCGGCGTCGCTAAGCGCAGCGTTCGCTGCTGGTGAGCCCGTGACCCTGGAGACCGTTGATCCCTTCGTCGATGGTGCTGCCGTCAAGCGCATCGGCGAGCTGCCCTTCCAGATTCTGGAAGCCAACCAGGGCCGCCTGCACCATGACACCGTCTCCGAAGGCGCCGTCTGCACGGAGCAGTTGGCGTTGTACCAAAACGAGGGCATTATCGCCGAGCCCGCCGGCGCGCTGAGCGTGACCGGCCTGCGCACGCTCAACCTGCAGCCGGGTTCAACGGTGGTCTGCGTGATTTCCGGCGGCAACAATGACGTGCTGCGCTACGCCGAAATCATGGAGCGCTCCCTGGTGCACCGTGGACTCAAGCACTACTTCCTGGTGAATTTCCCGCAGGAGCCCGGCCAGCTGCGCCACTTCCTGCAGGATGTTCTTGGCCCGGAAGATGACATTACGCTGTTCGAGTACCTCAAGCGCAATAACCGTGAGACCGGCGCTGCGCTGGTGGGCATCGAATTGGGTAGCGCTGCAGGTATAGACGGACTGCTGGAGCGCATGGAGAAGTCGAAGCTCAATTGCCAGCAACTTAAGCCAGGTACCCCCGAGTATGACTTCCTCGTCGCATAATGCTGGAGAGCTATCAGCGCCCCGTCGCCGGTGACATCGTTGAACACGAGATTGAGATCAAACGTTCGCGGTTTATCACCCTCATTGGCCGCGCCACGAATGAAGAGGAAGCACGCGCGCTTATCGACGCCGCCCGCGACCGCTTCCCCGACGCCCGCCACCACTGCTCGGCGTACATTTACCACGTCGATGGCTCGAATCCAGTGGAGCGATCGTCTGATGACGGCGAGCCTTCCGGCACGGCGGGCAAGCCAATGCTCGATGTTTTGAAGGGCTCCGGACTGCTCGATATTTGCGCGGTCGTGGTGCGCTACTTCGGCGGCATCAAGCTGGGCGCGGGCGGGCTCGTTCACGCCTACGGCGGTGCCGTCAGTGAGACCATGGAGCAAGTTGAGCACGTCACGCGCGCCTTGCGCGAGCTCTATACTGTCGAGGTTTCCCACGCGGAGGCCGGCCGGTTGGAGGCGGAGCTGCGCAACCGCGGTGTGGACATGGTGGATACCGACTACTGCCAGGCAGTGACCTTCACCGTGTCCGTTGAGCCCGGCGGCGAGGAGGAGCTCGCGGCGACGCTCGCCGCGCTGACCCAGGGTGGGGTAGAGCCAAAGGAAGCTGGAACTGCCTGGGTGGAGCTTTAAGGCCGCGGGATTCGGGCCATGTAGAATGAGCCCCATGACTATGCAGCGACGCCCCAACAACCCCATTGAGCAACGCAAGCAAGCCGTGCGTACCCATGCACGCAACGGAGCTATCTGCGTCGTGGGCGGCGTCGCCGGCGGTGTGCTCCTGGGCTGGGCACTTACCAGCTTCTGGACCTGGATGGCCATTGGCCTCATCGTCGCCGTGGTGGGTGGCGTGTACAACTGGGTCAAAATCCAGAAGATCGTGAACGAGAACCACAACCTGTAAAAGCTCATGGTGAATCAGCCCGACGGGCGGCCCGTACGTATTGATGCTTGGGTCTGGTCCGTGCGCATGTTCAAGACTCGCTCGGAGGCCGCCACCGCCGTGCGCGCCGGGCACGTCAAACTCAATGGCAACGCCACCAAGCCCGCGCAGCAGGTTGTGCCCGGCGACCGCGTGCGCGTGTGGCGCAACCACCACGAGCATGACCTTGAGGTGCTAGCCACCGTGTCCAAGCGCGTGGGCGCCCCGATTGCGCGCACCTGTTATATCGACCATGCCCCGCCGCCACCGCCGAAAGAGTTTATGCCCTCCGTTCCGGTCCGACCGCGCGGTGCTGGCCGCCCGACGAAGAAAGAACGCCGGCAGATGGAGAAATTCCGCGGTGGATTCCGCTAATTATTCCGGAAGTTCTTTAAGGCCTTCAAGCGCGCGTTCAAGCGGCGCTTGCGGTCTTTGCGGTCACCGGCCTCGGCCGTGGCCTCGATGTGCTGGGGGCCGAATTTGTTGAGCAGCAGGTCGTCGATAAGCCTGACCTGGCCTGGGCGGAAGCGGTAGTGCATGGCGTCGTGCACGTGGGCGATGGCGTCATCGTCGAGCAGCTGCTTGAGCTGGCTCAAGCGTGTGATGCCGTTGTTTTCGAGCAACTCGGCAAGGAAGCGATAATGCTCCGAGCGTGAACGCGGGAAGCGGTTGCCCAGAATAATGGCGAGGACGCCAGGGAGGGTCTCAGCTGTAATTTCTACGTCATCGCCTGCCTCAGAACTGGGGGCTTTGAGTGCGGCGATCTCATCGAATTGCTGGTCCGCCAGCTCAATGAGGCCCGCAGCCAGTGTGAAGAGGCGATCCACCTGTGGGGAAGGCGGGTTCGGGCCCTGCTTGTACCGGATATCGTGCTCAAATTCTGCCCAGGCGTGTTGTAGCACCGTGCGGATTTGAATCTCGAAGGTCCAGCCGATATAAGGCTCAAGTTCCTCCAGCGTGGTGGCGCTGTCCTCGGACACCGTCAGCACCAAATGGTGCGAGCCATACCCAAAACCACCAGAAATCCGTGTTTCCGCCGCCTTATCCACCGAGCGCAGTACGGCAAAGGTTTCTCCCAAAACCTCCAGGGCTTCCGGGATAACTGTGGAGTGGAAGACGGTGATTCGCACGCCCAAAACATCGTGGATATCTTCCCATGGCTTCGGGTACATCAGCTCGCCGTTATCGCGGCGCTTCTTCGCTTTGGCCTTGAGAGAAGGCCACTGCTTGACTCGGGTTGCTACGCGGTCGAAGATAATGCCGGCGTCGTTAAGCAAGTCCTCGATGGCATCGCGGAAATCCTGCGCCGCGGTGGGGTGCGCGTGTACCCAGGAATGGTACTGGTTGCTCAGGCGGGACATGGATGATTCAGCCATCGTGAAACGTGACTCCTTTCGGCCACGGCGGGGGGAGTTTGGGGGTGTTTTCTATACCTCCAGTGGGAAGCCGTTAGCCAATACTAGTGGTTGCAAGCTCAGCGGTGGTCGATGGCGCGGGCGCAATTCGGCCGCGCGGTAGGCCAGTTCCGTGGCGCGCGGCGGGGAAACGTTGAGCAGCGCGTAGAGAGTGTGTGCATCAGGCACGAGGTAGGTAATGCTCCGAGCCTGGCTAAGCCGCTGCAGATGATTGTTTAGGATAACGAAGGCCTGCGGGTGAGCCAACCACGACGAGACAGCGCAGCGATGCACCCGCACCTCGAGGCCGCTTTCCGCTCTACTGAGTCCGAGCTCAGCAGGCCGGGTAAAGAAACGCAGCCCCTGCTGCGTCAGTGCGCGGCGTTGCAGATTCAGCGCGGCAGTATCCCACGCTTGGCGCACGGTCAACCCCATATCGTCCACAGCGCGCTGGCTCACGCGCTTGGCTTCAGCGCCCGTGCCGTGCACCAAGGACATCGATAGCGTGCGCGATAGCTGGAGGCTAGCAGGTGAATCACCGAAGCCATCATCACAGAGCTTGACTCCGTTGAGCTCTTCGCTCGGGCAGAGCGAGGGGAGCAGGTGGTCGATGCGGAGGGAGGTGGGCAGCGCGATGGTCATGGTGGATTTACTCCAAAAGGTAGGCAAGTGCAGGTTCCTTGCCCTTATTGGACTGCACTTTATGCCCACAGGTTCCCACTAGTTCGGAGAAAACCCACCACGCGCTAGAGCCTTGATGCTTTGCGCCTCCGTGCTCAACAGATACGCAGGTTAGAACGGCGGAGCTTCATCAAGCTGCAGCTCCTCCAACAGCTTGTCCGTCTGCCAGATTGCGATGTCCTGGCCTTTGCCCTGCAGCTCCTCAGCGCGCTTTTCTTTAGAGGTTTTGGTAGCCCACTGGCCCACGACCAGGATGGTGGTCTTCTTCGTGACGTTCTTGCCCACCTGGCCGCCGCGTTCAGCAATCTTGGACCACAAAAGGCCCTTGTCGAAAGGCTCGAAGTCACCGGTGAGGGTGACATTCTGACCAAATAGCGCGCCTTCCGGATCCGCATCAGGATTAGGATCCGGGATGGTGTCCGGAGTAGATACGGATTGCCACGGGGCCGGACCGCGGCGCTCCTTAGCGGCGGAGCTCTTTTTGTTTTTCTTCGAGCCCGAGGCTGTGCCTGCCATGCGCGTCTTGTCGCGGAAATCCGTACCGGCGCCCAAGTCGGCCGCGGAGAGCGGAGCGGTGTTGGCGCGCAGGACCGGGATGATGGACTCCTCGCTCAACGTGCCCAGTGCAAAATCACGGGAGGTGAATAAGTCCTCGATGCTTCCCGAGTAGCCAAAGCGCTGCGCCAGGGCACTGACAATCTCGCCCGCCGCGCGGGCATCGGCTGTGGCCTCGTGATGGCGGAAATCCTCGGCACCGAGGCAGGAGGCGACGGTGGGAAGCTTATGGTTCGCCACGTCGATGACGCCCGCACGGGAGGCATCGCGGGCCAGTGCCAGGGAACACGCTAAGCGAACTTCTGGCACCGGCGCGTCGGCCTTCTTGAGGCCACTGCGCAGGGCCGTGGAATCGAATTGCGCGTTGTGGGCCACCAGCGTGTCCGTGCCGAGGAACTCGAAGAGCTCGGCAGCAGCATCAGCGAAGGGTGAAGCATCAGCAACGTCCTCCGCCGTGATGCCGTGGATGCTGATGTTGACCTCGTCGAAGTGCTCGAGTCCCGGAGGGGGAGTACACAGCCACGTGCGGGACTCGGTTTCTTCGCCGTCGCGGAAGCGGACCGCACCGATCTGGCAGACCGAGCCCCAGTTATCGTTGGCGGTTTCCACATCGACGGCGGTGAAGTCCAGCCCCTGCACGCCGGTGCTGGCAGCCGGTGCTTCCCCGCGCAGCGCTGCCTCAACCGCGCGGGCGAATGCCGCCGCATCTTGACCCGGCGCAAAGCGGATAACCGTGTCCTCACCAGTCCCCGCAGAATTGCTCGTGCCGCGCACTATGACCTGCCCAAACCCGGTTGCCGTCGGTTCCGTGCACTCCACGCCCGTGGCATCAGCCAAGGAGAGAGTCTCGCGAGCTGGGGCGCCAAGGGAAGCGGAAAGCTGGGAGCGGTGGACGGTGAGGGCATCGGTGGTGACATCAATGACGGCACCGTGGGCGGTATAGGACACGGTTTCCTTTCAAGGACGGGGTTGATGGTGGACTGCAGACGGTGGAGTGCAGTCTAGCTATCAGTTGCTGCTGCCGTGGCAGCGGATTGTGCAGAGTCATCGCTGTCGTCGAAAACCGGGGGCTCAGTCTGGCGCAGAATCAGCGTCGTGCGCGGTTGCACCACGATGGACCCTTCGGCCGCGATGAGCTTCTCCTCGTCCGGATAGCCACCGGAATCAGAGGTGTCGACGATGAGCCGCCAACTAGCACCCAGGTCCTTCTTGGGCAGTGTGAATTCGATGTCTTCGTGGTGAGCGTTGAAAATCATGATGAAGGAATCATCCGTAATGCGTTCACCGCGGGCGGTGGTTTCCGTAATCGCGTTACCGTTGAGGTAGACCATGAGGGCCTTGCCGAACTCAAAATCCCAGTCCTGCGGGGTCATGAGTTTGCCGGAGGGCACGAGCCAGGCAATATCGCGGTCCTTCACCTCAGAGCCGAAGGGGCCACCAGCCAAGAAACGCTGGCGGCGGAACACCGGGTGGTTCTTGCGGATGTTGATGAGGCGCTTGGTAAAGCCGTGCATGGCGCTGTTCTTTTCCTGCTTCAGCATCGACCAATCGATCCAGGAAATCTCGTTGTCCTGGCAATACACGTTGTTATTGCCGTTCTGGGTGCGGCCCAGCTCATCACCGTGGCACAACATCGGGGTGCCCTGGGATAGCAGGAGGGTAGTGAGGAAATTGCGGACTTGGCGGCGCCGGAGCTTCTTAATCTCTTCGTCGTCAGTCGGCCCCTCCACGCCATGGTTCCACGAGCGGTTGTGGGACTCACCGTCGCGATTGTCTTCACTGTTCTCGGAATTGTGTTTTTCGTTATAGGACACCAAATCGCGCAGCGTAAAGCCGTCATGGGCGGTGATGAAGTTGATAGACGCGGTGGGGCGGCGGCCGTTATTGGCATAGAGATCGGAGGAGCCGGTCAGGCGTGAGGCAAATTCACCCATGGTCGCCGGCTCCCCGCGCCAGAAATCACGGACGGTATCGCGGTACTTGCCGTTCCACTCGCTCCAGATGGGAGGGAAGTTACCAACTTGGTATCCGTTATGGCCCACGTCCCAAGGTTCGGCGATGAGCTTGACCTTGGAGACCACCGGGTCCTGCTGAACCAAATCGAAGAAGGTAGCCAGCTTGTCGACGTCATCCAGCTCGCGCGCCAGAGTGGAAGCGAGGTCGAAGCGGAAGCCATCCACGCGCATCTCCGTCACCCAGTAACGAAGCGAATCCATAATGAGCTGGAGGGAGTGCGGGTGACGGACATTTAGGGAGTTACCGGTGCCGGTGTAGTCCATGTAGTGCTCGGGATTGTCATCAACCAAGCGGTAGTAGGCGTGGTTATCAATGCCACGGAAGGCGATGGTGGGGCCCATGTGGTTGCCTTCGGCGGTGTGGTTGTAGACCACATCGAGGATGATCTCGATTCCAGCCTCATGGAAGGCACGAACCATGGCCTTGAATTCAGCAACTACCTCGCCGGGCTTCTTAGCGTAGGCATAGTCAGCATGCGGGGCGAAGAACCCGAAGGTGTTATAACCCCAGTAGTTGCGCAGGTCCAGCTGGCGCAGGCGATCATCCTGCAAGAACTGGTGAACCGGCAGCAGCTCGACGGCTGTCACTCCCAAGTCCTTGAAGTAGTTGATGATCGCCGGGTGCGCCATGCCGGCATAGGTGCCGCGAAGCTTCTCCGGCACATCCGGGTGCGTCATCGTCATGCCCTTGACGTGGGCTTCGTAGATAATTGTTTCATTATCCGGGGTATGCGGACGGTTGTCGCCGTGCCACTCGAAGAACGGGTTGATGACCACGGAGAGCATGGTGTGGCCCAAGGAGTCATCCTGGTTGCGGCCGGTGCCGGGTTCCTCTGCGAAGATATCGTAGGAGTACAGCGAGGGATCCCCATCAAAGTCGCCGTCGAAGGCGCGAGCATAAGGATCGACAAGAAGTTTTGAGGGATCGCAGCGCAGACCATGTTCTGGCTCATACGGGCCGTGGATGCGGTATCCGTAGCGCTGCCCGGGGCTGACGTTCGGGAGGTAGGCGTGCCAGACGTGGGCGGTGATCTCGGTTAATTCGATGCGTTCTTCGTTGCCGTCCTGGTCAATGAGGCAGAGCTCAACCTTCTCGGCGATTTCGGAAAAGATAGCAAAATTAGTACCGGCTCCATCAAAGGTGGAGCCGAGAGGGGAGGGGGAACCAGGCCACACCTGGCGAGATAGCGTTAGGTCAGCACGGGTCTCAGTCATGAGGCTTAGCTTAGTCAATTCTGATGTATGTGATCGCTTCGCAGTGACCTTAAGCCGGCGACCATCAGCTCTGCTGCGCGCACCGAGGTGGCGTCTACCGGGGCGGTCTCGGGAGCTGTAGACGCTGTGCTTGGCGACGTCCCTCCTAGCGCCGCCCCACTGAGCTGCTCTCGGGATTGTTCCATGAAAGTGGCGCCCAGCGTGTAGTGGATCAGAGTGCGGGCGGCGACGGCTCTATCCTCCGGCGAGGCATCGGGTGCTTCCTTCTGCAGTGCCTTGGTGAATAGCTTTTCTAAGTCGGCGCTCGCTGAGGATTCGGGGAAGGATGCTCCGGCGATGGCCACTTCAGCTCCATCGCGCCAGCGTTGCAGCTCACTGTGCAGAGAGCTGACCAGCTCCGCCGTGCTTTCCCCGGTGACAGGAGCGAGTATTTCAGCAGTCATGGCCGCGATCAGCGATTGTTTGTTGGCCACGTGCCAGTACAGCGCGCCGGGGGCGACCCCGAGGTTCGTGGCGACTCGGCGCATAGTGACATCAGCAAGGCCGTATTGGGTCAAGAGCTCAAGGGCGGTGGAAACGATAGCGTCGCGAGAAAGGTGCACACGACCAACTCTACGCGGCAAGAGAAACCCCACGTGAGGCTCACAGGAAGCTTCAAGGTGTAGGATATGAATTCTTCAAACAGCCCTTGTTAAGGTTATGTAAGTTGCCCAAGAGCAAACGCCGCGCCCAGCGTGGTTTAACCTATCGCTCTCTATATATTTAGGAGTTTTCCCTTGTCTTTTCTGACACCTGCCAAGAAGTCCCTCATTGCTGTTGCGCTCGTTGCACCGCTTTCCTTGGCTGCTTGTGGTTCCGATGATGAGAATGCAGGCGACACGGCGTCCTCTGCAGCAAAGACCACCACGACTACGAAGTCTAAGGAAAAGACTTCTGAGGAGAAGACTTCTGAGGAGAAGAAGGAGGGTGAGGACAAGAAGGACGGCGAAGAGAATAAGGACGATGCTTCCAAGCCGGAGGGGGAGAAACCCGAGGCTGCTAACCAGACTCTGGCCAACCCCTTCGAAGAAGGCGCGGATCCTTTCCAGAACATGCCCAAGGTCGAACCGGTGCAGGGTGAGGCCGCCAGCCAGGAGGATGTCGACGGTATTAACGCCCTAGTGCGCGGTATGTATGAGCAGCAGACCATGCGTTCCTTCGTGAAGTACCTCCCGGAGCACACCTGCGCGGCTATCCGCAACGATCCGAACTCCGGTCTCGACCAGGTTGACTACAACCAGGTTCCGGATGTTCCGATGAACCAGCTCAAGGACATGATGGCGGCAGCGGGCCAGGATACCTCCCAGATGGATGGCTTTGACTGGTCCAAGACTGGCGTTGAGTCCATCAACGATGTCGTGGTTAACGGTGACGATGCCTCCGCGACCGTGAACGTCAACACCAGCCAGGGCACGGATAGCTCCACCATGCGCTTCAAGCGTGAGAACGGTAACTGGACCTTCTGCGGCTAGAGAGTATCGTGCCTGCACTGCGTGCACCTTGCCTTCGCATACCCCGCGCCGTCGGATTCGGCGCGGGGTTGCTCGCGTTAGCCCTCTTTGGATTTTCCGCTGTTGGCGCTGTATGGGGGCTGTGGCGGCCTATTCTGGAGGGTCATCGAATGGAGGATGGCGGCTATGTTTTGGGCAACGTCGCCGACGTGCAATTCGACTCCTATATCACCTTCGTGCTGATCACAGGATTCCTCGGTATGGCCTTGGGGCTTATCGCCCACCGTTGGGGAGAGCGCTACCGCGGCGTCGGCCTGCTGGCATGGGTGGCTCTGGCAGCTTTGGCTGGTGCGGCGTCCTTCTATGTCTTCGGTGGGGCGACAGCCACTGATATTCCAGAAAGTCCCGGGGAGTTTGTGGAGTTTGTCCCGAATTTCTCACCTGGCATTGCCTGGCTCGTAGGGCCATTTATGGCCATGTTTGCCTATTGGTCTGCGCTGTATTTTGATCCGCCCAGCGTTTGGCACGAAAGCGAAACGGTAGACGATGAGGCGGCGGTCGATGATGCGCTAGGGCCAAGCGACGGGGGAGGAGCCCACCGCATCGCGTGAGATGTCGTCGATCCCGTGGAGGACGTGTTTGATGCCGCGGCCGAGGGCGGTGATCAGTTGGGCGTCGGAAAGCCCGGCGCCCGTCATGATCGCGTAATCAATGCGCACCTGCAGCCCATCAATGTTGGAGTGACAGAAGGCTGAGGCTGAGTGATTGGTCCGGTTCCAGTCATTGCAAATGAGGAAGATTTTGGAGAACTCGCTGCCCGGCAGGTTGGGATCCCAATGGCCTTTGATAATGAGGCTGGGGCCGGAATCGATGGCGAAAGCAAAAAGGACATCATTGATCCAGGCATAGACGGCCTCGTCGGCATCCGATTGGAAGCGCGTTATCCCCAGGGTAGGAAGGATCTCCCCAAGGCGGGCAGTATCCACAGCGGAGACGGGGCCGTCTAGTTCTGTTTGTTCTTCCGGAGTCGTCGGACGGGGCAGAGTGAGGACCGGGAAGTGATCGGCCAGTTCTTCGAGGCAGGCCGCAGCGTTGTGGAGTGCTGGCAGAACCGAAGCGGCAAGCTGGGACGTCGTGGGTTTCTGGTGAACCACGAGGAAGGAATGCCCCCACACTTCTACCTCGGTAGGTGCCGAATAGTTGAGGATGAGGTGCGGCGAGAGGCAGTCATGGTTCCAGTCGTTGACGAATTCACTGAGAGCGGGGATGTCGCCGAAACCTAGAATGCCGTGGTGCGTGGTGTAAAAACGCAGGATTGGTTCGCCCTCGGTGTCCATGAAAGCGCGGGTTTCCCCAAGCGGTGGGTGGGGGAAGAGGAGCTCGTGTGCGGTGACCCGAATGCAATCGAGGCTTTCGCGGTGCGCGAGGTTTTCGACGCGGGCAAGCAGGTTGGAAGGAGACTGGCTGTCCAGGCCATCGGCGCCGTTGCTCATCTCGTCGCCTCCCTTCACCGATTCGGGGTCCCGGAATGTGTTACTAGTGGCACATTCTATAACCCCTACCTGCCAGCTCGCTGGCTTTTCGGTCCAGGTATAGTAATGGGAAGGTATAGAAACCGCTGCATATTATAAAAGGGGTCTGAGCATGCTACGAACCATCGACCTGCGTGGAGAGGAACTAACCACCTCCCGGTTGCGCCGAGTCTTGCCGCGAGGGGGAACGGATGTGTCCTCGGTGATGGGCACCGTCATCCCCATGGTGGAGAAGGTACGCAAGGGTGGTGCGGCGGCGGCCCTCGACTTCGGCGAACAATTCGACGGAATCCGCCCCGCCGCGGTGCGAGTGCCTAAGGAGGAGCTGAAGAAAGCTGCCGAGGAACTGGATTCGAGTGTGCGAGCAGCCATCGAAGAATCTATCGCGCGCGTGCGCGCCGTTCACGCTGATCAGAAGCCGGCTTCACACACGACGACGCTGGCGCCAGGTGCGACGGTCACCGAGGTTTTCCAGCCCATTGAGCGCGTAGGGCTCTATGTTCCGGGCGGCAAGGCGGTGTATCCGTCTTCCGTCATTATGAATGCCGTCCCCGCTCAAGAAGCGGGCGCTGCGGCGATGGTCGTGGCTTCTCCGCCGCAGAAGGAATTCGGCGGCCTGCCGCACCCGACGGTGCTGGCCACGTGCCACATGCTGGGCGTGGATGATGTCTGGGCCGTCGGCGGCGGGCAAGCCATCGCACTTTTGGCTTACGGCGATGATGAACCCATTACGGGTGAAGAAGCACTGGAGCCTGTCGATATCATCACCGGTCCCGGCAACGTCTTTGTTGCTGCCGCTAAGCGCTCGGTGCAGGGAGTGGTGGGCATTGATGCGGAAGCTGGTCCTACCGAGATCGCCATCCTGGCCGACGAGACCGCTAACCCCGTCTACGTGGCCTATGACCTCATTTCCCAGGCGGAGCACGATCCCATGGCTGCCTCCGTGCTCATCACCGATTCTGAGGACTTTGCCGCTGCGGTGAATGCGGAGGTAGCTCAGCGCTATACCGCCACAGCCAACGCCGAGCGCGCGGCTGAGGCATTGCGTGGAGAACAGTCCGGCATTGTCGTGGTCGACAATCTCGAGGCAGGTATCGCTGTCGCGGACGCCTATGCCGCTGAGCACTTGGAGGTTCACACGAAGAATGCCCGGGCAGTTGCGGAGCGCATCCGCCACGCCGGTGCAATCTTCGTTGGCGATTATTCGCCCGTTCCGCTCGGTGATTACACCGCCGGTTCCAACCACGTTTTGCCTACCTCGGGAACCGCGCGGTTCAGCGCTGGGCTGTCGACGCACACCTTCCTACGCCCAGTCAACCTCATTGAGTATGACCGCGCAGCACTCGGCGAGGTAGCGCAGAATGTCATTGCCTTCGCCACCGCGGAGGCGCTGCCCGCCCATGGTGAAGCAATTGCGGCACGATTCGCTGATGACACCGATACCCAGAAAGAAGAGGCTTAAGCAATGGCTGAGTTGAAGGATCTTCCCCTTCGCGAAGAATTGCGCGGCTCCAGCGTCTATGGAGCCCCGCAGCTGACGGTGACCAACCAGCTCAACACCAACGAGAACCCCTATCCGCCCTCGGAGGCGCTGGTGAAGGACATGGTGGCGGCCGTCGAGAAGCACGCGCGGGAGCTCAACCGCTACCCAGAGCGCGATGCCGTGGAGCTGCGCACGGCACTGGCCGAGTACGTCAGCGAGCAAACCGGGGTGGCTGTCAGCGTGGAGAACGTCTGGGCAGCTAATGGTTCTAATGAGGTTTTGCAGCAGCTGCTTCAGGCCTTTGGCGGGCCGGGGCGTAGCGCGCTGGGATTTACCCCGAGCTATTCCATGCACCCCATCCTGTGCGCGGGCACCCAAACCGAATTCATCTCCTGCTCGCGCGATGCGGATTTCCGGATTGATGAAAAGGAGGCGTTGGAGGCCGTCGCCAAGCACAGCCCCGACGTCGTCTTCATCACCACTCCGAACAACCCCACCGGTGACGTCACCCCGATCGAACTGGTGGAGAAGATCGTGCAGGCCGCGCCGGGCATCGTTATCGTGGACGAGGCTTACATGGAATTCTCGCCTTCGCCGTCAGCAACAACACTGCTGGCGAAGTACCCGACCAAGCTCGTGGTCTCTCGCACGATGTCCAAGGCCTTCGATTTCGCCGGCGGGCGCTTGGGTTACTTCGTGGCGGATCCCGCTTTCGTGGAAGCGGTGATGCTCG
The DNA here is from genome assembly GCF_001808885.1 of Corynebacterium sp. HMSC074E01. Classification (NCBI taxonomy): domain Bacteria; kingdom Bacillati; phylum Actinomycetota; class Actinomycetes; order Mycobacteriales; family Corynebacteriaceae; genus Corynebacterium; species Corynebacterium sp. HMSC074E01. The sequence goes on from NZ_KV794847.1 coordinate 149,277, forward strand.
TCCGCTTGCCCTATCACCTCTCCGTGCTATCCCAGATCGCGGCAACCGTGGCCCTTGCTCACAAGGAAGAGACCTTGGGCACCGTTGCGAAGCTTTCCGCAGAGCGGGATCGGGTTGTCGCACGGCTCCAGGAGCTCGGGTACTACGTGGTGCCGAGCGAATCTAACTTCGTCTCCTTCGGACGTTTTGCCGATCAACACGCGGTGTGGCAGGGATTCCTCGACCGCGATGTGTTGATCCGAGACAACGGCGTACCGGGTCTCCTGCGCGCTACGATTGGTCTACCCGACGAGAATGACGCCTTCCTTTCGGCGGCTGAGGACTTGGCAGATACAGTAGAGATGGCTAACTGAACGATGATGAACTGAGCCCACACCGTGGGCGCATAACTTGAAGAAGGAGCGTGGGGCAATGAGTGCTGGCGAAGCTGTACGCCACAACCATGGCGACCGCATTGGCCGCGCAGAGCGCGTCACCGGGGAGACAAAGATCTCTGTAGAAATAAACCTCGATGGCACCGGCCAGGCGGATATTTCGACGGGGCTGCCGTTCTTTGACCACATGCTCAACGCTGTGTGTACCCACGGCTCCTTTGACCTTCAGGTGCACGCCGAGGGTGATATCCACATCGATGCCCACCACACGGTGGAAGACACCGCGATTGTGCTAGGCCGCGCTTTCCTCGAAGCGCTGGGGGATAAGTCCGGCATCCGCCGTTTCGGCTCCCAGCTTCTGCCCATGGATGAAACGCTGGTGGAGGCCGTCGTCGATATCTCAGGGCGCCCCTACTTCGTGATGAATGGCGAGCCGGAGAACATGGAGTGGCAGATTATCGGTGGGCACTACGCCACGGTTATCAACCGACACTTCTTCGAAACCTTTGCCACGCACTCGGCGACGACCTTGCACGTCAACGTGCGCTACGGCCGCGATCCGCACCACATCACGGAGGCCGAGTACAAGGCGGTGGCCCGTGCTCTGCGCCAGGCTACTGAGCAGGATCCGCGCGTGAACGGAGTTCCTTCGACGAAGGGAGCGCTCTAAGACTTATGAATGCAATGGTTCTCGTTCTCTTTCTGGTCGCCGGTTTGCTCGTCGGTGGTGCGTGGGCGGCTTACCAGAACGGGTCGGTGCTGATGACCGTGGTCGCGGGTGCACTCGCGGCGGTCTCCGTGGCCGCTGCCTTGGTGTGGTTCCTTGACATCTTCTCAGCAGGATTGGCGGCGAAGTGACGGAAAAGACCCCTCAGAGCGTATGGAAGGTTGCTGGCTTTAGGGAAACCATGATCGCGGTGGTTTCCGCTTTTGGCGCGTGGTCGGTTTTGCTGCCCGTGGTGCCGCTGGCCGTGCTGGATTCCGGCGGTTCCGCGACATTGGCTGGTGCCACGACTGGCGTGTTCATGCTGGCTACAGTACTTACCCAGATGGCGACACCGATGCTGCTGCGTATCTTTGGCTATCGCCCGATTATGGCAGCCTCGGCGCTGTTGCTGGGTCTGCCGGCGTTGGGGCACATGCTGGGCGACGTCGCCCCGATCGCCCTGGGCTTCTCCGCCCTGCGCGGAATCGGCTTCGGTGCGCTCACGGTGGCGGAGAACGCGCTCATCGCGGAAATCACGCCACGGCGCCTTCTGGGCAAGGCCACCGGTATCTTCGGGTTGTTCATCGGAGCGGCGCAAATGGCCTTCTTACCTTTGGGTCTTGCGGTGGCTTCAGCCTTCAACTACAACACGGTGTATCTTCTGGCCGCTGGCCTTGGCCTACTGGGATTCTTCACGTGCATTCTGGTACCCCAAATCAAGGCAGCTCCAGTGGGCTTGCCGGATCCCACGGACACCACTCCGCGGGCACCAATGTGGAAGCTCGTGCTCGTCCCCGCGCTGGCCCTGACCAGTTTCTCCGTGAGCTACGGCGTGGCCTCCAACTTCATTTCCCCGGCGGTGCGCGAGCTGGACCCTGAGCGCGGCGCTGTCTTGGGCGGTCTCATGCTGTCGGTGATCGGTGGCTCGGCCATGATCGCACGCTATGTGGCCGGTGTGGTGGCGGACCGAGTGGGCCAGCCAGGCACGCTGATGATTCCCGCTCAGGCTTTCTCAGTCTTTGGTGTGGGTCTCATCGCCGCCGTGCTGTGGCAAGAATGGTCGGTATGGCTGCTTGTCTTCGGCACTGTCATCTATGGTGCGGGTTTCGGCATCGTGCAAAACGAGGCCTTGTTGTCGATGTTTGACCGTCTCCCGCGCGAGCGTCTCTCGGAGGGCTCTGCGGTGTGGAATATCTTCTATGACGGTGGAACCGGCCTTGGTTCGACGGTTCTCGGCGCTGTCGTGGCTATGTCCGGATATGATGGCGCCTTCGCCGCCGGCGCTGCCATCATCGCGGTGGGCCTGCTCATGTCCACGGCTGACCGCGCCTTGGGCAAAACCCGTGTGAGCGAGCTGAATGATATTCAGACTCGCCTGCGCATGATTAGAAGGCCGAAGAGGCCCGGAAAGGAAGCACGATGAGCTCACACGACGTAGTAGTCCTAGATTATGGCGCTGGCAATGTTCGGTCGGCAGTGCGCGCGCTGGAGCGGGTTGGTGCCACCGTTACGGTGACCGCAGACCCGAAACTAGCTGTAGAGGCCGATGGCCTGTTGGTACCCGGTGTAGGCGCTTTCGCTGCCTGCATGGAGGGGCTGCGCGCTGCACAGGGGCCGCGAATCATTGGTCAGCGATTGGCTGGTGGTCGCCCGGTTCTGGGGATTTGCGTAGGCATGCAGATTCTCTTTGAGTCCGGCACCGAACACGGCGTGCACACCGAAGGTTGCGGGGAGTGGCCGGGGGAGGTCACTCGCTTGCAGGCGCCCGTCCTCCCGCACATGGGATGGAATACCGTGGAGCTTCCTAGCGGAAGCCGCATGTTTGAAGGCGTGAGCGTAGAGGATCGCTTTTATTTCGTGCATTCCTATGCCGCGCGGAACTGGGAGCTCGAGACCGAAATTACGGAGCCGCCGAAGGTGGCGTGGTCTGAGTACGGCGGTGACCGTTTTGTCGCTGCGGTAGACAATGGCGCATTGTGGGCCACCCAATTTCACCCGGAGAAATCTGGTGACGTTGGTTCGCAGCTGCTGAAGAACTGGATAGGAACGCTTTAAAGAGCCTGCGTGAAAGGTAGACTACCCACCATGAGTTTTACACTGTTGCCCGCGGTTGATGTCGTTGATGGTCAGGCAGTTCGCCTCGATCAAGGAGAGGCCGGAACCGAGAAATCCTATGGCTCGCCGCGTGAGGCTGCCCTGAAGTGGCAGGCTCAGGGGGCGCAGTGGCTGCATGCAGTCGATTTGGACGCTGCTTTCGGCCGCGGATCCAACCATGAACTGCTTGCCGAAATCACCACGAGCGTGGACCTGAACGTGGAGCTGACCGGCGGGATTCGAGATGATGAGACCCTGGCCCGGGCTCTCGCTACCGGTGCGCGCCGCGTCAATATTGGTACCGCGGCCTTGGAGAACCCCGACTGGATTGCCAAGGCCCTGGCAGAACACGGTGACCGTATCGCAGTGGATTTGGCGGTCCGCCTGATAGATGGCGAGTGGCGTACGCGAGGTAACGGCTGGGTATCCGATGGCGGCGACCTTTGGGAGGTCCTCGAACGCCTCGACGCGGCTGGTTGTACTCGCTTTGTAGTAACGGATGTGTCCAAGGACGGTACGTTGCAGGGCCCCAACATTGAGTTGCTGCGTGAGGTCGCGGCCGCCACGGAAGCCAAGGTCACTGCCTCCGGCGGGATTTCTACCCTGGATGATCTACGTGAGTTGGCCCTCTACGAAAATGAAGGAATTGATTCCGCCATCATTGGTAAGGCTCTCTATGAGGAGCGCTTCACGCTGGAGGAGGCCCTCGCTGCCGTCGCAGAGGTGACCCCGCTGCCGGAAGAGGAATACATCGACCCGATCGAGGAGAGGTAGGCCTATGGCCCCGATGACAGGACCTTCAGCGTCGGACCCACGCGAGCTTGTTGCCTTTGCGGAAGCAGCGGTGGACCACGTTGATGATCTCTTTCGCAGGGGCCTCGGTGCAGCGCCCGCGCGTTTCAAGGGCGAAGGGGACTTTGCCACCGAGGTAGATCTGGTCATTGAGCAGCAGCTGCGCCAAACGCTAAGTCAGCTCACTGGCATCCCGGTGCTCGGCGAGGAATACGGGGGAGACCTCCAAGAAACTATCTGGGTCGTGGACCCAGTGGACGGAACCGCGAACTATTCTGCGGGAAATCCGTGCTGTGGAATTCTTGTAGCACTCTTGCACGAAGCAAGGCCCGTCGTCGCAGTTGCAGATTTTCCGTTGCTGAACCGTCGTGTCGTTGCGGCGCAAGGCATGCCGCTGCGCACCAGCGGCGGCCCCTCGACCGGTTTCGGGGGCGGCGAAGAGGCTCAGGGCTTCGACGAGGCTCGCGGCCACGTGGGCTGTTCCTCACACCTGCCGACCGGCCTGTTCAATGACCTCCGAGAAACCGGGTTGCGTCCCCGCATGACTGGATCGGTGGGGCTGGACAATGCCTTCGTGGCCCAGGGCGTGTTTGATGGTGCGGTGAATTTCTCGCCGCACCCATGGGATAACGCGGCGGGTGCGCTTATGATCAAGGCCGCCGGTGGCCGCGTGAGCGATCCAGAAGGAAATGAGTGGACCGCCAATTCGAAGGGCTTTGTGGGAGGGACCCCGCAGGTCCATGCCACAATTCTGGATGCCATCGCGCGAAATCCTCGTGGGGAGCGCTAGGCTTCGGAACTAGACCCCAGCGTTGGAGTTGGGCGCTGAAACCGGACGTAGTTTTTAGTATTCGGCAGTTTTCATACGGACTGCCTCTCATCTGACCTTTAGTTTTAGGAGGATGGTCACCATGGCACTTGCCGTGCGCGTGATCCCGTGTCTTGACGTTGATAATGGCCGCGTGGTCAAAGGCGTGAACTTCGAAAACCTGCGTGATGCCGGTGACCCAGTGGAGTTGGCTGCCCGCTATGGACAGGTGGGTGCTGATGAGCTGACCTTCCTCGACGTCTCCGCATCAAAGGATGGTCGCGGCACCATGCTCGATGTGGTGCGCCGTACGGCCGATCAAGTTTTCATCCCGCTGACCGTTGGTGGTGGCGTCAGGTCGGTGGATGATGTCCGTGAGCTGCTCCGCGCCGGCGCGGACAAGGTCTCGGTAAATTCCTCTGCTATCGCGCGCCCGGAGTTGCTGCGCGAACTGGCAGATGTCTTTGGTTCCCAGTGCATTGTGCTTTCGGTGGATGCTCGCCGCGCAGCAGATTTTCCCAGTGGCTTTGAGGTCACCACGCATGGCGGAACGCGCTCGGCGGGACTCGACGCCGTGGAGTGGGCCAAGCGCGGTGAGGAATTGGGGGTTGGTGAGATTCTGCTGAACTCCATGGATGGGGACGGCACCAAGGCGGGCTTCGACATCGAACTGATTGAGGCGGTGCGTGCGGCGGTGTCCGTGCCGATCATCGCTTCTGGCGGAGCGGGTAAGGCCGAGCATTTCCCACCGGCTGTTGATGCCGGAGCAGATGCCGTGCTTGCGGCCAGCATCTTCCACTTCGGTGAGGTAGAGATCTCTGAGGTTAAGGGGGCGCTCGCGGCAGCAGGGAAGGAGGTTCGCCAGTGAAGGAACACAATGAAAGCAGCGGACACGGAAGCACTGATTCAGAGGCCGTAGGGGACTATGAGCTGAGTGAAGAGATTGCTCAGCAGCTTAAGCGCAACGAGGCGGGCTTGGTTCCGGCCATTGTGCAATCGGAGCGCGGAGAAGTGCTCATGCTGGCCTGGATGGATGATCATGCCTTGGCCTATACGTTGGCGACGCGTCGTGGAACCTATTATTCACGCTCACGCCGCGAATATTGGATTAAGGGCCTGACGTCCGGCAATACCCAAGAGGTGGTGGGTGCGCGTTTAGACTGCGATGGAGACACCGTCTTGCTGACCGTGCGTCAGCACGGCGGCGCGTGCCATACCGGGGACCGCACGTGCTTCGATGCACGCAATCTCTTCGGAGAGGAGAACAATGGCTAAGCGCACTGAAACAAAGCGCAGTGGAGCTAAACGCATCGGACCAGTGTTGATGTTCGTTGGCGCCATCCTGTTGTGGCTGTCTTCCCGCATGACGTGGGTGTCGGCGGCGGTCGAAGACGATAAGGCCGGTTCGAGTGTTGCGGAATTATCTGGTTCCTTGTGGTCTCTTGAGCTCATTGCGCTCAGCGTCGTGGTGCTCGCTGGCGGTGTGGCAGCCTTTGCGCTGCGGCGCACGGGCCGTCGAATTGTCTCTGTCCTCACCGCACTCGCCGCGGCGGCTGCCGGATGGCGCCCGGTTGCGCTGTTGACTGCCGGCCCCGAGGCGGAGCGTGCTCAAGAGTTGCTGCAGGGAGGAACGAACGATACCTCCGTGGATTCCGCAACCATTTCGGATTGGGCCACTGTTCTCACCGCTGATGCATCGACCGCTGGCCCCGTGCTGGCTATCGTCGGTGCGGCGCTCGCCCTCTTCGGCGCGGTCATGGTGGCGAGCAATCCGGGGGCTGATAAGCCCCGTTCCACCAAATATGAAACCCCGGCGGTACGCCAGGAACGCCTGCAGGAAGATCTTGAAACCTCCCAGGACTCCGGCCGTGTGATGTGGGATGCCCTGGACGCCGATATTGACCCTACCGATCCCCGGTCTACCTAGGCATGGCAGCCACGTGAGCCGTGGCTACATTTCCTGCTTTAGAGAGTGGTCTTAGCGCGGAATCGGGTGCCCCAGATTTCTTGTTAGAGGCAAGGGCGCGCTAGCCTAAGTGTGATCTCAAACGCCCTTGTTTCTTTCTTTGAGTTTCCTTCGGGGAAGGGAGGTGCTCCATGCCTACCCCGATTGCCGTCGATCATCTTGTGGCCGGCGTACTAGCTGATGTAGCCGCACGGGAGGCGCGCGTCCCTTTCAAGGAAGTTAAAGCGCGGTCTCGAGACATGGACGCGCCGCGCGATACCGCCCAGGCCTTACTGCGCTCGGGGTGTTCTATCATCACCGAAATCAAGCGCGCCGTGCCTTATGGGGGAGAAATCGTCCACCTAGACGGGCCGCACTCCGTCGGGACCCTGGCACGAAAGCTGGAGGAAGCAGGCGTGCACGTCATGGCCTGCCAGACAGACAGGCGCCGCTTTCATGGCTCCCTGGAGGACATGCGTGTTGCCCGCGCTGCGATCGACATTCCTATGCTGTGCCGTGACACCATTGTTGATCCCTATCAGATTCATGAAGCGCGGTGTTATGGGGCGGATGCGATTCCCTTACAGGTGGAGTTGCTTGATCAGGCTCGCCTCGAGTCGCTCCTCGACCGCGTAGAGTCCCTCGGGATGACAGCCATCCTGGAAGTACGCACGTGCGCTGAGGTGGATCGCGTTATCAAAGCAGGGGGTACTGTTGTGGCGATCAATGCGTGGTCTTTGGCCTCCGATGCACTTAATCGGGAGGCCTTTTCTACTATTTCACCGGGTCTTCCTGAGAGCATCACACGTATTGCCGTGGGCGGCGTTAATAGTCCGCGTAACGTGCTGTCCTATGCCTCGCAGGGAGCCGATGCCATTCTCGTCGGTGAGTCCATCATGGCGGCCCAGGACCCGATGGCTTTGGCCCGCTCCTTAGTGGCTGCCGGCCAGCATCCGGCGTGCCCTTCGCGCAGAAGCTAGGCGCGTTGTAGCGGCCGTCTTTTTCAGGCACACTATTTCCCGTGCAGACTTACTACCTCGCCAACATTCCCTCTCCGCCACAAGGCGTGTGGCATCTCGGTCCAGTTCCTATTCGTGCGTATGCCATGTGCATTATCGTCGGCATCCTCGTCGCGCTGTGGATGACTCTGCGCCGCTATACTGCCCGGGGTGGAAACCCGGATGTGGTCTGGGATGCTGCCTTGGTGGTGATCCCGGCCGGCATCATTGGCGGCCGCCTCTATCACGTGATTACGGATAATGATAAGTACTTCTGTTCCACGTGTGATCCTCTCGACGCACTGAAAATCACCAACGGCGGACTGGGTATTTGGGGCGCAGTGGCTCTTGGCGCGGTCGCCGTGTGGCTCATGTTCAAAGTCAAGGGCATCCCTTTGGGGCCGTTTGCGGATGCCGTCGCCCCCGGACTCATATTGGCGCAGGCTATCGGCCGACTAGGCAATTGGTTCAACCAGGAACTCTATGGTCGTGAGACCACCGTCCCGTGGGCACTTGACATTTATTATCGCGTGAATGAAAGCGGTGAATACGCGCCGATCAGTGGCCGCTCGACCGGGGAAGTAATCACTTCGGTGCATCCGACATTCCTCTATGAGCTGCTGTGGAACGTGGCGGTGTGCGTGTTCCTGCTGTGGGCCCACAAGGCATTCAAGCTCGGCCATGGTCGTGTGTTTGCGCTGTATGTCGCCGGATATACAGCGGGGCGCTTCGTTGTAGAAAACATGCGTGCTGACGATGCCACGCTCATCTTTGGCCTGCGTGTCAATGTCATCGTATCGGTGGTCTGCTTTGTTGTAGCACTCATCGTGTATTTCCGGTTGCCGCGAGGCCAGGAAACGCCAGAAGAGGTGGACCCGGCCCGTGCCGCCGACGTCGGTGACAGCGTCGGAGCCGCTGACTCACAAAGGTGACAGTCGCAGCGCCTAGCGACAGATTTAGGCGCTGAGATTTCGGGAAGTAGCCGGGATCACACAATGTTTTAAGACGACTTGACCGAGAGTCTCGAGCTTCGGGCGCAAGGACATAAAATGCCCAGATGTGCCCGGTTATTCCCGGTTGTTGCCGAATCGGAAGGGGCTGCAACAGTCGCCGGGGAAGCCTGATTCAAGGGCCAAAACATGGTGTGAGCTTCATTCGTGGTGGCCGAGACCAGCAAAGCGGGGTAGTTTGGGAACCGTTAGAAACTCCCGATGTGAATAAGGCACTCCATGTTGGATAGAAGAACCAAAATTGTTTGTACGTTGGGTCCTGCTGTAGCAAGCAAGGAAGGAATCCTTGGCCTCGTTGAAGCAGGCATGAACGTGGCGCGTCTCAACATGTCCCACGGCGAGCATGCGGACCACGAGGCGAACTACCGCTGGGTCCGTGAGGCTACCGATGAGACCGGCCACGCAGTCGGCGTCCTGGCGGACCTCCAGGGACCGAAGATCCGTCTGGGTCGCTTCGTCAACGGTGAAGAGATGTGGAAGGACGGCGAAATCGTCCGCATCACCGTCGAAGACGTAGAAGGCACGCACGACCGCGTGTCCACCACCTACAAGAACCTGGCGAAGGACGCGAAGCCGGGTGACCGCCTGCTGATCGACGACGGCAAGGTCGCCGTCGTCTGCAAGGAAGTCGACGGCAATGACGTTGTTTGTGAGGTCACCGAGGGCGGACCGGTCTCCAACAACAAGGGCGTGTCCTTGCCTGGCATGGACATCTCTGTGCCGGCGTTGTCGGAGAAGGACATTGCTGACCTTCGCTTCGCATTGAAGCTCGGCGTGGACATGGTTGCCCTGTCCTTCGTTCGTTCTCCTGCGGACGTGGACAAAGTCCACGAAATCATGGATGAGGAAGGCCGCCGCGTCCCGGTTATCGCGAAGCTCGAGAAGCCGGAGGCAGTCGATGCCCTCGAATCCATCGTTTTGGCTTTCGATGCCATCATGATTGCGCGCGGTGACCTCGGCGTCGAGGTACCGCTGGAGCAGGTTCCGCTGTTCCAGAAGCGCGCTATCCAGATCGCGCGTGAGAATGCCAAGCCGGTGATCGTGGCAACGCAGATGCTCGATTCCATGATCTCCAACCTGCGCCCGACTCGCGCGGAGGCCTCCGACGTGGCTAACGCAGTGCTCGATGGTGCCGATGCCGTTATGCTCTCCGGTGAGACCTCCGTCGGCATCGACCCACAGAATGTTGTCCGCACGATGTCCCGCATCGTGACGAACGCTGAGCAGGGCGGCCAGGTTCCTCCGCTGACGCACGTGCCGCGCACTAAGCGTGGCGTCGTCTCTTACTCCGCGCGCGATATTGCCGAGCGCCTTAATGCGAAGGCCATCGTCGCCTTCACCACCTCCGGCGACACCGCGAAGCGCGTGGCTCGCTTGCACTCCCCGCTGCCGCTCCTTGCCTTCACCCCGCACCCGGCGGTGCGCTCGCAGCTGGCGTTGACCTGGGGCGCAGAGACCTTCTTGAGTGATTCGGTCGAGTCCACCGATGACATGATGGCCGCCATTGATGAGGCTCTGCTGGGAATGGATAAGTACAAGGAAGGCGACATGATCGTCGTCATCGCCGGTACCCCTCCCGGAATCTCTGGTAACACCAATATGATTCAGGTCCACGAGCTGGGCCAGACTCTGCGAGATAAGTAAAACTGTCGCAGAAAAGCAACGCCGCCTCACCCACGGTTGCTTCCTTACCCACTAAGTGGGAAGGAGGAACGGTGGTGAGGCGGCGCTTTGTTTTGTGGAAAGCCCGTCTAGGGGTTAATAGGCACTAGTACGTCTATTAACCCCTGTCCGTCTAGACGTTGGAAATGGGGGTTGGGGCCAGCTTCCACACCTCGTTGGCATAGTCAGCGATAGTGCGGTCAGAGGAGAAGCGCCCGGAATAGCAGATGTTGAGCCAGGCCTTCTTAGCCCATGCCAGCTCGTCGGCGTCATAGTCAGCTGCCATGCGGTCACGGGTCTCGCGATAGTCGGCGAAATCTCCCAGGACGTAGTAGGTGTCCTGAGCGTTTTCGCCGAAGCCATCGAGCAGCGAGGAACGAAGATCACCAAACATGCCTGCATTCTCCGACCCCAGCGTGCCATCGGTGAAGGCATCGAGGACACGCGCCAAGCCCGGAACCGTGTTGTAGAGCTCGCCCGGGTTGTACTCGGCGCGCAGCTGAGGGATGTCTTCGTTGCGGGCGCCGAAGATGTAGGCGTTGTCTTCGCCCACTGCCTCGACGATCTCTACGTTGGCGCCGTCCATCGTGCCCAAGGTCAGGGCACCGTTCATCATGAATTTCATGTTGGAGGTACCGGAGGCTTCCTTGCCTGCCACGGAGATCTGCTCGGAGACATCAGCAGCCGGGATGATGTGCTCAGCAGGGGAGACGTTGTAGTTCTCAACGAAGACTACGTTGAGCACGTCCTTGGTAGCCGGGTCGCTATTGACTAGGTCACCGATGGTGTTGATGAGTTTGATGATGGCCTTCGCGCGGACATAGCCCGGCGCAGCCTTCGCACCAAAGATGAAGGTCCGCTTCGGAACGGTTTCGCCGTCGACCTTGATGCGGAAGTACAGGTCCAAGATGTAAAGCGCATTCATCAGCTGGCGCTTGTACTCGTGCAGGCGCTTGATCTGGACGTCGAAAATGGAATCCGGATCCACGACCGAGCCCTGGTGTGCGTCAATCCATGCGGCGAAATCTTGCTTGTTGGCGCGCTTGATGTTGATGAGTTGGCGCAGCACCTTCTCATCCTCAGCCAGAGGAGCCAGCTTGGCCAGCTCGGTCAGATCGGTGACCCAGGCATCGGAGCCAGCTTGTTCTGTGAGCAGGTCGGACAGGCGCGGGTTGCACATGCGCAGCCAACGACGCGGGGTCACGCCGTTGGTCTTGTTATTGAACTTCTCCGGCCACAGCTCGTGCCACTCGGAGAGCGTGTCCGCCTTGATGATTTCGGTGTGCAGGGCGGCGACGCCATTGATCGAGTACGCGGCATAGCAAGCGATCCACGCCATGTGGACGTGCCCGTCGGATACCGGAGCCATGTAGTCGATGCGCCCTTGATCCAGGCCGCGCTGGGCCATGTCTTCGCGGAAGCGGCGGTCGATCTCTTCCACCAGCTCCCAAATGCGCCAGAACAGCTTCTGGAAGATGGATACTTCCCAGCTCTCCAAAGCCTCAGCCAGCACCGTGTGGTTGGTGTAGGCAAAAGTCTCGGTGACAACCTTCCAGGCTTCATCCCAGCCCATCCCGTGTTCGTCGAGAAGCAGGCGGAGCAATTCTGGGATGGCCAGCACCGGGTGGGTGTCGTTGAGCTGGATGCAGTTGTACTCGGCGAAGCCGGTGAGGTCCTCGCCGTGGTGCTCGATGTAGTTATCGATCATCTGCTGCAGCGAGGCCGAGACGAAGAAGTACTGCTGGCGAACGCGCAGAACCTTGCCTTCGTAGGTGGTGTCGTTGGGGTAGAGCACGCGGCAAATATCCATGACGCGCTCGCGCTCCACGATGGCCTCGGTGAAGCGCTGCGAGTTGAATGCATCGTAATCGAATTCATCGATAGGCTCGGACTTCCACAGGCGCAGCGTACCTACGTTGTCGGTGCCGTATCCGGTAATCGGCATGTCATAGGGGATAGCGCGTACGTCCATGTCATCGAAGTGGACCAAGCGCTGCTCGGAGGCACGGCGAATGATGAAGTCGTAGCCATTTTCCATCCAGGCATCCGGTTCCTCGCGCTGGAAACCGTTGTCGAAGGACTGGCGGAAGAGGCCGTAGCGGTAGAGCAGGCCGTAGCCCGTGACCGGGTAGTTCTGGGTGACAGCGGAATCGAGGAAGCAGGCGGCGAGGCGGCCCAAGCCGCCGTTGCCTAGCGCGGCATCGTGCTCGGCTTCGAGGACATCAGCCAACTCGTGGCCTGCGGCCTTGGCAGCGGCGCGGGCTTCGTCGACGAGGCCGACGTTGGTGAGGTTGTTGAGCAGGGCGCGTCCCTGGAGGAACTCAGCAGAGAAGTAGTGCTGCTGGCGGGCGGCGGAGTAGGCGGTGCGGGTGGTCTCCCAGTTGTCAGCAATCTGCTCCATTACTGAAGAAGACAAGCCGGACCAGAACTTGCGGTTGGTCGCGGCAGAGGGGGAGACACCAGCAGCGGCGCGGACGTGTCCGGGAACTGCGGTTTGAAAATCGGAGTGCTGGGCTTGACTCATAAGAATCCCTTCACCTTAGGCATAAAAATGCGGAAAAATACCAATACCCAAGCTTAACCAGTTCCGCATTCAGCTGCAGGCGAGAGCACTGCCAGCCACCGTGCGTTAATCATCACGCACGGCGAAAACGTTGTGCAGGGAAGGTTAGCGCCCCAGAAAAGACAGGACGGCTGCAGCCCCGGCGCGGGTGGCCGAGCGCATGGTGGGCTCATAATCCGGCAGGAAAGTGGATTGGTGGTTAACCGGCGGGTTGTCCAGGAGGTTGTCCGGCGTGGAGCCGATGAACCAGAAGCTATAAGGCACGTCCCAGGCTTGTGGGAGATAACAGAAATCCTCGGAGACGGTGGACGGGGTGGCGCTGACGGAGAGATCAGCAAAGACCGCGTCGAAGGCCGAGCGAACGGTCTCATGAGTGGAAGCGTCATTATCGGTGACTTCGCCGTGGGCAAAATACTCGAAGGTGGGCTCTGCTGGGCATCCTGAGGCTTCGCACTCGGCGCGCACCATACGCTCGAGGGAGGCGTAGACGCGCTGCGCCAACTCCGGCTTGTAATAGCGGGTGTTGAGCACGAGTTCGGCGCTGCCTGGAATGATGTTGTTTTTATCGCCCGAATGCAGCTCGCCTACCGAGATGACGAAGAAATCATGGGGTGGAACTTCGCGGCCGACGATGGCCTGCAGGCGCGTGACCACCATGGCGGCCACGTAGGAAGGATCGATGGCCTCGTGTGGCATGGAGGCGTGCGCTGAGCGCCCCGTAATGCGGATGCGGAGGGAATCGCAGCCGGCCAGGATGGGGCCGGCGGTGGACTGCACCTGGCCGGCGGGGCCCGGCATGACGTGTTGGCCAAAGCAGACATCGGGTGTGGGAACGCGCTCGGTAAGCCCGTCCGCAATCATGTATTTGGCGCCCATGGATGACTCCTCCGCGGGTTGGAAGAGTGCCAGGAAGGTGCCGTGCCAGGCGTCGCGGTGGGCGTCAAGAATCGCGCACGCGCCGAGTAATGCCGTGGTGTGCACATCGTGCCCGCAGGCATGCATCGCGCCATTGGTGGCGGCGAAGGGGACGCCGGTTTCCTCGGCCACGGGGAGGGCATCAAAATCCGCCCGCATCAGCGCGGTCGGGCCGTCCCCATTACGGAAGATAGCGACGATGCCGTGGCCGCCGATTCCGGTGATGAGCTCGCACTCGTACTTGTCTAGTTGTTCCAGAATCCGCCCGGCGGTGCGTTCCTCTTGGTGGGACAGCTCTGGGTGGGCGTGCATGTCTTCATAGAAGGCGCGTTGCCAGCTGAGATCGACGGAATCTTCGAGGAGGAGCGAGCTCAGCCGGGAAAGTGTGGGATCTGCCATAGTTACTGCCCTTCAAGTTTGGGTAGGGTTACCTACATGCCATTGATTCACTTTGATGTTCTGGTGCCGGATGCGCAAGCCGAGCGCGTGGCCGAAATCTTTAGCGCTGCTACCCACAAGCTGGTGGATAACAGCTCCTTAGTTTCTGCTGAGGTTACTCGTGTGCCTGATCCTGCACTCCCGGAGGGGCTGGAAGAACAGCTGCGCCAGACTTATCGCGATGAGCATGAAGAGCGTGATTTAGAGGACGCCAACGTCTACCGCTATGCCATCGATGTTGATGGTGTGAAGGGCTCCGTCAATCAGCTGACCATGGTCCTCGCGCGCTTGTTGACGCCCCATTCGGTTCTACCGAAGGATCACGTGTTGTTGGAGGATGAGCTCGCCCACGAGCGTCCAGCTATTTTCCCGTGGGCGGTGCAGGTGACCCCGTAGTTCTGCTGAGAGCTATAGCCCGCAGAGAGCTTTAGCTCTGCAGAACGTTGCGGACGAGGCGTTCGGCCGCGTTGCTTAAGTGCTGGGCGACGTCCCCCTCTTCCTCCCCATCGAGTTCTTCCAGTAGCGTGCCCTGCGGTGCCGGTGCGGTTGCGGAGCCGGCGATGATGCCCAGGGTAGGCAGGCTAGTCATGTCCGCCAGTGTGCCCACCACCTTTCCGGTAAGCGATTGTTCGTCGAAGCGCCCTTCTCCGGTAAGGATGAGGTCCGCCTCGGCGATACGCGCGGGCAGGTCGAGTGCTTCGGCTACATACTGGCCGCCCGGCACGATGCGGCAGTGCTCCGCCGTACCCCACAGCGTGCGCGAAAGCCAGCTCAGGGCGATGGGAATGCCGCCCGCGGCGCCGAAGAATTCCGCCTGTGAGTCGGTCTCCGTGACTTCGCAGAGTCGCAGCATCGCGCCCGCCAGTAGCGCTACTTGTTCGCCTTCAGCACCTTTTTGTGGGCCGTACATCGTCGCGGCTTGGACGGGCACGGCGCGAGTATCGGTGACCAAGGTGTAGTCCAGCATGGCCGCCTTCATATTGAGCTGTGCGGTGTCAATATGGTCGAGGTTGACCAAAGGTGCACCGCCTTTGGGTAGGGCGTATCCGCGGGCGTCGTGGGCGGCGGCGCCGAATGCGGCGAGGATGCCGAGACCACCGTCGATGCTGGCGCTGCCGCCGAGGCCGAGAACGATGTGCTTGGCGCCGCGCGCTTCGGCGTCGGCTACCAGCACGCCCGTTCCATAGGAATCCGCATGGAGTGGATCAAGGGCGTCGGCGACGGCAGGAAGGCCAGTTGCGGCGGCGACGTCGATGAAGGCGGTGTCGCCAACGAGCTGGTAGCTTGCCTCGGTCAGGCGCCCGATGGCATCGGTGGTAGGCAGCGTAATGGTCTGACCCGCCGTGCCGTGGTGATGAACAGCGGCGCTGGCGAGCACCTCCGCGGTGCCTTCGCCGCCATCGGCCATGGGCAGGGTCGTTACCTTCGCCGAGTCGGCGTGGGGCGAGGAGCTGAGAGCGCGCCGCGCGCCCAATGCAATGGCGGCGGCAGCTTCGGCTGCAGTGGCGGTGCCTTTAAAGGAGTCGGGGGCAACAAGAATGTGCATGCCCATGAGTATATGGCAGAGATGTGAGAAAAAATTTTCGCACTCTGACCAGCCGTTAAAGCGCTCACTAGTACGCCCGTCTTGCAATTTAGGTCGATTGATAGAAAACTATCGCTTGTTCAATGGATGACGCACCGACCGCAAGGAACGGTGCCCAATGAAAGGATTGCCATGTCCATCGACCAGCAAATCTCCGATTACTACAGCAAGCTTCTCAAGCGTAATGCGGGCGAACCGGAATTCCACCAGGCGCTCGCTGAGGTACTCGACTCACTGAAGATCGTCCTCAATAAGGACCCCCACTACGCTGATTACGGCCTGGTCGAGCGGCTGTGCGAGCCTGAGCGCCAGCTCATCTTCCGCGTCCCGTGGGTGGATGACAACGGCCAGATTCAGGTCAACCGCGGCTTCCGCGTGCAATTCAACTCGGCCCTCGGCCCGTACAAGGGTGGCCTGCGTTTCCACCCGAGCGTGAACCTGGGCATCATCAAGTTCCTCGGTTTCGAGCAGATCTTTAAGAACTCGCTGACCGGCCTGCCTATCGGTGGCGGCAAGGGCGGCTCTGACTTCGACCCGAAGGGCAAGTCCGAAGCCGAGGTCATGCGCTTTTGCCAGTCCTTCATGACGGAGCTGCACAACCACATCGGCGAGTACCGCGATGTGCCGGCCGGCGATATCGGCGTGGGCGGCCGCGAAATCGGATTCCTGTTTGGCCAGTACCGCCGCTTAGAAAACAAGCACGAGTCCGGGGTCCTTACGGGCAAGGGGCTGACCTGGGGTGGCTCCCTCGTGCGCACTGAGGCCACCGGTTACGGCCTGGTATATCTGACCTCGGAGATGATGAAGACCCACGGCGAGTCCTTCGACGGCGCCAAGGTCATTGTTTCCGGCTCCGGCAATGTTGCCATCTACGCCGCCGAGAAGGTTCAGCAGCTCGGCGGAACCGTCGTGGCGATGTCCGATTCCTCCGGCTACATCGCGACGCCGAACGGCGTGGACCTAGAGCTGCTCAAAGACATCAAGGAAGTTCGCCGCGAGCGCATTTCCACCTACGCCGGCGAGGCGGGCGCGGGAGTGGAGTACCACGAGGGCGGCAACGTGTGGGAGGTCAGCGCCGATGTTGCCCTGCCGTGCGCGACCCAGAACGAACTCGACGGCGATGACGCCAAGCTCCTGGTGAAAAACCACATCCGCTATGTCGCTGAGGGTGCAAACATGCCGTGTACCCCGGAAGCCGCGCACTACTTCGGGGAGAGCGGAATCGCCTTCGCGCCGGGCAAGGCCGCGAATGCGGGCGGTGTGGCGACCTCCGCGCTGGAGATGCAGCAGAACGCATCCCGCGACTCCTGGTCCTTCGAGTACACCGACCAGCGCCTGCATGAGATCATGTCCAATATCTTCCGCAACATCGACAAGACCTCCAAGGAATACGGCTTGGAAGGTGACTACGTGGCGGGCGCCAACATTGCCGGCTTCAAGAAGGTGGCCGACGCCATGCTGGCCCAAGGCGTAATCTAGCCGTTTCCTTATCCCTGTATATCCCTGTATCCGCGCTTAACCTCCTCGCTTGCCGGGGAGGTTTTCGCCATTTCTTCCCGCGTGGGATACGTCGCAGTGCGCGTGCGCTTGGATAGGCTGGTGCCATGTACCGCGTATTTGAGTCCCTCGATGAACTTGTTCGCAACCTGGAACAGGCCTATGCCGTTCCTATGACCTCCAACTGCATGGTTCCGCGCCACGAAATGCTGGCGCTTCTCGACGATCTCCGTAACGCCCTCCCCGTTGAAATGGATGACGCCCAGGACGTCCTAGACAAGCAGGACGAGATCCTCCAGGGTGCTGAGGAGCGCGCGGAGCAGATTATTTCTGAGGCCACCGCCGAGGCCGATGACACCGTTGCCCGTGCGCGTGAGGACTCAGACGCAATGCTTGCCGACGCCCAACACCGCGCCACCACCTTGGTAGCCCAGGCGGAAGACGAGGCCACCAACCTCGTGGACAATGCGCGTTCCGACGCCGAGCGCACCCGCGCCCAGGCGGATGAGGAGTACCAGCGCGCCGTCGCAGCAGGCCAAGCCGAGCAGGACCGCTTGGTCTCCGAATCCGAGGTTGTGCGCCGTGCCGACGACGAGGCACACCGCATTGTGGAGACCGCGCACTCTGAGTCCAACCGCCTGCGCACCGAGTGTGATGAATTCGTTGACGCCAAGCTCGGGGAATTCGAGACCACTTTGTCTGACCTCCTGCGCACCGTGAATAACGATCGCTCCGCTCTGCGCCGAGGTGCCGGTGTGCGCTCTCGTGGGGAATCGCGTGGCGAGGGACGCGGCGCTGCGCGCGAGACCCGGGAACCGGCACGCCGGGCGCCGCGTGCGCCCCGCGACTACTAGAGGGGATTAATACTCAGCCGCTCCGCGCGGTGGATCCGGGCGGCCTCCTTGGCTGGCATGGTGCTCAAGGCGGCCGCAAGACCGGCGGATACTAAACCCGGCAGCGCATAGAGCACCCACATGATGCCGAAATCCGTTCCCGGGGTGTGGGGTTCGGAGATGGGGCCCCAAGCGGCGTCGGCAAGCAGCAGCGCCACATCGACTGCGCCGACGGTCAGCATCATCAGGCCAATCCCCATGCCCGCGGCGGAAAAAGATTCCCGTGCGCGCCAGGCGATGAGCGCAGCAAAAAGCGAGAACAAGGCCGAAGATAGGATCAGGATCGGCTCAAAGTGCAGGGGTAGGAAGTACACCGCCCCGACCATTAAACCGGCGAGCGTGCTGGCGAGGGCCACGCGATGCAAGGAATAGCCGGCGTTGCCGAAGATACTGGGGCGGTGTCGCGTGAAAACGTGGCGGCACGCCACTCCCGCGAGGGCTAGCGCCACAGCGGGGGCGAGGCACTGCAAGGGGTAGCTGAGCGCGAGCTCGCGTGCCGTGGCGCTCAGGGACGCCGTATCGGTAGCGGTGTAGCTCATGGGGCTTTAGGCTAAAAGCCTCAAGCACAAGAATCGAGCTTTTAGGCCAAGTGCTTAAGTGCCTATGACCCAGCATTCAGGTCTTTGCCAGTCTAGGGCGCGCGGGCCAGCACAGGGTAAGCTGGTGGGCGCTATGAAATCACCATTGAAGTTCGACGTGACGGAATTGCTCCGCAGCCAAGGAACCGACGCGCTGCCTGAGCACCGCGTGCAGACCGGACCCGCGCCAGAGCGCATCGGCGTGGAAATGATCGGCATCCCGGAAGGTACTGAAGTTAAGGTGGATGCCACCTTGACCCCGTTGGGCTCCGGCGTGTTGGTGGACGCTGATGTCACCGGCACCCTCAGCGGCGAATGTGCCCGTTGCCTGGCAGAGCTGCACCCGGAACTGGATCTCCACGTATCCCAGGTGTTTTCCGCAGATGAATCCTTCGTCAGCGGGGATGAGGCCGAGGAGGAGGATCGCGGTTCCGGTGATGAGGTGCCCGAGATTAAGGATGGAATCCTCGACCTCCTACAGACCGTGATCGATGAGGCAGGTTTATCTCTTCCTTTTGCGCCAACGTGCGAGGAGGGGTGTGATGTGGACGCTCCTGATGGAGTGACCACGGGGGTCTCTGGGGAAGAAGAGCGCGTGGATCCGCGTTGGTCTGGGCTGGAGAAATTCCTATGAGCAAGAAGAAGAAACTCACCGGTGAACAGGCACTAGCCGCGGCATTCGCGGAGGTAGATCACGCCCCGCTGCTGAAGGCGCTCGGCGTGGAGATCAGCGATGAGCTGCTGTGCTTGGCGCTGACCCACCGCTCTTTTGCCAATGAGAACGGGCACCTGCCCAATAACGAGCGCCTCGAGTTCCTTGGGGATGCCGTCTTGGGCTTGTCCATCGCGGCCAAGCTTTATGACAAATACCCTTCGCGCCCCGAGTCGGATATTTCCAAGATGCGCGCCTCCATCGTGTCGCGCTACGGCCTGTCCGACGTCGCCCGCGAGATCGGCGTGGGCGAGCACGTCCTGTTGGGCAAGGGCGAGCAATCTACTGGCGGCCGCGATAAGGATTCCATCTTGGCTGATACCACCGAGGCCATCCTGGGGGCTATCTACCGCCAGCATGGTTTTGAGGTTGCCCGCGGGGTGGTGCTGAGGCTCTTCGCTGCCAAGATTGATAACGCCGTGGTGTCTGGCCGCCATATGGACTGGAAGACCACCTTGCAGGAGCTGTGCGCGGAGCTGAAGGCAGCGATGCCGGTCTACTCGGCCACTTCGACGGGTCCTGAGCATGATCAGACCTTTAATGCCGTGGCCACCGTGGCCGGTTTGACCGTGGGCAGGGGAACAGGCCATAACAAGAAGCTCGCCGAGCAGCAGGCAGCGGAAGAAGCATGCCAAGCGTTGCGCGAGACGCCATTGCTGGTGCAGGGCACCGCCGGCAAAGAGAGCTAAACTACGAGGATTCGATGCCAGAACTCCCCGAAGTTGAGTCCGTCCGCCGCGGACTCGAGCCCTATGTTGTGGGGCGCACTTTCGCTGCAGTAGAGGTTCTCCACCCGCGCGCTAACCGGGGCCAAGAAGCCCCGCTGTCCGCGCTGCTGGTGGGCAGGAAGATTGCCGCGGTGGCGCGCCGCGGCAAGTTCATGTGGTTGGAGTTCGCCGACGAGGACCACGACGACCCAGCTCGCGATGTGCTCTTCATCCACCTCGGCATGTCGGGGCAGGTGCGGATCGGTGAGGTGGATTCGCCTCATGTGCGCATCGCCGCCGTGCTTGATGACGCCACCCGTCTCAGCTTCGTGGACCAGCGCACTTTCGGCTATTGGCGTCTCGGGCCGTGGCTGAGCATGGCGCATATTGCTCCGGATCCTCTCGAAGCAGACTTCGATCTGACCGCGGCTGGGCGGCGCTTGCGCGCGAAACGCACAGCAGTAAAGGTGGCTTTGCTCGACCAAACGGTGCTCAGTGGGGTGGGCAATATCTATGCCGATGAGGCGCTGTGGGCGGCCCAGATTTCTCCGCTGAAGAAGACTAATGCTCTGCGGCAGCGCGATGCCGTCGCTGTGATTTCCGCGGCCGCCGATGTCATGCGCGCCGCGCTCGCCGTTGGCGGCACCAGCTTTGATGCGTTGTACGTCAACGTCAACGGCGAATCCGGATATTTTGACCGTTCCCTGCACGTCTATGGGAGGGGTGGTCAATCCTGCGATCGTTGCGGCGAAGAAATCCTGAAAACCGTGCTAGGCGGGCGTGGGACCCACTACTGCCCGTCCTGTCAGCGCCGCGGAGAGGGGAGGCAGCCCGCAGCCAACTAGGACGATTCTGGTGTGAGTTATTAATGTGTAACGCATGCAAGAAATCTTCAGCACCGTGATTGGTGTCATTAACGACAGCCTGTGGTCCTATGTTCTGCCATGGCTGCTTATCGCTGCTGGCCTTTACTTCGGTATCCGCACCGCTTTGGTGCAGGTCCGCATGGTGCCGGATATGTTCAAAGCGGTCGTCGAAAAGCCCAAGGGGGTCGGTGTCGATGAGGACGCCGATTACGGCGGTATTTCTGCCTTCAAAGCGTTCACCATCTCGGCGGCGTCGCGTGTGGGCACCGGCAACGTCGCGGGCGTGGCCGTAGCAATTTCTGTGGGCGGGCCCGGCGCGGTGTTCTGGATGTGGCTCATCGCCATCCTGGGTGGCGCAACTGCGTTCGTGGAGTCCACGCTGGCCCAGCTGTGGAAGGTCCGCGAGGGGGATACCTACCGCGGCGGCCCGGCCTACTACATGTCCCGCGGTCTGGGCTGGAAGCCCTTGGCAACCATTTTCTCCGTCGCCATCGCCATCACTTTTGGTTGGTTCTACAACGCTTTCCAGACCAACGCTATCTCTGATTCCTTGGCGGCCTCCTTCGGACAGGAGTCCGGTGCCTTCAAGGCTGGCGTGGGTATTGCCGTCGTCGCCGTAGCTGGCCTCATCATTATCGGTGGCGTTCAGCGCATCGCCTCGATGACCCAGTTCATCGTGCCGTTTATGGCCGGTGCGTACCTCATCATGGGCTTCATCGTGGTGGTCTTGAACTTTGACAAGGTGCCGGACATGTTCGTCTCCATCGTCGGCTCTGCCTTTGGCTTCCGTGAGGCTGCTGGCGCGACACTGGGTATGGCCATGCTGAAGGGCATCCAGCGCGGCCTGTTCTCCAACGAGGCTGGCGAAGGCTCGGCGCCGAACGCGGCAGCAACGGCGACGGTCTCCCACCCCGTGAAGCAGGGCCTTGTGCAGACCCTCGGCGTGTACTTCGACACCCTGGTGGTGTGTACGATTACCGCCTTCATCATTTTGCTGGGTACTGATTTCGAAAGCTTTGGCTCCGACGCAATTGAGGGAGTGACCCTGACCCAGAACGCGCTGTCCAATGTGGTCGGCGAGTGGGGCATCCACTTCGTCACGTTCATCCTGTTCTTCTTGGCATTCTCCTCGATTCTGGGCAACTACTACCTTGCCGAGTCCAACGTGGAGTACCTCTCCGGGAAGAAGTGGGTGCTGTGGACCTTCCGCCTCATCGTGTTGGCTTTCGTCTTCTACGGTGCGGTGGCCCCGCTGGGCACCGTGTTCGACCTGGCGGATACGGGTGCCGCCATCATGGTGCTGCTCAACGTGTGCGCCATCGTGCCGCTGTGCGGCGTGGCCATCAAGCTGCTGAAGAACTACAACGAGCAGCGCCGTAAGGGCCTGGATCCCGTCTTCCACCGTGATATGCTGCCGGAACTGCAGAATGTCGAGTGCTGGGATGGTACCGATCCTGTGACGCGCCGCAGCGCGGAGGACCGCCGCCGTCTCGATCACGAATTCGACTTGAGCGACCGCACAAACCTGAGGGAGTACTAGATGGCAGGCACAGCATCAGCCTCTGCGGGACATGAACGCCTCACAGCTTTCGTACTTGGCCACGTCCAAGGCGTGGGCTTTCGCTGGTGGACGCGCTCCCGTGCTCTCGAACTAGGACTGGCAGGACACGCGACGAACCTGCAGGATGGCCGCGTCCAGGTGGTTGCTGAAGGCCCGCGTGCTGACTGCGAGAAGCTGCTGGCCTTGCTGCGTGAAGAACCGTCGACCACCCACCGTCCAGGCGTGGTGAACGCCGTGGTGGAGCAGTGGACCGCCCCGCGCGGTGAGTCGGGGTTCATCGAGCGCTAAACTTATTCGAATGCACCTCAAATCGCTCACGCTCAAAGGATTCAAGTCCTTCGCGTCCGCGACGAACCTGAAATTCGAGCCCGGTATCTGCGCCGTGGTCGGCCCGAATGGCTCGGGTAAATCTAACGTCGTCGACGCACTGGCGTGGGTCATGGGTGAAGGCAGCGCCAAGACGCTGCGCGGCGGCAAGATGCAGGACGTCATTTTTGCCGGCGCCGGGGACCGCAAGGCCCTCGGCCGCGCTGAGGTCACGCTGACGATTGACAATTCCGATGGTGCCTTGCCCATCGAGTATTCAGAGGTCTCCGTCACCCGCCGCATGTACCGGGATGGCGCGAGCGAATATGAGATTAATGGGGCGAAGGCACGCCTCATGGATATCCAAGAGCTGCTTTCTGATTCCGGCATTGGCCGTGAGATGCACATCATCGTGGGCCAGGGAAAACTGGCGGAGATCCTGGAGTCCCGACCAGAAGATCGTCGCGCCTATATTGAGGAAGCCGCGGGCGTGCTTAAGCACCGCCGCCGTAAGGAAAAGGCGCAGCGCAAGCTCACGGGCATGCAAGCCAACCTGGACCGCCTGCAAGACCTGACCGATGAGTTGGGTAAGCAGCTCAAGCCGCTGGCACGCCAAGCGGAGGCCGCCCAACGTGCAGCCACTGTGCAAGCGGATCTGCGCGATGCCCGCCTGCGTTTGGCAGGTGACCGCGTGGTCAGGCTGCGTGCCACCTTTGAGGATGCGGAGAAGCGCGCGGTGGTGCTCGCCGAACAGGTCGAGGAAGTAACGGCTCAGCTGGAAGAGGCGACCGAAATCCAGCTCAAGGTAGAGGCCGAGTTGGGGGATGTCACGCCGCGCGCGGAGGCCGCGCAGAAATTGTGGTTCGAGCTATCGACGCTGAGCGAACGCATCTCTGCCACGCAGCGTATTGCGGCCGAGCGTGCCAGCAACGTCGGATCCCAGGTGACCTATGCCGGCCAGGATCCGGAGGAGCTGGAGGCACGCGCCCGGCGTGCCGACGAGGAGCACCACGAGCTGCTGGCCGCGGCCGAAGAAGCAGCGGAGCGCTTGGAATCGATCCGGGAGGAAGTGGCTGAGCGCCGGGAAGCCTTCGAGGCCGCGGACAAGGAACATATGGCGCAGCTGCGCGCCATTGCGGATCGTCGCGAAGGCGTGGTCCGCCTCATCGCGGCCGAGGAAAACCTGGCGGGCCAGGTAAGCTCCGCGGAATCCGAGTTGGCGCGCCAGGAAGAAACCCTGGCGAACACGAAGGCGCGCACCAGGGGAGCGCAGGTGGAGGCCGATGAGGTAGCGGACAAACTAGAGCACCTGGCTGCCGAGCGTGAGCCGCTGGAAGAAGCGCACGTACGCGCGGCCAGCGAGTCCGCCGCGGCCGATAAACGCTTGGAGCAGCTGCGCGATGCCCAGCGGGAGCGCGAGCGTACCGTGTACAGCCTGCGAGCCCGGATCGATACGCTGGGCCAGACTGCTCCGGAAGCGCTCGAGCTGGGGGAGGGGTTTAAACCTCTCGCGGAGTTCATCTCTACGCGTTATGAAACGGCCGTCGCGGCGGCACTCGGCTCCTTCGCGGAGGCGCAGGCCGGTGCGGTGAGCATGGACATCGTGGGTGAACTCGCTGAGGCGAGCCGCACTCCGCTGATCGACGTCTCCACGGAACCTACTGGTTCAGCCTGGCGCCTTGACGCGGACCTGCCTTCCGGTGCTAGCTGGTTGCTCGACCAGATGGTCTTGGTCCCGGAAGTATCGGCGGCGGTGACGCGGCTGCTCTCCGACGTCGTTTTGGTGGATGACTATGCCGCGGCCCGCGAGCTCATTGCTGAGGATCCGCGCCTGCGGGCCGTCACCGCCGAGGGCTTGCTGGTTGGTGAAGGCTGGGTCGAGGCCGGAACTGGTGCCGTCTCCACGGTCGAGGTGAGCGGCCAGATTGCAGAAGCCGAGCAACAGCTGGAAACCGCCACCCACGAGCTGGAGGAGCTATCAGGCACGCTGGAAGGAGCGAAGCTAGCCGCCGATGATGCCCGGGTAGGTGCGGCGAGCGCTAAGGCCGCGTTGCGCGAGCATGATCACGAGCTTGAGGCGTGGAAGCGCGACCACCAGCGCTTGCTCAAGCAGTATGAGGCGAACAAGGCGGAGCACGAAAAGGCTGCCGCTCGCGCCACGGACATCGAGGTGCAGTTGGCCCGCCTGCGCGAAGAACTCGCGGAGGCTCGTGACCGCTTGTCGCGCGTGGACGCTGATGAGCAAGCGGATGAACCTTCCTCGGTGGAACGCGATGCAGCCTCGGCCGCCCTTGAACAGGTCAAGGCCATGGAGGTAGAGGCTCAACTGGCGGCCCGCAGCGCGGAGGAAAAGGTAGGCCAGGCAGCCGGCAAGGGAGAGGCCCTGCGGCGCCAAGCCCAACACGAGCGCCAGGCCAAGGCCCGCCACGATCAAGCGATGGCCCGCCGGCAGGCACAGGCGCGGTTGGCGGGGGCCGTCAACAAGCATGCCCAGGACCTCGCCGCCCGCACTACCCAGGCACTCGAGCGCGCAGCTGAAAAACGCGATGA
Source organism: Corynebacterium sp. HMSC074E01 (assembly GCF_001808885.1). Taxonomy (NCBI): domain Bacteria; kingdom Bacillati; phylum Actinomycetota; class Actinomycetes; order Mycobacteriales; family Corynebacteriaceae; genus Corynebacterium; species Corynebacterium sp. HMSC074E01. Next base: position 174,837 of record NZ_KV794847.1, read on the forward strand.
GCTAGTGACCCAGCGCGGCGTGCTGCAGGGGCGTGCGCAGTCGGCGAAGCAGGCGGTCTCCGCTACCCGCCAGCAGCTCGATCGCCTGACCGATTCCGCGCACAACTCGGAGATTGCCCGCAGCCAGGCACAGGTGCGCGTGGATGAGGCCGAGGGCAAAATCGTGGAACAACTCGGCATTGCTATCCCGGACTTGCTCAAGGACTACACCCCGGGCGAGGACTTCGATCGCTCCGCCGAGACCAAGCGGTTGAAGCAGGCCGAGAAGGACCTCAACTCCTTGGGCAAGGTCAACCCGCTGGCCTTGGAGGAGTATAAGGCGCTCGAGGAGCGCTATAGCTTCCTGTCCACGCAATTAGATGACGTGATTCAGGCCCGCAAGGATCTGACTGGCGTTATCGAAGACGTGGATGCGCAAATCTTGCAGCTGTTCACGGACGCCTGGCATGACGTGGAAGCGGAGTTTCCCAAGGTTTTCCAGACGCTGTTCCCAGGAGGCGAGGGTCGCCTCATCCTCACGGAGCCGGACGACATGCTGGCTACCGGCATCGAGGTGGAGGCCCGCCCACCGGGTAAGAAAGTCAAACGATTGTCGCTGCTCTCGGGCGGTGAGAAGTCCCTGACTGCACTGGCCATGCTCGTGGCGATTTTCCGCGCGCGCCCCTCACCGTTCTACGTCATGGATGAGGTGGAAGCCGCGCTTGACGACGTCAACCTGCGCCGCCTCATTGCACTTTTCGAGGAACTGCGTAAGGATTCTCAGCTCATCGTCATTACCCACCAGAAACCGACGATGGACGTGGCCAACGTTCTTTACGGCGTGACGATGCGCGGCGATGGCGTAACGCGCGTGATTTCGCAGCGCATGTCCCGCGCCGGTGAGGCACCGGGCACGGCTCAAGCCGCCGAGGATGCCACGCGCCTTGGAGTGGACGCTCCGCGCTAACGGCGGGCATCGTCTGTGCGTCTCCATCGACATGCTGGAGGCAACTGTCAAAAGGCATCAGTCATAAGGCGTTTTCACGGCTGAAAACGCCATTTACTCATGGCGGAATCAAGCGGTGGATGCGCCACGCTTGAATAGTTCGTTGAGTATTTCACGTGGGGTTGCGCCGAGGATTTGTCGGGGTGTTTCGTTGAGCTCATTTTGCACCCACGCGACATGTTCGGGTGTGACGGTGGCAAAGTCGGTGCCCTTTTTGTAGAACCTGCGCCTGATCTCGCCGTTGGTGTTCTCGTTGGTTGGTCTCTGCCACGGTGAGTGCGGTTCACAGAAAAACACCTGGCAGCCGTCTTTAATCTGGACTTGTGCTGTGACAGCCATTTCTGCGCCTTGGTCCCATGTGATGGTCTTTAGCTGCTCGGTGTTGAGGTCTTTGACCATGTCCTGCAGGGTTGCGACCACGGTGTGTGAACTGTGCTCATCGGGAAGGTGTCCAAGCAGGGTGTAACGGCTGGTGCGCTCTACTAGGGTAATCAGCGCGCTTTTGCCACCTTTACCAATAACAAGGTCGCCCTCCCAGTGCCCGGGGATAGCCCTGTCATCAGCTTCCGGGCTGCGGTGGGTGATCTCAGCACCTTTGATCCAAGGGCGACCGGTTAACACGCCAGCGTTTCGGGCACGACGCTTGCGTGTTGCGCCGCCGCGGATAAGTACGTCTTTAGTCTTCATGACTGCTTCAAGCTCGGCTCGCAGGCTGCCTTTGCCTTGAATGTATAAGGCACTGTAGATCGTTTCGTGGGAAATACGCATGCTTTCATCATCGCTGAAAGCATGCTCAAGCCATGCACTAATGCGCCCAGGTGACCACCTGCGGGCAAGGCAATCGACCATTACACCCCGAAGCGTTGGGCTTTCATCGAGCTTGCGTAGTTTTGGCCGCACCATCCGACCAGCAGTAGAAACAGCAGCGTTGTGGGCGTTATATCGCAGCTGCTCTGTGCTGTCCTCATCGACGATCTTCCAACCATTACGGGTGATTTCACGGGCGACGACACTGTGGTGCCTATTTATTTTCTGCGCGATGGCTCGTGCCGAATCACCGACACGACATCCCGCTTCAATAGCAACACGGTCTTCAACAGTAAGCCTGCGACCACGCCCTACCACGCCCTGTTTATCTAAAGCGGCGCTAGGAAATCCATCAACGGCTTGAGTTTTCATCGGTGCTGGCATAACAGAATCTTTACCCAGCTTCTTGCCTGTATCTGGCAAAGACACCACCGCCTCATCAGGCGTTCGACGGTGTCGCTGCCGGCGTAACTTCGCATACCGCTGCTTCCTTATCCACCCATACACGGTAGAAGGATGCACACCGATAGCATCAGCCACTGTCTGACAGCTCTCACCAGCAAGCACTCGCTCCACGGCCTGGGCACGTTCATCAGGTGACAAGTGGGCGCGTCTAGGCCGCACTTCGATTACACCAGCTTTCTTTAACCTGCTGTGAAGCAAGCCAGTCGATATTCCAACAGTCTGTGCTGCTTGATTGATCGACATACCTGCACGCACCAACCCAACAGCCTCACGGACAAACGGATCACGCAAACGACTCGCACGCCTGCCGGGAGGTTCGACACCTCTTCCCCTCAACCAACCGTAAACCGATTCGGGGCCTACACCGACATCACGCGCGACCAGGCTAACTGCCTCGCCTGCAGCCACTCGCTCAACGGCAGCATCCTTAACATCCTTCGGAGTCCAACGCGTCACAACTACCTCCCGGTCGAAGTGGCGCATTCACCTCTTGACAGCACGCATTGCAGATGGCGTTTTTAGACCCAAAGATGAAGTGTCCCAGGTTTTGTTCCGTTTGAGTAGATGGGAAAATCTGGAACATGCCAAGAAAATTTGACCAGGATGCAAAGGACCGTGTGGTCCGTCTCGTGGAGGACCGCATCTTGGCGGAAAGCATGTCGATGCATCCCGCGTGCTAGGCAGTAGCTTCAAAGTTGGGGGTTTCATGGCACACGGCTCGTCTATGGACTTAAGCCTGCTCGTCGTGCGGGAAACATCCCAGAACCTGTTCCTGAAGATTTGGCTACCGAAAATGCCAGGCTACGCCGCGAAAATCAAGAGCTTCGAGATACCAACGAGTTGCTGAAGGCTGCGTCAGCTTTTTCGCCTCACGACCAGGCCCCAAACGTTAAGAAATGATCCGGTTCATCGATAAATACCGGAATCATTTCTCTGTCGAGTTCATCTGCACCGGAGTTGAAGATTAACCGGGCTGGTGGGTTTATCACCTCGCGTGGTTATCGCCAGTCCAAAGCCCGTGGGCTTAAGTGCTCGTCGCCTTCGTGACGCTGTGCTGATTGAACGCATTGGTGCCATTCATCGGGATAATTACGGTGTCTACGGCGTGCGGACAATGTGGCATGCGCTTGACCGTGACGGAATCGACATCGGTCGTGAGCAAACCGCCCGGCTGATGCGCCTAGCTGGTGTTTCTGGCACAGGCACAGGCGGATCACCAATCACAACCCGTACACCTCAACAGGCCGGATCTGCGCCCGGATTTGGTCGAGCGTGAGTTCAAAGCCCAAGGCCTTAAACAAGCTGTGGGTGGCCGACATTACCTACGTGCGTACGAAGAAGGGTTTTGTGTACACCGCGTTTGTCACTGACGTTTACTCCCGGCGGATCGTCGGATGGGCATTATCGGACTCGATGCGCACCGAGGTATTACCGCTGCAAGCACTCAACCAAGCGATTGTGAGCGCGAAGGAAACAACAGGCCTTATTCACCATTCGGATCACGGCTTATAGTACGTCAGCGTTGTCTACAACCAGCGTCTCGCCCAGCACGGGATTGCCGCTTCCACTGGGACCGTCGGTGACTGAAATGACAATGCTCTAGCTGAAAACGTTAACGGCTCTTACAAGAATGAGCTCATCCATACTCGCAGGTGGAATGATGTTGTCGAGGTAGAAATCGCGACGTTCGAGTGGGTGTCATGGTGGAACGAGGTAAGGCTCCACCAAAGCCTGGGATATCGAACCCCAGCCGAGGTGGAAACCGAATTGTGGAAGAAGAACCCGCAACAGGGAATAATAGAAATCAAGGAACATGCCTAGGAACAAAACTCGGGGCACTTCAAGCCCCTTATATGGCTCTGGATGTGGTGATTGCTGCAGAACCGTCATCAGTAAGGGTGACTTTTCCATCTACGCGGTAGACTTCACGCAACATTTTTGCGGTTAACACGTCCTTAGCTGCTCCGTGTGCGTATACAGTGCCCGCGTGGAGTACCGCAATGCGGTGAGCGAAGCGCGCTGCTTGTGAAAGATCGTGCATCGAAACCACGACCGCCGCGGGTGCTTCAGCTGCATAGGCGCGAATATGCTCCATGAGGATGAGCTGATTTCTTAGGTCAAGAGCGCTGGTTGGCTCGTCCAGTAGTAATGCCTGCGGCCGGCATACGATGGCCTGGGCGAAGCTTACTAATTGACGCTGGCCGCCGGAGAGCTGGGACATTGTTCGGGATTCTAGGTCTTCTAGCCCCAGCCGCGTGAGGACCGAGCTGACTCGGTCCTGTGTGGATGTGGCTACCCGTAGTCCGCTGAATCCCGTCCGGGAATGCTGGAGTGCCAGAAGTACCGATTCGAATACGGTAAGGGTGCTTTCCGGCGGGGGATCCTGTGGCAAATATACTGCCTCGGGCCCAGTGACGTCGCCGCTGAATCGGCATAGGTTAGCCATGCAGCGCAGCAAAGTCGACTTACCAGCGCCATTAGGGCCGACGAGGGCGGTGACGGTTCCAGCTTCGATCTTTGGGAGACATACGTCATTCAGTATCTGTTCGTCTCCATGGGAAAAGCACAGGTTATCTACCCGGAGTGTGGGTTCTGGCGGAACCGTGGGCGGTTGTTCCACGAGGGGGTCCTTTCTGGGGCAGGAAGTACTGGGAGAGGCGATCATTAGGTTGAGGAGACAGTTCGGGGGCGGCGTCGCAAAACAATGAGGACGACGAACACGGGAACGCCCACAATCGCGGTGATGATGCCGACAGGCAGAATCGCCCCAGGCTGGATCAGCTTGGATACCACTGAGGCTGAGGTCAGCAAAAGCGCACCTGAGATGATGGACGTGGTGAGGAAGAAGCGTTGGTCCTCACCAACGAGCATCCTGGCGATATGTGGGCCGACGAGTCCGATGAAACCAATTGTCCCGGCCATCGAAACGGCAGTTGCCGCCATAAGGGAGACTCCCACCAGCGTGTACGTGCGCAGCTTTGGGATATTGATACCCATGGACCTAGCGCGGTCGTCGCCCATTCGAAACGCGGTCAGCGTCCACGCATTGCGGTAGAAGTAAGCAATTCCGATTAGTGAGATGACCGCGAGAAGGCCGATCTGAGGCCACGTAGCGCGCGTAAGGCTGCCCAAGGTCCAGAAAACCACCTGCTCTAATTGGGTCTGCGAGGCGAGGTACTGCATTAGCGCTAGTAGAGCATCGAAGAGGAACACGATGGCTATGCCCAGCAGAATCATTCCCTCGGTACCAGAGCTCTTTGACCGAGAGAATAGGACGATCACCGCACAGGCCGCGAGGGCGAAGACCCAAGCACTGCCCGCCATTCCCAGCGCTGCCCCGATTCCCGCCGCGGTGAATCCTGAGACGGTGGCAAAGGCTGCGCCAAAGCTCGCAGCGGCGGAAATGCCCAGCGTATAGGGCTCTGCCAAGGGGTTATCCAAGATGGTTTGCATCTCTGCGCCGGCAGCAGCGAGGGTGCCACCGATGAGCACCGCTGTGACGGTCATAGGCAGACGTATATCAAAGATGATCTGCCAGTCAATTGGGCGGGAATCGCTGGGGTGAAAGAGCACGTAGAGCGCCTCATTTGCGTTCAAACTGCTGCCGATGAGGAAATCTATGGCAATGGTGACGCATAGCAGGGCCGTAAGCCCTGCGATGATCGCTACCTTTCGCCTGCTAGCTGTTCGGTACCAGTTTGACCGGGGGCGTTGCCGTTGCGGGGTAGAGTTTTGGTCGTCCACCTCGCTTCCGGTGGCAATTGATTGCGCTCGTGCTCCGTGGCTCATGGCAAACCAGTCCAGAAGGTGCCGCTAGCCTCCACAGGGAGGAATTTTTCATGTAGTTCTTCCAAATCGGCCTGCGGGTCGACATCGGAAAACAGGTCGGGGTGCATGGCTTTGGCAAACCACTCGATGGCTAGGTAGTTGTATGGGGAGTCGTAGAAGTGATGCCACGCAGCGTAGGCCCGCTTGTTCTTGACCGCCCGCATTTCCTTAAGGACAGGTTGCCCGTCAACAACGCGTTGGAAGTCTTTGGCTGCCTGTTCGGTGGACTCGTCGTAGCCCAGGGGTACAAAGCCATTCTTCTTTGGCTGCTGCTTGGCGCCGGTCCAGTCTGCGCCGGTGGCGATGATGACGTCTGGGTCTTTTTCAGCTAGCGCCTCGGGAGAGACTTGCCCCTGCTTGGCGTCGATCATATCGTCGCCCACGTTTTCGCCACCCGCTGCGTTAACAATTTGGGCTAGGTTGGACTTAGCGAAGGTAGAGCAGCAGTCGAAGTAGCCGGGAGCTCGCCAGAGGAAGGTCGGTGTGGGGGTGGCCTTGGCTTTTTCTAGGCGCTCCTGAACCATGTTCACCTTGGACTCATAGAACTCGGCATACTCTTCCGCTTCCTTCTCGTGGCCGAGTACCTTGCCGAGCAAGCGCACGCTCGGTGCGGTGTTCTTCACCGGGTCGGTAAAGTAATCGACGGTAACCGTGGGGATTCCGGCCTTTTCTAGACCGTCTACGATGCCAGCATCCTGGGCGGCTTCGAAGCTGCTTGCGGAGACAATGAAGACATCTGGACGGGAATTCAAAGCTTGCTCAACGGACATCGAGCCGTCGTAAACTTCACCAGTTTGCTCAATATCTTCGATCTCTGAGAATTTCTGTTCGTACTTCTTGTACGTGCCAGGGTCGTTCTGCTCCAGGTCATCTGGCCAGGCAACGATGCCCTGGAGCGGGTTTTCTTTGTTGAGGATGGATGTCGTGTAAAGCATCCGTTGCCCGCCCATGAGGACCCGATCGACGTTCTTCGGGACCTCGACTTCGCGCCCGAGAATGTCGGTGATCTGTTGCTTTTCTCCGTCATCTGCGGTCTGTTGTTCATCGTTAGTGCTGCAGGCAGCGGTCATAAGGAGGGCAGTGGCGGTGACGGCTGAGGCGACTACGCGGGCCATTCGGTGGTGAGGGGCGCGTGGGGTTTTAAAACCGCGAGCCCTAGTTGTCGTGAGGGACAAGGCAATCCTTTCTTCCAAGTGGATCTATTAGGTTAGCCATACCTTTGTTTATCTACAATGGGTGATGAAACTTTTACCCCCAACATTCCCGTTAAGTCAGTTCATTCAGTCGGCGGGAATATGTGCGTAGCAGCAGTACCGCCGTGGTTGCGAAACCCATGATGAGTCCTAACCAGACGCCATATCCTTCCCATCCGAGGAGCTTTCCAAATATCAGAATCCCGGGGACGCCAACCAGCCAGTACCCGACGAGGGTGCAGCGTAGCCCTGAGGTGGTGTCTTTCAGGCCTCTCAGTAGGCCCACTGCCACGTTTTGGATTCCTTTGGCGAACTGTTGCAGTACCGCGAGACATAGGAGCAGGACGGCAATGTGAAAGGTGGTGGGATCTGCCTCTTTTAAGAAAGGATGCAGTACCCACCTGCCCAACAGAAGCCACAGCGCGCCCATTATTCCCAGATACGTGACCACGACGAACAATATGCGTCGGGTAATCTCGCGCACTGAGTCGGCACTCTCGGCCCGAGCCCTTGTGATCAGCACCGAGCCGCCGTGAGAAAAGCCGATGCACACTTGGTAAACGATGTACGCCAGTTGGTTCACAATATTGTGCGCCGCTAGCATCTGTGGGCTAAAGGTCCCCATCACTAAACCGGCGATGGTTGTTATTGCAGCCTCCGAGCCATAGGTCAGACTGACTGGTACCCCGAGGCGGACGAGGCGGCAGATAGTCTCCCCATCTCCTTTACACGGAAGGATGTGGAAATAGGGCTGTAGCTCGGGAATGCGCAGTACCACAATCCGGAAGGCCAGGAAGGTAAGCAGTTGGATGACAGTTGTAGAAAGCCCGATGCCCGCTACCTTCCAGTGATCCGAGGCTGCCCATGTCATAAATAACCAGTTCAATGCGATATTTATAAATATCGATATCAGCGTGATGGTTAACAGGGAGCCGGGTTTTCGCATGCCCACGGCGAATTGGCGCAGGACGTTGAGCCACATCATCGGGACTAACCCGGGTGCGAGCGCAAGGGTCATGGCGAAGGTGAGTTGGGCAACGTGCTTGTCGATGGGCAGAACAAGGACCAATCCGCCTAGGGCGATGACCAGTAACGCGCCGAGAATTGCAGTGCCAGTGGCCACCGCGAAGGAGGAGCGCACAGCCCGCCGGATCTGTTCTGCTCCCGCCTCGCAATTTTGACAAGAGGTTTTCTCTTTTTCCATTTTTGCTGCTGCTTCAGCCACAAGATTTGCCCCGGCCGTCACCATGCCCACGCACATCGTGCGGATCTGGTTGTAAAGCTGCATCGCTAGGCCGCCGCCGGCTATCGCCAGTACGCCCACGGACTGCAGCATCAATACGTCCGTGGTGGTCAATGCAACTCCGGCGAGTTGTACTCCAGCGATGGGAAGGGAAATTCCCAGAACTTCGCGATATTTCCGGATGGATTTCAACCTCGCAGCCACCTTCAACTTCGGACTAACATTCGTCTCGGCCCTCGCTTCTCATCTTCTAAACCTCGCCCATTTTGGCGGCTGGTCTCCAATGTGCTGCGGTTTCTAGCGGTAGATACGCAGCACATCCGATTCATTTGCGGCCTCCAGGCCGTTGAAGCGAATGGCGCTGCGATACATCTGCACCAAAGTTGCAATCGGACGCTGCCGTCTGCACCATGGAAATTAGTGGTTCGCCCCTGCGGATTCAGCTGGTGCTGGCCGATGCCCCAGCGGTACCACCGTTGGTTGAGACCGAATCCCGTTCAGGGCTGGTGTTTGCAGCGGCAGAGACTCCCTTCGGAAAGTATAAAGATTATACCTAGTTTAGGTAAGGCTACCATAATTGAAGATTTCCACTTCAAACACTTCAGGTGGAAGGAGTGTGAAGATGGATAGGAGAGATGCCGTTTGCCAGATGCCTTCTGCAGGACGCCTTCCTGGCTTAGGCAGTGATTTACTGCGGAACAACCCCATCCCTCTGCCGAACAACACCAGGTAGCAGTGCCAAGAGTGGCGTTGCTCATCCGCCCTGACCTAAGTCAGGTGCGCAAGGATTCTCAGCTCATAGCCAACACTGACCAGAAGCCAACGGTGGACGTGGCTACCGTGCTTTATGGCTTCACGATGCGCGGCGTCGAGCCTTCGCGTTAACTGAGGGCATCTGTTCGTGCCTTTTTGGACTCCTCATGGTGCCTGGCGTGGGCAACCCTGGCACTATGGAAAGCATGAATACTACTTTTCTGTGGATTGCGATAGCAGTCATCGTCCTGATTCTGCTGGTGGTCTTGTTCATTGTTCTGGGCAAGAAGCGCGGCGAGTCAAAGAAGGTCTCCTTTGAAAAGCCCGCGGAGGAGCCGAAGGAGCTGACCCAGCAGCAGAAGTCCGGCAACTACCAGGCCAAGTCTGGTTTTAATTTTGCCCCGGCTGGCGGCGGCGCTACCAAGGAACCTGTGCCTGCGGCTAAGGCTGACAAGCCCGCACCGGCCGAGCCCAAAGCTCAGCCGCAAGCGGAGAAGAAGTCTGAGCAGCGCGATGCCACCGAGCTCGCTAACGCTCAGCTCAAGGGCACGGAGGAGACTCAGAAGGCGGCGAAGCCTGCGGTGGAACCGACGCCTGAGGCAGAGCCGAAGCCTAAGGCAGAGCCCAAGCCGGAACCGGCTGCACAGAAGGACCAGGTAAAGGAGGAAGAGGATAAGGATTCCTCCGCTGGCCTAGCCGCTGCAGGAACTGCGGGCGTTGCTGCCGCTGGTACTGCTGCTTCCGGCGCCGCTGCCGTTGAGAAGGATGAAGAGGACACAGAGGAAGCTGTCCCGGCCACCGAACCGGAGACTGCTGAACCGGAGCCGGTAGTTGAAGCCCCGAAGGTAGAAGAGGAGGCTCCGGAAGAACCTGAGGTTCCGGCTGCGGAGGAGCCTTCTGCTCAGGTTGAAGCCGAAGAAGAGGCAGCGGAAGTGGTAGAAGCACAGCCTGAACCAGAAGCGCAGCCCGAGCCAGAGGAAGCTGAAGCAGAGGAGGCCGCTGCGGCGGCGGGGGCCCAAGCGGCGTCGGCAAGCGCGGCACTCGAGGCTGAGCCGGAGGAACTAGAGGTATCCGACGACGCTGAGGTCGTCGAGGCCCCGGCAGCCCAGCCGCAGGAGGATATTGCGCCGGCTGCCGGCCGCTTGGGCAAGCTGCGCGGGCGCCTGTCGCGTTCGCAGAATGCCATCGGCCAAGGCCTCATGGGTATTCTCTCCGCAGGTGACCTGGATGATGATGCCTGGGAGGAAATCGAAGACACCCTCATCATGGCGGATTTGGGTACGAAGTCCACGATGCAGGTTACAGACTCCCTGCGCGACAAGATTGCGGAGCGCGGAGTGAGCTCCGAGGCGGAAGCCCGCGCCATGCTGCGCGAGGCCCTCATCGAGGTGGGCCACCCGGAGATGGACCGTTCCATCAAGGCCATGCCGAATGAGGGCAAGCCGGCCGTCATCATGGTTGTCGGCGTCAACGGCACTGGCAAGACCACCACGACGGGCAAGCTGGCCCGCGTGCTCGTATCCATGGGACACAACGTTTTGCTCGGCGCGGCGGATACCTTCCGTGCAGCGGCCGCGGACCAGCTGGAGACCTGGGGTCGCCGCGTGGGCGCTACCACCGTGCGCGGCAAGGAAGGCGCGGACCCGGCTTCCGTGGCCTTCGACGCCGTGGCCGCTGGCGTAGATCAAGGAGTGGACGTCGTTCTCGTGGACACCGCTGGTCGTTTGCACACCTCCGTGGACCTCATGGACCAGTTGGGCAAGGTCAAGCGCGTGGTTGAGAAGAAGACCGACGTCGATGAGGTCTTGCTCGTGTTGGACGCAACGGTCGGGCAGAACGGCCTGACCCAGGCCCGCATCTTCCGCGATGTCGTCGACATCACCGGTGTTGTTCTGACCAAGCTCGATGGCACCGCTAAGGGCGGCATCGTCTTCCAGGTTCAGGAAGAACTGGGCGTGCCGGTCAAACTCGTGGGCCTTGGCGAGGGTGCAGATGACCTCGCGCCGTTTGAGGTTGAGGGCTTCGTGGATGCCTTGCTGGGGGAGAAGTAAGTCCTTATAGATCCCTGGGCTAGACCTAAGTTCTTTCGAGACGCAGCGCCTCCTTTGCGGGGCGCTTTCGTCGTCTTCGTCCCATTAAAGATGTGCTTTGGGGGAGGTCACAATGGTAGTCTAGGACAGTCCTGTCTATGTGAGGCTGATTAAACAGCCCTAACAACGGTTCGTGAGGCTACTCTTTCGTGACACTCTTGTATGTCGTCCTCCTCGCAGCTGTCGCAGTGGCGCTAGCACCAGTAGCCGTCAAGGTTGCTGATCGCGCAGCCGGCTACCCGCTAGCCGGCATTTTTATTATCGCCGCGGCACTGTTGGCTAAAGAATTTCCGGCACTGGCCCGGGGCGAAGAACTGTCCTATTCCGTGACGTGGGTGCGCGATGTCATCGCGCCAGGCGTTGACGTTAATCTCGCCTTCCGGGGCGATGCACTGGGCATTTTCTTTGCCATGTTGGCTCTCGTCATCGGCGCAGTGGTGTTCACCTACTCTGCGGCCTACCTGCCCAAAGGTAAAGGCAACGTCAGTTTTTATGTGCTGATGACAGCGTTTACGCTGTCGATTCTCCTGCTCGTGCTGGCTAACGACGTCGTGGTGCTCTTCCTGGCTTGGGAGCTGGTATCGCTGGCGTCGTTCATGTTGATCGCGCGCAGCGGCAAGTCCGGTGAGGCCGGTTCGCAGCGCACGCTCATCCTGACCTTCATCGGCGGCCTCACCTTGCTGTCCGGCGTGGCGATTGCCGCAACGGCTGCGGGGACCACGAGCCTCGAGGGCATCCTCGCCTCTGATGTGTGGGCCGAGCGCCCAGGCCTGACCGCCGGGGTTGCCATTCTCATTGCGGTCTCGGCGTTTACCAAGTCCGCGCAGTTCCCCTTCCACTTCTGGCTGCCGGAGGCCATGGCGGCCGCCACGCCGGTCTCGGCCTTCCTGCACGCAGCGGCCGTGGTGAAGGCCGGCGTTTATCTGTTGATTCGTTTCTCCACCATCTTCCATGATGTTGCAGCGTGGAACTGGCTGCTCATCGTCGCCGGTATGGGTACCGCAGTGATGTCGGCGGTCTTTGCCGTGCAGAAGACGGACTTGAAGAAGCTGACCGCGTACTCCACTGTGTCCCACCTGGGATGGATTGTGGCCACGATTGGTGTTGGCACCCCGTTCGCTATCGCAGCGGCCCTCGTGCACACGCTGGCGCACGCGTTGTTTAAGTCCTCCATCTTCATGCTCATTGGCGTCATCGACCACGAGGCTGGTTCACGTGACATCCGCCGCCTTGGTGTGCTGTGGAACAAGATGCCGTGGACCTTTGGCTCCATGCTCATTGGTGCTGCCTCCATGGCGGCGGTCCCGCCGCTGTTTGGCTTCGTGTCGAAGGAAGGAATGCTCACCGCCTTCGAGGAGGCACCAATTGGCTCGACCGGCCAGGTGCTGCTGCTCATCGTCGCCGGCGTGGGTGCGTTCTTCACTTTTACCTACTCCGCCAAGATCATCTTCGGTGCCTTCTTCGATGGCCCACGCAACATGTCGCATGTTCATGAGGCGCCGGTCAGGCTGTGGCTGCCCGCGGCGCTGCCCGGTGTGATGTCGGTGCCGATCATCTTCGTCATGGGAGCGCTCGATAAGCCGCTCGATAACATCGTGGCGGCCATCGGCATGGAGGGTCATTCCCACCTCGCGCTGTGGCACGGCCTGAACGTTCCGCTGCTTATTTCCGTGGTGGTGCTTATCGCTGGCATCATCGCGTTGTTCTTCCGTACGCCGCTGTGGACCGCGATGGAGGAGCGCCAGCTCCTGCCGCGCACCGGTAACCAAATCCTGAAGTGGATCCAGGACGTGTGCGCAGCCTTCGGCCGCTTCGTCGGCCGCATGTCGGATACCCACAACCCGTCGAAGCTCATCCTGCCGATTGTCCTCCTCGTCATCATTCTTGCGGGCTCCACTTTGGTGTCGACGGGCGTCGACGGCGTGGCCTTGAACCCGCGCGTGGATGGCCTGGACAACCCGTGGGATCTGCTGCCGCTGGGCATCGTGGCGCTGTCGATGTTTGGCTTGGTTCGTACCCGCAACCGCCTCACGGGGGCGGTCATGATTGGTACCGCGGGTACCGGCGTGACCTTGCAGATGTTCCTGCTGGGTGCACCGGACGTTGCCTTGACCCAGTTCACGGTGGAGGCGCTGTCCGTCATCGTCATGATGATGGTCCTGCGCTACCTGCCGGAGAAATTCCACCCGGTACAGAACACCAACCGTAAGGTTGGCTCCATCGTGGTGGCGGTGCTCGCCGGACTCACCGCATTCCTTGGTGTGTGGGCGCTGATGGGCCGCCACGAGCGCTCCGACTTGTCCATGTGGTACCTCAATAACGCCCCAGACATCACTGGCGGCGATAACGTCGTGGCCACCATCATCGTGGAATTCCGTGCGCTTGATACCTTGGGCGAGCTGTCGGTGCTCGGCATGGCCGCCGTCGTGATCGCCGCGGTCACCTCGACGCTGCCGCGCTTCCCGTTTACCTCCGGTACGCGTCCGGCGCCGTTCGGTCAGTCGCAGCTCAACTCGGTTCCGCTGCGTAAGGGAATTTCCATTGCCATCCCGATTCTGGTGGTCATGTCCTTCATCGTGTTCTACCGCGGGCACCAGGCTTCCGGCGGCGGCTTCCCGGCTGCTCTCATCATGGGCGCGGCCATCGGCCTGACGTATCTCTCACGCGGCACCGATGAGATTGTCTTCGGCCGCATGACCCCGATTCACCTCACCGGCGTGGGCATTATCGTGGCGCTGGTAGCTGGCTTCATCGGCTACATCCCGACGTCGCATAGTTCCGGTGGTTTCTTGACTGCCATCCACGGCCACGCCCTGGGGCAGCACTGGACCACGTCGCTCATCTTTGACCTGGGTATCTACCTGGCGGTCCTGGGCATGCTCACGATGGCCATCAATGCTTTGGGTGGCTATCTGCGGCCAGGCACCGAGCGGGACTTCTTGCCGTGGGTCCACGATGATGATTCCGCGTTGCCGAACACGCCGCGCGTGGTGCTGGAGGATGTCGATGACCCCTACCCCGAATCCATCAACCCGTCTTCGGACCCAACGGCGTTGCTCAATGAATCCGAGGCACGCCGCCGCGCGTCCTCGCCCCACCACACTTCGGCTACAGAGGAGAAGAGCTCATGATCCTCGCACTGACCATTGCATTGCTCATCGGTAGCGCTGTCTACCTCATCCAGCAGCGCGGCCTCGTGCACATCGTGCTGGGCATGATGGCCTTCGGCCACGGTGCCAACCTCATGCTTCTGGCCACCGGCGTGTACTCTTACCGCGGAGAGTCCTTTCCGTCGCAGGTGGGCATGGACCAGATGGCTGACCCGCTGCCGCAAGCCTTTGTGCTGACCGCCGTGGTGATTTCCATGGCAACCTCGACCATCCTGCTGACCATGGCGGCGATGGGCGCGAACGACGACACGGACGTCGTGGAGCCTGTGGATGACAACACCATTGACCACGCTTTCTCCACTCTGGGACGAGATACCCAGAACCGCGAGATTCTGCAGCGCTCGGCCAACAAGATGGATCGTTTGAAAGAACTCGAACAAGAGGAGGACAACTAGATGTATGACACCGTAAGCGCCCTCCTCCCGCTCTTCCCGGCGGTTCCCCTCGTATCGGCGGCGCTCGCATTGCTCGCGCCGTGGCATCGTGTGCGCGATGCCATCATGCTCATCGTTCCGGGCGTGGGTATCTTCGCTTCCTTTGCGCTGCTGCTCTACACCATGAACAACGGTGTGGTGGCGCATAGCGTGGGTAACTACGTGGGTAACGCAGGTATCGCCTTCGCGGCCGATACCTTCTCAGCACTGATGCTCATCACGACGATGATCGTGGCCTTCGGCGCCAACTGGTTTGCCATCGTGGGCGGCGAGACTAAGTCTCGCTACTACCCATCGCTGACGCTTATCTTGATCACCGGCGTGTGCGGCGCCCTGCTCACCGCTGATCTCTTCAACTTCTTCGTGTTCATCGAGGTCATGCTACTGCCGTCCTATGGCCTCATCACCATGTCTGGTACCTGGTCACGCTTGGCTGCCGGCCGCGCCTTCGTGCTGGTGAACTTGTTCGCCTCCACGCTTTTGGTGGTCGGTGTGGGCTATATCTACTCGGTGGCTGGCGTGGTCAACCTGGCGGCGCTCACGGGTGCTGCCGCCGGTAATGGTCCGGTGACGGTGGCCTCGGGCATCATCGTTATCGCCATCGCCGCGAAGGCCGGTGTGTTCCCCGTGCAGTCGTGGCTGCCGCGCACCTACCCGGGAACGTCCGCTGCCGTCATGGGCCTGTTCTCTGGCCTGCACACCAAGGTCGCGGTGTACATGCTCTACCGCCTGTGGGTGCAGCTCTTTGATATGGACCAGCGGTGGGGGACACTCATCATCGTCATCATGATCATCTCCATGCTGGTTGGTGCTTTCGGCGGCCTAGCTGAAAACTCCATTCGCCGCGTGCTGGGCTACCAGATGCTCAACGGTATGCCCTTCATCCTCGTGATGATGGCCTTCACTACCCATGATGCCCAGCGCGCGCTGGCTGCTGGAATCCTGTACACCATTCACCACATGCTCACGGTGGGCTCGCTTATTTTGGCCTCCGGTGCTATTGAGGAGACCTACGGTACGGGCAGGCTCAACAAGCTTTCTGGCTTGGCGCGCCGTGATCCGATTATCGCGTGGATCTTTGCCGCCGGTGCCTTCTCCGTCGTGGGCTTCCCACCCTTCTCCGGTATGTGGGGCAAGGTCCTCATCGTCGCGGAAATCGCCCGTACCGGCGGGGGATGGGCCTGGACCGTAATCACGGTGATCATCATCGCGTCCTTCGCGGCATTCCTTGCCATGTTGCGCGTGTGGCGCCGAGTCTTCTGGGGCAAGGACCTGCCCAAGGAGAAGGTGCCCGATGAACTTGTGATTCGCAAGAAGCTGATGGCGCCCTCGGCAGCGCTCATTTTGGGCTCGCTGACCATGTTCGTTCTATCCGGTCCGGTCATCAGCGTCACGATGGAAGCCTCAGCGGACTTGTTGAATACGGAGGCTTATGCAGACGCAGTGCTTGGCGACGGCCCCGTAGCCCTACCCGACATCGACTCCCTTCAGGAGGGCCGTTAAATGAAGACTGCAGTGCATGCCGTTGTCTACGCGCTATGGCTGATCAAGGAAATCTTCGTCGCGGGTTTCTCGCTCGCCGCGGAATCCTTCAAGCCGCAGAATAACTACCGGCCGGTAGTGGTGCGGTACCCCTTGCGCGTGACTAGCGCGTGGGAGATCTTCTGGTTCACCTCGTCCATTACGGCAACCCCGGGGACGCTGTCCTTGGGTTTGCGCGAGCCGGTGGCAGAAGGCCTGCCGCGCATCGTGCTGGTTCAGGCGGTCATGGGGGATGACCCAGCCAGCATCATGGAAGATCTGGCGGATATGGAGGAGCGCCTCGCCCCGCGGGTGAAGGGAATTGACTATGGCGTTCCTGGTCAGGGCCCCACAAAGGAGCTCGCGCCCACGTTTTACGAGTACCCGCTGGATACGCTGGGCCGCCATATGCGTGCACCCGATATCGCGAAGACGGACGATACCCCGCTGGCCGCGCATGATGTGGAGAAGTATTCCGTGTGGCCCCTGCGCCAGGTTGCGCAGAACAAGGATGCCCGAAAGGATGATAAGAAATGATTGATTTTTCCTCGATGAGCGCCTTTCAATGGGTAGTTTTTGTCTGTATTTTCCTCATTGGTGCATCGGTGTGCGCGGCGTTGGTGCTGGCGTTGCGCTCCCGCGATGAGCTCACCCGAACCGTGATGAGTGACATGGTCTTTTACGGCATGCTGTGCATGTATATTTCGTGGTCCATGACTAATCACGCGTCCATCGTCTATGACATCGCCATGCTCGCGGCTATTGCGGCCGGCGTTCTGCCGACGTTGTCGATGGCCCGCATCATCTCGAAGGGTAGGAGGTAAGACCATGACTATCGCGGAGATTATCGCCTCGATTCTGTTGGTCGTAGCCACGGTCTTGGTCATTGGGACCGCCATCGCCTTGTGGCGTGCGCCCGATGCCCTGACCCGCGTCAACCTGCTGGGGCCGACGGTCGGTTTGGCCGTTCCGCTGCTGCTTGTGGCGAAGTTGGTCGTGGATTTTGCTGAGAACGGGTTTTCCCTGTGGTCGCTGATCAAGGTCATGATCGCGTGTTTCGGCGTGTGGATCATCGCGTCGGTGGGCTCCTTCTACATGGGCCGTTCCATCTACGGCGTGACCGTCACGGATGTGAAGTACGCCAAGCGCATGCGCAAGAGTATGCAGACAGTTGAAGCCTCTGAGGAAGAAATCTAGGGGAGAAGCTTCAGGAAAGCGGTGAGGATAGTGCTGTTCTCACCGCTTTTTAGATCGTGGATGTGATCTAGGACTCATACTTCTTCCTAAATCTATAGAGCTATAGGTATTTTGGGAACTGTACCTATCAAGTTATAGAAAAGAGGTTAGTTGAACTATGACTCCTGATGCATTCTCGTCCGGTGATGCAGCGTGGATGCTGATCAGCGCATCCTTGGTGCTGCTCATGACCCCCGGATTGGCATTGTTCTACGGCGGAATGGCGGGCAATCGCCACGTCCTCAACATGATGATGATGTCCTTCGGCGCGTTAGCGCTGGTCCCAGTACTCTACGTCCTGTGGGGATGGTCAATGTCTTATGCGGGCAGTTCGCTGGCGGGAATCGTGGGCAACCCGTTTGAAGCCTGGGGGCTGCGCGGCCAAATCACCGGGCCCGCCGCCGAGTACATTGCCGGTAGCGCTGGTTATCCCAACGTCATCGACATCGGTTTCCAAGCCACGTTCGCCATTATTTCGATAGCCATCATCTCCGGTGCCCTCGCCGGCCGCGTGAAGTTTTCCGCGTGGTTAACTTTCGCAGGCGTGTGGGTGACCTTCGCCTACTTTCCGCTCGCCCACATGGTGTGGGGCGGGGGGAGTGCTCTCCCATGCCCCGCGCTCACTCGCAGCGTGGCTCTTCGGTGTATCAAACGGTGAGGCCCTCATCGCTCCCATCGACTTCGCCGGCGGTACCGTCGTGCACATCTCCGCTGGTGCGGCTGCCCTGGTTCTGGCCATCGTCGTGGGCCCGCGCGCGGGCTTTCCGAAGCACATCGATAGGCCCCACAACCTCCCGATGGTGATGCTGGGCGCTGCGCTTCTGTGGTTCGGCTGGTTCGGTTTCAATGGCGGTTCCGCCTTCGCTGCGGATGGGCTAGCAGGCTTGGCATGGCTCAACACCACTGTTGCGGCGGCCGCAGCGATGCTCGGCTGGATGCTGGTCGAACGCATCCGAGACCACGCCGCTACTTCGCTTGGCGCAGTATCCGGCGCTATTGCGGGACTCGTCGCCATCACCCCGGCGGCAGGAGCGCTCAGCCCGCTCGGTTCTCTCGCCCTCGGCTTCCTCGGCGGGATTATCGCCTGCCTGTGCATCGGCCTGAAGTACCGTTGGGGCTTTGATGATTCCCCGGATGTCGTTGGAGTCCACCTGTGCGCT
This sequence comes from Corynebacterium sp. HMSC074E01, assembly GCF_001808885.1. Lineage (NCBI taxonomy): Bacteria > Bacillati > Actinomycetota > Actinomycetes > Mycobacteriales > Corynebacteriaceae > Corynebacterium > Corynebacterium sp. HMSC074E01. Next base: position 193,722 of record NZ_KV794847.1, read on the forward strand.
GGTCTGTGGGGAACCGTCGGATTGGCCTTCTTTGCCACGGATAACGGCATCCTCACTGGGCACTTTTCGGAAGGCCTCAAGCTGCTCGTCGTCCAAGCGCTCATCGCGATCGTCGCGATGCTGTTCTCAGCTGCTATTACTCTGGTGGCGGCACTCATCATCCGCGCCACCCTGGGGTGGCGGATTGATGATGAAGCCGAAGGCATCGATCTGTCTGAGCACCGTGAGACCGCTTATGATTTCCGTGAGTCCGTGGCGTCGCACCGCCGCCACACCCACGACGCTAGGATTAATCCTGCACCAACCGTCCAGCCGCGGGTCGACACCGCCGGAGCTAAGGAGTAACAGATGAAGCTCATCACTGCCATCGTCAAACCGTTCACGCTGCCGGAAATCCGTGAGGCCTTGGAGCAGCACGACGTGCACGGCCTGACCGTGACCGAGACCCAGGGTTTCGGTCAGCAGCGCGGCCACAGCGAGGTCTACCGTGGTGCCGAGTATGCCACCGACTTCGTACCCAAGGTCAAGCTGGAGGTAGTCACCTCCGACGAACAGGTGGAGGATATCCTTTCTGCCATCGTTGATGCTGCCTATACCGGAAAGATCGGTGACGGCAAGATCTGGATTACTCCTGTTGAGGACGTCATCCGCGTGCGCACCGGCGAGCGCGGCGAGGCAGCCCTGTAAGAAGTGTCTACGGCCGCTCAACTGCGTGAGGAAGCCTATGCCTCGGCGATAGATCTCACGCAGTCCCTGCAGCTTCCGCCCGGCTGTGCGCTTGCCGCCACGGGTTCCTTCGCCCGCCGGGCGATGGCCCCTTTTTCGGATCTCGACCTCATCCTCCTTCACCCGGATGATATGGAGCTGCCCGAAGATGTGGTCGCCGAAATCTGGTACCCCATCTGGGATGCCAAATACCGGCTTGACTACGCTGTGCGCACTCCGCGCGAGTTCGGTGCCATCGCCGGTTCTGATCCCGCCGCCGGCTTCGCGCAGCTGGACCTGGCCTTCGTCGCCGGCGATAAGCAGCTGGTAGATTCTACCCGCGCCCAGGTCTATGCCTCGTGGCGTCGCCTGCTGCAGAGCAACTTCGACGCTTTCGTCGACCTCGCCATCACCCGCTGGCGCCGCTCCGGCACCCTGGCCACGATGACCCACCCGGATATTAAAAATGGGCGCGGCGGCCTGCGCGATATCCAATTCCTGCGGGCGCTCGCCCTCGGCAACCTCGCGGATGCCCCAGCACTTGAGGAGGAGCAGGCCTTGCTTCTCGACGTCCGCACGCTCCTCCACGTCACCGCCCGCCGGCACCGCGACGTCCTCGACCCCGAATTCGCCGCGGAGATCGCCCACGAGCTTGGTTTCGCCGACCGTTATGAGTTGTCCGCGGCCGTCGTCACCGCTGCTACTGCGGTAGACAAAGCCGTGGAGAGGGCATTGGCGACTGCCCGGGGAGTCGTATCCAAACGCAGCCACAACCGCACACGCAAACCCCTCGATATCGGGGTGGTTGATGCCGGGGGCGAGATCCGTCTCGCACGCACCGCCAACTTGGATGAGCCGTGGTTGCTTTTGCGCGTGGCCGCCGCCGCAGCGCGCTCGGGCAGAAGCGTCCCGCCTCATGTCTGGGAACAGCTGCGCGAGTTGCCGGAACTGCCCGAACGCTGGCCCGCCGCTGCGACGGATGCATTCTTCAGTTTATTGTCCTCGCCCCTCAACACTCCGCGCCTCATCCAGGAGATGGACGCGCATGGCCTGTGGGAGCGAATCGTCCCAGAGTGGGAGCACATTCGAGGCTTGTTGCCGCGGGAGCGCACGCACTCTCACACCGTGGACTATCACTCCATCCTTACCGTCGCGCGCTGTGCAGAAGCCCGCACCTCCGTGGCGCGGCCCGATCTGCTGCTCTTGGTGGGGCTCTACCACGATATTGGGAAAGGATATGGCCGCCCTCACGAGCTGGTGGGGGCGGAGATGGTGGCGCGTGCCGCGGCCAAGCTTGGTCTCGACCTGGCGGATCGCTCCCGCGTGCAAACCGTGGTCGCAGAGCACACCACTCTGGCGCGCATCGTCTCCCGCACGGACCCCTTATCCGATGAAGCGCGTGACGAGCTCCTCGAAGCCGTGCGTTATGACTACCTGACTCTGGCGCTCCTCGTTGTGCTCGCCCGCACCGATGCCGAGTCCACCGGTCCTAGCGTGTGGAACCGCAGGCTGGAGAAGGGAATCGAAGCGGTCAGTGGCCGCGCTTTCGCACAACTGGAAGCACTTCGACCAGTTCGTCCTCTGGTTGCCGCCGACCGTGATATCGGACTGCGCCACAACCCCGAGGATGACAGCTTTACCGTCCTGTGGCGCGGCAGCTACCAACGGGAGGCTGTGCGCGCGCTGGCGCTCATCGCAGCGTTGGGCTGGAACATCCTCTCCTCGCGCCTCGTGCGCACTGAGGAGGGCTATGCTGGCGAATTCGATATCCGCGCCCTCCACGGTGCCATCGATCTCGCAACGGTAGAGGAACGCCTCGTGCAGTCTTATAAATCCGGAACTTACACGGTGCTGCCGGATTTTGTACCAGGGCCCGCGACTGCGATGTGGACCAGGGGAGTCTTCGAGGTTCGAATTGATGACTACCCAGGTACCCTAGGCCACGTGCTGGCGCTGCTTCCGGAGTGCGAGTGGCTATCCACCACCACACCGGGCGCCACGATGGTGCTTCACGCAGTGCCGCTTGGCGACGTCCCCCGTGCCACCCTGGTCCGGAATGTGACCCAAGCACTGGTCAACGGCTAAGCTGGGGAAGTTATAAATTTATCCACGATAGTTGAGGGAGCACTTTTAACGTGTTTGAGTCTTTGTCTGACCGCTTGCAATCAGCCCTGTCCGGCCTGCGCGGCAAGGGCAAGCTGACCGAGGCGGACATCAATGCCACAGCACGCGAAATCCGTCTGGCGTTGCTGGAGGCGGACGTCTCGCTCAACGTCGTGCGCGGCTTTATTAAGCGCATTAAGGAACGCGCGGCAGGTGCCGAGGTTTCTGAGGCACTGAACCCGGCGCAGCAGGTAGTCAAGATCGTCAACGAGGAGCTCATCGAGATTCTCGGCGGCGAGACCCGCCGCCTGAACCTGGCGAAGAACCCGCCGACGGTCATCATGCTCGCCGGCCTTCAGGGTGCTGGTAAGACCACCTTGGCGGGCAAGCTTTCCAAGCATCTGGCTTCCAAGGGGCACACCCCGATGCTGGTGGCTTGTGACCTCCAGCGCCCGGGCGCGGTGCAGCAGCTGCAGATCGTCGGCGAGCGCGCCGGGGTAGACGTCTACGCTCCGGATCCTGGCACCTCCCTGGATTCCCACGAGCATGAGATGGGTACCTCTCATGGGGATCCGGTGGACGTCGCCAAGCGCGGTATCGAAGAGGCCAAGCGCACCCAGCACGATATCGTCATCATCGATACCGCCGGCCGCCTCGGCATTGATGAAACCCTGATGACGCAGGCCCGCAATATCCGCGACGCCGTCAACCCGGACGAAGTCCTCTTCGTCATCGACTCGATGATCGGTCAAGACGCAGTGCAGACCGCCGAGGCCTTCCGCGATGGCGTGGACTTCACCGGTGTCGTCCTGACCAAGCTGGACGGTGACGCTCGCGGTGGTGCGGCGCTGTCCATTCGTGAGGTCACGGGCAAGCCCATCATGTTCGCCTCCACCGGTGAGAAGCTCGAGGATTTCGATGTCTTCCACCCGGAGCGCATGTCCTCGCGAATTCTGGGCATGGGTGACCTGCTGACACTGATTGAGCAGGCGGAATCCAAGCTGGATCAGTCCAAGGCGGAGGAAGCCGCCAAGAAGATGGGCTCCGGCGAGATGACGCTCAATGACTTCTTGGACATGATGCTCATGGTGCGCAATCTGGGCCCGATGGGCAACCTGCTCAAGATGATGCCCGGCGGCAACAAGATGAACCAGATCGCCGACATGGTCGACGAAAAGCAGCTCGACCGCATCCAGGCCATCATCCGCGGTATGACGCCGGAGGAGCGCGAGAACCCGAAGATTCTCAACGCTTCGCGCCGCAAGCGTATTGCCCTCGGTTCTGGTGTGAGCGTTTCTGACGTCAATCAGCTCATCGAGCGCTTCACCGAAGCCAAGAAGATGATGTCGCAGATGGCCGGTCGTTTTGGCATGCCGGGCATGGGCGGTGGGCGTTCCGCTACCAAGAAGAAGCCGAAGGGCCGCAAGGGCAAGAATGGCAAGCGCAAGCCGCCGAAGCGTCGTGGTGGGGGAATGCCTGGCATGGGTGGCGGGATGCCGTCGATGCAGGAACTGCAGAAGATGCAGGAACAGCTCGGCGGCGGCATGCCCGGGCTAGGCGATATCAAGATGCCCAAGGGCATGGAGAATATCGACCTCAACAACCTGGACTTTGGGCAGGGCAAAAAGAAATAACGAAGAATGCAGCAGCATTCTTCGTTAAGAAAGGGCCGGCGCTTTTTAGCGCCGGCCCTTTTGGACTAAATGGCTTTATCTGCTGGATATGCAGGATAGGGGATAGGCACCGCGGGTGTGGCCGGTGACGTCTCAGCGGTCTGGGGCACCATGGGACTGTCCGTCGGAATCTGCGGGGGCTGCTGCTGCACCGTCTCGCCATTGAGGAAGGGGGTGATGGCTTCACGGATGAGCGGGATGGCCGAATCCGCAAAGGCCTTGGTGAAGTGGTGCATATCGCGGTAGACCATGATGTTGCCGATGATGACCGGGCAATCGCCGTTGGCATCGCAGAACCACTTCGAGGTGTCCACGGCCAGCATGTTCTTGTACTGGGAGAGGACTTCGGCGCCGGGGTCATAGGGAGCGTAGACCTCTTCGAAACGCATGCCGCAGCCGAGGGAATCCTGGGTGGCTACGTAGCATTCATCAAACTGGAGGCCATTGCCGTGCTCATCGAATCCCCACGGGTTATCACGGAAACCCAAGAAGGGAATATCGTGCTTGGCCAACTCGTCCCAGAAGGCCTTATAGCCGGGCGGGACAGCGTCTGGGCCGTGACCCAAGGGCTGACCGGGGCGCGTTGAATTAGAGACTACGAGGGCCGGGTCCGCGTCGATAATGCGCTTGACCGCTTCCTTGCTCCACTCGGCGCAAGAAGGCTTGACACTCAGTTCATCGCCGAGCTCAATGGGGCAACCCACGCGGGTGAGCGGAACCAGCTTGAAACCCATCTCGCGGCCCAAGTGATCCAAGGCCGAAGAATACTGCTCCGCGTGCGAACCGCCTACCAAGTAGACCTCGACGTCGGAATCAACGTCACCAAAGATGCACGGCGTCACGCCGTCCTTCTGGGTCTCGATGAAGTAGTCCGTTGGCTCTTGTTCCGGGATGAAGCACCAGTTATCGGCGACTGGCGGCTGGATGCCACGCGCGAGAATCGGATCAGGCTTGATCTCTACGTTCTCAGGCGGCGTGATGTTCTCGACGAAGGTCGTTGCCCCTGGGTAGAGCTTCGGGTCGAGGATTTCCTGGTTCGCCTCCTGTAGGCTGCGCAGCCACAGCGGTTGAACGGCCACGAGTGCAACGGTGCAGGCGGCGACGACGACTCCGCCAACGCCGCGCAGAGCGCCGGTGCGCGTGCGAAGGTCGGCGAAACCGCGGTGGACGGGGAGGTCGTCGGCAAGCGGGCGTTTGCGGTGCTGGCGCAGGGGCTTCTCGACGAAACGGTGCGTCACGTCCGCCAAGCCCAGCGACACCACGATGATGATGGATCCGAGCCACCACGGAGGAGTCTCAAGACCGAGCGCGGCGATGGAAATGATGAGTAGCGGCCAATGCCACAGGTAGAGCGGGTAGGCGATATCACCGAGCCAGCGAGATACCCGGGTGGTGAGCACCCGCGAGAACGACCCGCCAGAACCAATGATGATGAGTACTGCACCGCCGATGGGCAGAAGAGACAGCGGCCCAGGGAAGGCCAAGCTGTCGGAGATAACTAGGCCGGTACTAGCCAGAGCCGCCAAGCCGAGAGCCGTGGCGAGGTTGGACAGGCGCTGCGGCATGCGCAGGTGCGAACCATAAATGACGAGCACTGCGCCCAAAGTCAGCTCCCAAGCGCGAGACCATGTGGAGTAGTAATTTTCGGGGGTGCCGAAGAGTCCGTCGCGGGATGCATAGGCAAAAGAGACGACGGTAACTACGAGGAGAATCGGGCCAGCGATGGAATTAATGGAAGAGAAGCGCTGTTCTCGCAGCCCCGTGTTCTTTGGGCGCAGGCGCATGAAAGCGGCCAAGCCAAGGGCGAAGAAGATGCCCAGTAGGTAGAACTGGCCCTGCACTGCCATGGACCACATGTGCTGCAGAGGCGATGTTGTTGCTGAAGCGGCGGCGTAGTCAGCGTTCTGCCGTGCCAATTCCCAGTTCTGGTAGTAGAAGACCGTCGCAGTGATCTGCTTGGTGAGCTCCGTGTTCATGAGCTTCGGCGCGAAGAGCCGGACAAGCACATAGCTCACGCCGATGACGAGCACGAGGGAAGGAACAAGCCGGCGGAGCGTGCGCCAGATGGGCCACCACGGGTTCAGGGAGGCATTCGGCCGTGCGGCATAGCGCAGCTGCGAGCCTAAGAAGAAGTAACCGGAAAGCAGGAGGAAGACATCGACGCCACCTGAGACACGACCAACGAAGACGTGGTACAGAACAACCAAGGCGATCGCGATGCCGCGGAGGCCGTCGAGGTCATAACGGTAGCGGAATGTAGAGGGGGCTTGTTTATTCATAAAAAGAGGATTGTGTGGCGTCGAAATAACCGCATTACAGACTACCCCCTTCGCGGGGTAAGGCCTAACCACGCAAGAGCTAAGGGGAATTTCCTATCTCGTGTGGGTTCCGCTAAAGTTGTTGAGGTTGTTCACGCACCGCGTGGAGGACACGTAAAACTTCATCTCTGCGTAACGTCGGTACCGCCTACGGACGGCCGGCACGTCACGCGCAGGATAAAATTCAAGGGTTGAACCGGCGCGCCACCAAGCGGCGCGTGTCTGAACTGCCCGGTGACTAGAAAAGGAGCCAATCATGGCCGTTAAGATCAAGCTGCAGCGTATGGGTAAGATCCGCAACGCTGAGTACCGTGTCATCGTTGCTGATGCACGCACCCGTCGCTCCGGCAAGGCTATCGAGAACATCGGTATCTACCAGCCGAAGCAGGAGCCGTCCCTGATTCAGATCGATTCCGAGCGCGCTCAGTACTGGCTGGGTGTCGGCGCACAGCCGACCGAGCCGGTTCTCGCACTGCTCAAGGTGACCGGTGACTGGCAGAAGTTCAAGGGTCTGCCGGGCGCAGAGGGCACCCTGAAGGTTGCTGAGCCGAAGCCGTCCAAGCTGGACCTCTTCAACGCTGCACTGGCTGAGGCCAACAACGGCCCGACCATCGAGGCTATCACCGAGAAGAAGCGCAAGGCCAAGGAAGAGGCCGAGGCTAAGGCTGCCGCCGAGAAGGCTGCTGAGGAAGCCGCTGCTGCTGAGGCTGCTAAGGCCGAGGAAGAGGCTGCTAAGGCTGAAGAGGCCGACTCCGCTGAGGCTGAGGAGTCCGCAGAGTAAGTTCTACTCGGCTAAAAGATTAACCCCGCTGACCTGTAGGTCGCGGGGATTATCTAGTTTTTCGGCCGTGGGAGGCGGACCTCCAGAGGATTTTCGAAGTCCAACCCGCGGACAGCGGAGGCAATAACCGACTGCGCCATAGCTTCCACCTTTTCCTCCGGTAGCGATCCCAAATGACCGCTGAGGCACAAGACTGTGAAACCGTGCACCGTGGACCATCCGGCTAGGCAATTCTGCATCATGTGCTGCCTATTGGGTTCCTGGCCAATCGAGCGCGCGTACTGTGCCATGTAGCCGTAGAAATTGAACATGGCTTGTACACGGGGGTCTTCGCCGGGCCCCTCAGCCGCGGCTACGAGCCCGGCCGGAATATCAAAGCTGCTCGCGGCCATCATGCACATAAAGAAGTGCGGCTCTTCCAAGGCATGGTGGAAGTAGGTGAAACCGGCCGCCATCATTTTGTCAATGATGGTGCCCTCCGTCGTTTCGAAGGTATCGCTGAGCTTGGTGATGAGTTCGTAGGTGGCGACGGTCCCGACGGCGTCGAGAAGCGCGGCTTGGTCCTTGAAGTGACGGTAGGCGGCTGTCGGGGAGACGCCGACCGCGCGCGTTGCCGCGCGAATCGTCACCGCCTCCGGTCCACCTTCCCGGCCGAGCTTGATGGCCTCCCGGAGGATCTCTTCATGCAAATTTCCATGGTGATACGGCTTCGAACTACTCACAATAAAAGTATCGTACTAAAAGTCTAGACATTCGCGCCAATGTTCGGCGTTAACATGGTGAGCAGCATGAGTGCAGGTTGATCGCTGCAGGACACCGCATGTGGTATGCGCGCCGGAAGGTGCACGATTTGTCCGGGAACGAGCAGGTGCTCTTCTTCTCCGCAACTAAAAGTCACCGCTCCTTGTAGCACTTGGACAGTGATAGGGTGCGCGGCTTTGTGGTCGGGTAGGTCTTGTCCAGGTAGGAACGAAAAGAGGATGAGGTTCGCACCATCGGCGCTGAGGACCCGCTTAACGGCTGGTCTGGGGCGCGATGGGTTCGGTTCAGGCGCCTCATCGAGCAGGTTTAGCGTTGTGAGGGCGGCGCTGTTGTGGGAGGCGTCGCCAAAGGTGGTCACATCATTGATCGGAAGCTCAGTCATGCCGCCCCAGCGTAGCCCGTTAAGCTAGCAGGCATGGAACTACTCATTGGTCGCGTGGTGAAATCCCACGGCATTAAAGGCGAGGTCTCCGTCGAGGTGACCACCGATTCCCCTGAGACCCGATTCGCCGTCGGCGAGGTTCTCCACGGCACACAAGGCAAGAAGGAACACGAACTCACCATCGCTGCGGTGCGCGCCCACAAGGGGCGCCTGCTCATCACGTTCAAGGAAGTCCCGGACCGCACGGCCGCGGATTCCCTGCGCGGCACCCAGTTCTTCGCCGAACCCCTGGATGACCCGGAAGACGACGGCTTCTATGACCACGAGTTAGAAGGTCTGCGCGTTCTCCTTGATGGTAGTGAGGTGGGCGAGGTGACCGGCGTAACGCACGGACCCACGCAGTCCCTCCTTGAAATCACTCTCACCGAAGGTAAAGAAGCGCTCGTTCCCTTCGTGGAGGAGATCGTGCCGGAGGTTGATTTGGAGGCGGGGACCTGCACCATCACCCCGCCGGAAGGGCTGCTCGACCTATGAGGATTGACGTTCTCACCATTTTTCCGGAGTACCTCGACCCGCTGCGCCACGCGCTGCTGGGCAAGGCCATCGAGCAGGGAAAGCTTGCGGTGGGCGTGCACGACCTGCGCCAGTGGGCCACCGACGTGCACAAATCCGTCGACGATTCCCCCTATGGCGGCGGCCCAGGGATGGTGATGAAGCCTGAGGTATGGGGGCCCGCGCTTGACGACGTCTCCTCCGGCACCGCCTCCACCCAGGACCTGCAGAGCGCTTTGCCGCATCTGAGCAAGCCGCGCCACGACGACATCCATGGCGTCGAGGCACGCTCCTATGGCGAAAGCGAGAATTCGGACAAGCCGCTGCTTATCGTGCCGACTCCCGCGGGAGCGCCTTTTACTCAGGCCGATGCGCAAGCGTGGTCCGCGGAGGAGCACATTGTCTTTGCGTGCGGGCGCTACGAGGGCATCGACCAGCGCGTCGTCGACGATGCGCAGCAGCGTTACCGCGTACGCGAGGTCTCCATCGGTGACTACGTGCTCATCGGCGGTGAGGTAGCTGTGCTGGTCATCGCCGAGGCCGTCGTGCGCCTTATTCCTGGTGTGTTGGGGAACCGGCGCTCGCACGAAGAGGATTCTTTCTCCGATGGCCTGCTGGAGGGGCCCAGCTACACCAAGCCGCGCGAGTGGCGCGGCCTCAAGGTCCCGGACGTGCTGACCTCTGGTGACCATGCCCGCGTGGACCGGTGGCGCCGCGAGCAGTCGCTGGCGCGAACATGGCAGCGCCGCCCAGAGCTGCTGGACGCGGCAGAGTTAAGTGACAGCGATCGCGCCTACCTGGAAACCCTAAAGGAGGATTGAGATGGACGTGAGTACTGACTTGTCAATACTTATGACTGAGGCTGAATGGAACAAGGTCCTCAAAGACATGCCGCAGCGCCTGCACGAAGGCGGAGTCGAGCCACAGGACATCAACGCCGAGGTCGTGTCATTTACCTGCGAACCCGACAACATCTTGGTCAATGAGTACATGGATAAGCACGGCCAGCCGCCGGTGAGCGAACACGTGTGGCGCGTCATCGTCAACGGCGCCTCTGAACTGCCGCTGACCAAGGTCACCGCCGCCGTCGCGGAGTGCTTGCCGCCGCACACACTCTGGTACGGAACCTCAGAGATTGGTCACACTGAGTTTGGCCTGGGCACTTCCTGCGCGTGGCAGGGCGGGGTATAGGGTGAGAAGGTCTTAAGTCCCCGACCCAAAAAGAGGTTTTGTGAATATCGCAGCCACCATCGCTGGAGAGCTGGGCGTCAAAGAACAGTTTGTCGAAGCCGCCCTCAAGCTCATGGCGGAGGGTAACACCGTTCCGTTCATTGCCCGTTACCGCAAGGAAGCCACCGGCGGGCTGGATGACTCCCAGCTGCGTATCATCGAGGAACGCTCGACGTACCTGCGTGAGCTGGAAGAGCGCAAGGAAACGGTGCTCGCTGCGATTGAGGAGCAGGGCAAGCTTACCGATGAGCTGCGCGCACTGATCCAGGGCTGCGAGACCAAGGCGCGCCTGGAGGATCTGTACCTGCCGTATAAGAAGCGCCGCAAGACCAAGGCGGATATTGCGCGCGAGGCAGGACTGGAGCCGCTGACGGACAAGCTCATCGAGGACCCCTCGGCGGACCCGGCCGAGCTGGCGGGGGAGTACCTCACCGAAGGTTTCGAGGAAACGAAGAAGGCCCTCGATGGCGCCCGCGCCATTCTGGTGGACCGCTTCGCACTGGATGCGGATCTGGTGGGCGAGGTGCGCGAGCGCATGTACACCAGCGGTTCCATGAACGCCAGCGTGGTCGAGGGTAAAGAAACCGAGGGCGCGAAGTTCAAGGACTACTTCGAGTTCTCCGAGCCTTTCGAGAAGCTTCCCTCGCACCGCATTTTGGCGCTGCTGCGCGGCGAAAGCGAGGGCGTTCTGCACCTCAACCTCGACGCAGGCGATGACGCCATGTACGAGGGCATGATCGCAGACCGCTTCGACCTGGACGTGTCTACCTCACGCTGGCTTGCCGACGCCGTCCACTGGGGCTGGCGCACCAAACTCTCCATCTCCTCGGGCCTCGACGTGCGCATGCGCCTGAAAGAGAAGGCCGAGGAAGGCGCACTCAAGGTTTTCGCCACCAACTTGCGCGACGTTCTGCTGGCGGCCCCAGCGGGCCAGCGCGCGACGCTGGGTTTGGACCCGGGCTACCGCAACGGCGTCAAGTGCGCGGTCGTCGACCCGACGGGTAAGGTCCTTGCCACCACCATCGTCTACCCGCACCAGCCGCAGCAGAAGTGGGCCGAGGCGGTGAGAGAGTTGGCGTCGTTAAGCGCGGCTCATTCGGTGGACCTTATGGCGATTGGTAATGGCACTGCTTCGCGTGAGACGGAGAAGCTTGCCGGTGAAGTCGCGGACCTCATCGCGCAGGCGGGTGGGAAGCGGCCGAACCCGGTCGTGGTCTCGGAAGCCGGCGCGTCGGTGTATTCGGCTTCGCAGCTGGCAGCCGATGAATTTCCCGACATGGACGTCTCCCTGCGCGGCGCGGTCTCGATCGCGCGCCGACTGCAGGACCCGCTGGCGGAACTGGTGAAGATTGACCCGAAGGCGATTGGCGTGGGGCAGTACCAGCATGACGTCAACCAAGTCGCACTTGCGCGCACGCTCGATGGCGTGGTGGAAGACGCGGTGAATGGCGTCGGCGTGGACCTGAATACGGCGTCGGCCCCGTTGCTCGAGCGCGTGGCCGGCGTGAACTCCACGATTGCGGCCAACATCGTGGCCTACCGCGATGAGAATGGCACGTTTGCCTCGCGCAAGGAGCTGAAGAAGGTGCCGCGCTTGGGGCCGAAGGCCTTCGAACAGGCGGCGGGCTTCCTGCGCATCAATGGCGGTAAGGACCCGCTGGATGCTTCGGCCGTGCATCCGGAGGCGTACCCGGTGGTGGCGCGCATCGCGGAGAAGACCGGTCTGGGGGTGTCGGAGCTCATCGGCAATTCGCGAGTGTTGACGACGCTGTCGCCGGCAGACTTCGCCGACGAGACCTTTGGTGTTCCGACGGTGACGGATATCATCGCGGAGCTGGATAAGCCGGGCCGCGACCCGCGCCCAGAATTCAAGACGGCTACCTTCAAGGAAGGCGTAGACAAGGTCTCGGACTTGAAACCGGGCATGATTCTGGAGGGTACCGTGACCAACGTTGCGGCCTTTGGTGCCTTCATTGACGTCGGCGTGCACCAGGATGGTCTTGTTCATGTCTCCGCGATGAGCCACAAGTTCGTCTCTGACCCGCACGATGTGGTCCGCTCGGGCCAGGTGGTGAAGGTCAAGGTCATGGAGGTCGACGTGGAGCGCCAGCGCATTGGCTTGTCGCTGCGGCTTGACGACGAACCCGGCCAGCCCGCCCCCAAGCGCCGCAACGGCGGTGGGCGTTCCGAGGGGCGCGGCGGCCGCTCCGACCGTCGCAACTCCCGCCGCGACGGTGGGCGTGGCCGCTCGGACCGCGGCGGCGGTGGTTCGATGGCCGATGCCCTCAAGAAGGCCGGCTTCTAAAGTTCACCTAGTTGCGCACCAAACCCCCTGACTGTTCAAACGGTTGGGGGTTTGCGAGTTTTCAGCGGCTTCTTCTGTACGGACGGTGGGTTGGACAAGCCCGTGGGGTGGAGCGATCGCCGAAGGCGCGGAGGACCTCGCAAACGTTGAGGTTTCCGCGTGGCGCAAGGCTGAGTCCGCCGAGTTAAGGGGGTCGGGGTGCCGGTTCGGCGTGCGGACGTGTGCGGTTAAGCTGCGGCGAAGATTATTCGTGCGGCGGCGCAGTGGTGGGTGGTGATGGGCGTATGTCCGGCGGATCGGGTGGTTGGCTTGTAGGGGTGCTCGTCGGGCTTGCGGCCTGTCGATTTACGGCTTCTTGGTAGGCCGGCTGCGCTGTAATCGGCGTTCCCCAGGGCGGGATGTAGTCAACCGGTCCTTTCAACCGAAAGACGTAGCCTCTGCCGGTCGGGCTTGTCGGGTCATCGTCGTTGATGCCATTGTGGTAGGCGCACAGCATGGTTAGGTTGGGCGGATTGGTTTCCCCGCCCGCTTGCCAGGGGACGATGTGGTGGACTTGGCAGTAATCGGCTGGCTTGTTGCAGTCTTCGATCGCGCAGGTGGGGTGCTCCGCGCTGGCCATGATGCGCTGCTCGAGGCTGGCAAAGCGCGAAAGCCGGTGCAGCCACACCGGGCCGATGGTGGGGTGGACTAATGTGGCGTAGCCAGTCTCGGCGAATTTGTAGGTGAGAAACTCCGCGCCGCTCATGCGCCCGCCGTTGGTGAGTTCGAGCTCGATGTCGTCGCCGTCGTGGCGGATGATTTTGTCAAGCTCGTCGAGTGTTATCACGACGTTTGTTCCCACTGCCGGCCGAGACCCCACTCCTTCTTTAAAGAAGACCTGGCGGGTGGCGTCCAGGAGGTCGGTGGGGTTAATGGACTCCAGGGTGCTGCGCATGGTGGAGATGTTGAGCGCGGAATCAGTAACCGTGAGCGAGTAAGGACCATTCTTGCGGTAAGTCAGCCGCACTCCTGGTGAAGGCACGCGTTTCGGTTTGAGTTCCTTCACTCGCTGCGCCGCCACTGAAGGCACCCGTTCCGAGGGCACGGAGGCGAGCGCGACGCGCAAATTCCAGACGTCAACCTGCTTCTTCAGCTTCGCGGTGTAGGACTCAATCAGGCTCAGCGTGGCCAGGTCGTGGCCTTGGCGTTGGGCCGCCTGGCGGGCGGTGCGCTGCTTGCCGGTGAAGCGGGTATCGCCGAAATAGATGGCATGAAGCGACGCCAGCTCCTCCGCATCGCCGTGCGAGGCGCCAAGTGCGCGCAAGCTTTCGGGTGTGCTGGTTGCTGCTTCCACCAGCGCAATCCCCGAGTTGCGAAGGCGGATGTAGGTTTCAATATCCCCCATGTGCACAGAGCCTAAAACAGGCCACGCGGCCCCGCAACCGGAGAAGAAAACGCCCTGCCTACAGGCTGTAAAGGGCAGGGGCTTGCCGGATGAAAGCCCGATTCGAATGCGCTCGCCCGCCCGTCACAGGGGAGTGCTGGGTGATGTAACTCAGGTGGTGCGCAGCGCGGCACAACGAGACGAATGGCTATAAGTTCACAATGTCAACTTAATCGGTGGTATGTTTGTTGAAACAAATGACTTAGTGGCCTCGCTCACGTTTGGGTGTCTAGCTTTAATGGCTGGATAAACGAATAAAAGCGGACCTGAATCATCACGTCAAGGAGGCGGGCATGAGCCGTGGGGATGAATCCAACCGGGAAGCAGGGGCGAATAGCGCTTCGCGCAGAATGCCGCACGAGGGGAGCGCTGCTACCCAGAACGCGGCAGGCCACGACAGCGAGGCCATGGGGTGGCACCGCGTCCTCGATTGGCGCCCCACGAGTACCTTGTCGCGCGTGCTCATCGTCTTCCTTCTCGTAGCACCCATCGTCATCGCGGGCACCATGATGTGGGCGATGTGGGACCCCTCCAAGTACATGCGCAACATTGACTTGGCGGTGGTGAATGAGGACGCGGGCGTCGAGAAGCAGGGCACCTACACCAACTATGGTGACCAGGTTGTGGAAGGCCTGATGGAGACGCAGTATCTGAATTTCGCTGAAGTCAGCAAGGGCGACGGGGATGAGGGTCTGCTCAAGGGCAAATACCTCATGGTGGTGACCATCCCGAAGAACTTCTCGGAGCAGGCCGTCACCATCATCAGCGATAAGCCGGTTAAACCGGAGATTCATGTCGCCACGAATGATTACTACGGCACGAATGGTTCAGTGATTTCTTCCAGCCTCATCCCGCAGGTGCAGACCAGCGTGGAGAATGCAATTTCCAAGAAGTATGCCGATCAGGTCATCGAGGGGCTCAACAAACTCAGCGATGGTCTGGGCACCGCAGCCGAGGGCGCGGGCCGGCTCGACGAAGGCGCTGGGAGGCTGCAGGAAGGCGGCGGGCGCGCGGTCGAGGGAATCGCCAAGCTGGACGCCGGCGCGGGCGATCTCAACAACGGTACGGGCCAGCTGCTGGACGGCACGAACCGCCTGAATGACGGCGTAGGGCGCCTCAGCGATGGCGCCGCGCAGCTCGATGATGGTGCCGCGCAGCTTGCCGACGGCTCCGACAAACTGCTTGCCGGCACCGGACGCCTGGCGGATGGCGCGGGCCAAATCGATGGGGGCGTCAACCAGCTCACCGGGATGCTCATCCCGGTGCTCAAGCGGGCGCAGTCCGTGGCCCCGGCGCTGCTGCAGCTTGTCGACGTCCTCTGCGGCCTCGGCATGCACCAGCAAGCTGAGCAACTCTATTCCCTGGTGTCCAAGCTCGACCCGGCCGCCAGTGGAAACATGGTGGCGCAACTGGAGAAGCTCTCCGCCGGCACCGGCCAGCTCTACTACAACCTGTCCGATCCCAATTCGGAATACCTGGGCGGCATGATGGCGCTCAATGACGGCGCGCACCGCTTGTCCGATGGCTCGCAGCAGTTGCGGGCAGGCGTCGGCGAGCTGAGCAACGGCGCCGCCCAGCTGCAGGACGGTGCTTCCCGCCTGCATGAGGGCACCGGCACGCTGAAGGACGGCACGAGCCAGCTGGCCGCCGGCGGCACGGAGCTCAAGGACGGCATGGACCAGCTCAAGGCCGGCTCCAATGAATTGGCCACCAAGCTTGCCGACGGCGCCGCCAAAGCCCCCTCCATTACCCAGCCGGATACGTCGGCGCAGAACATGGCCGTGCCCATCAACTTCACCTCCTCTAACCTCCACCCTGTACAGACGGTGGTCAGCCCGGTTGACCCGACCGAGAAGAACATCACGGGCGGCGCCTCGCTGCTCTTCGTTCTGGTCTTTGGCTTCCTCGTCATGCTGCTGCTGGCGATGACGCTGCCGTACTACCTGGGTCGTCGCGGCGAGTCGGCCACGAGTCCGGTGCGTGGCATTCTGGCAGCCTTTGGCGTGGTGGCGGGTCTGAACTTCTTGGTCTTGGCCTTCATAGGCGTTATGTCCTCCACGATGGGCTGGAGTCCTGCCAGCTGGCCGATGATGCTGCTCGTCATCGCAGCGATTGCCGCCGTCGGCGCGGCGACCTACCAGTTCTTCCTCGTAACCTTCGGCCGCAAGATTGGTGCTGTCTTCGCCGTCGGTGCTTTTGCCTTAGGCGTCATGGTCTTCGGCGGCGTGTGGCCGGTGGCGGCTATTCCGCGGCCGTTGAGCATGCTGCATCCTTTCCATCCGATGACCTATGCGAAAAACGCCTTTACCCGCGCCACCGACGGTATCCACGACGGCACCTTCTGGGCGGGCATTGCGGTGCTGTTCATCGTGACCGCCTTGGCACTGGTGGCCTCTTGCGTGATTTTCCGGGCTCGCCACCATGGCACCGCGCGCATCCTTGACGAGCACCTCTTCCGCACTCCGGCGGTGGCTGGCGCCTAATAGCCGTGTGCTGCGAGCCCACCGGGAAGGTTGCGTAGCTCGATGCCCATGTCTGCAGCGAGGTCGGCGTAGCGCAGGACAAAGCCAGCGCTGCGCCCACCGGAGGGGCAGGCCACGTAGACCAGTTCGGAGGCGCACGAAGTCAGCGCACGACGCACGGAATCATCATCGGTGACGGTATGCCAGGGCAGTGTCACCGCGGCCTCTGGAAAGTTGGGCTCCTCGGAGATATCGAGGAGGGCAGCATGACCGGTGACAAGTTCCGGCGGCAGGGTGTGTCGGGCAGGTAGGGCAGTAACGAGGGAGCGGTCGGGATCGGCGTCCACCCGCAGCGTGCGGAAGTTACCGGGGAGCGCGTCGTAGGAGGTTACGCGCCCGACCATGTCCCGATGATCTGGGAGTGCGCCGAGCGTGGCGACCGCCGCGGTGGCCATGAGCCCTGCAATCACCGACGTCGTTGCGCCCAGCACCCCGGCCGTCGAGCACTCGAGAGCCTCGCCGTTAGGCGGGGCGGGGAAGAGATCACGCAAGCCCACGCCGCGCCCGTCAGCACATGCATTGCCGGAGTGCCACAGCGCGGCCTGCCCGCCGTAGCGCAGCACGGTTCCCCAGGCCAGCGGGGTAGAGGTGAGCTCGCAGGCATCGGCGACGAGGTATTTCGTGTCGAAGGTATCGGAACCGTCGAGGACGAGGTCAGACCCTGCGCAGAGGTCAAGAACGGTGGAGGAAGTCAGCCGCGCGTTGAGCGCGGTGATCTGTAGCTCGGGGGCAAGCTCGCGGGCGCGCGCAGCGGCCACCTCTGCCTTGGGCTTGCCGACGTCCCCCGCACCAAACAGCACCTGCCTGTGCAGGTTGCTGATATCGACGGTATCGGAATCAATAATCGTGATGCGCCCGATGCCAGCCGCCGCTAGCTGCTGGAGGGCCGGGCAGCCCAGCCCGCCGGCGCCCACGACGAGCACGTGCGCGGCATTGAGCCGCTCCTGGGCCGCGTCACCGAAGCCGGGTAGAAGGCGTTGGCGCGCGGTGCGGGCGAGTTCATCTTTGCTGAGCATAGGTCCCTCTCGCGGCGGCGATCAGTGCCACAGGTCTAGAGAACTTGGTCGGCCCAGGAGGCTAGGCCCTCGAAGGTGGAGGATGCCTGGGCATGTTCGCGCTGCGGGATGCGCCCTGCACTTCGGGCTAGTCGTCCCGCTTCGACGGCGTGGCGCATGGCGGTGGCCATGGCCTCGGGATCCTGGCAGCGGTTGACTGCGCTGGCGAGCAGCACACCGGAGCACCCGAGCTCCATGGCGAGGGTGGCATCGGAGGCGGTGCCGATGCCGGCGTCGACAAGCACGGGCACTGAGGCGCGTGAGCAAATGAGCTCGAGGTTGTGCGGGTTGAGGATTCCCAGCCCAGTGCCGATGGGAGCGCCCAGCGGCATGACGGCCGCAGCGCCGGCATCTTCGAGGCGCTGGGCGGCCACGGGATCGTCGCTGGTATAGGCCAGCACGGTGAAACCTTCGGCGCTCAGGAGCTCGGTGGCGTCGAGGGTCTCCACGACATCGGGCAGCAGCGTGTGTTCATCAGCGATGACCTCTACTTTGACCCACGTCGTGCCCAGCGCCTCACGGGCCATGCGGGCGGTGAGGACGGCTTCGTGCGCGGTGCGACACCCGGCGGTGTTGGGGAGTGGGGCAATGTCTAACCGACGCAACAGGTCGAAGATGCTCTCACCACCACGGGTACCAGCGTGGCGGCGCATGGCCACGGTAGTCAGCTCGGTTCCGGAGGCGACGAGCGCACGCTCAAGGGCGTCGTGGCTCGTGGCCCCTCCGGTGCCCATGATGAGGTGGGAAGAAAAGGTGGTATCGGCGATGGTCAGCATTTAACCTCCTTGGACTGCGGTGAGGATTTCCACGGCTGCGCCCTCGGTGAGTGTGGTGGACTCCCACTGTGAGCGGGGAACGACCTGTTCGGCCACGGCCACCGCGGTGCCGTCGGCGGCAATGCCTTTTTCTTCCAGCAGCTGGGCGACGGTATCGGCCGCCGTGTCATAAGGGTGGCCGTTGAGGATGAGGATCATTGTTGCTCCTTGAGGTGTCGCAATGGGTTACAGGCCGCGAGATCGATGCTGGGATCGGTTCCTTCGATGAGCTCGCGGGCACAGCGCGCGGCCAGGGCCGTGAGCAGGATGCCGTGGCGGAAATAGCCGGTAGAGATAATCAGCCGGTCGCTGACGCGGCCAAGATAGGGAAGGTCATCCGGGGTGCCGGGGCGAGCTCCCGCGCTGGCCTCGAGGAACTCGCATTCTTCGACGGCGGGGAGGACGCGGATGGCGTCGCGAAGCAGCGAGTAGACGCCGCCGGCCTGGGCCGTGGCAAGAGTGTCCTCGCGGGTTGTAGCGCCAACCGCCAAGGTTCCATCGCCGCGCGGGATGAGGTAGATGGGGCGGTCCTCCACGAAGCCGCGCACCACGCGGGTGAGCAGCGGCTGGAGCTCTTCCGGTACGCGCAGGCGCAGGATATCGCCGTACACCGGGCGCAGGTGGAGCGGGGACTGTTCAAGCCCGGCCGAGGCAGCCCACTCGATCTCGCGTGCTCCCAGGCCTGCTGCGAGCACCACCTGTTCAGCTTCGAACTCGCCGACGGCCGTCGTGACCACGCCCGTGTCAGCATTGATTGACTGTGCTGCCGTGCGGAAGAAACGCACACCGAGCGCTTGGGCAGCGCTGAGCAGTGCAGCTGTCCATTGACGGGGGAAGACCTGAGTGTCACCCGGGATGCTCACCGCAGCAGCCAGACGTGGCGAGAGCAAAGGTTCCGCGCGCCGGGCTTCGCGCACGGTGATGCGCTCGACCTCCATACCGTGGAGGGACTGATAATCCGCTAGCTCGGTGAGGTGCTGAGCATCCGCGCGATCAGCCGCGACGACGAGGGTCCCTTCGGCGCGGTAGCCGGTGGGGACCTCGGTGTGCTGAGCCACGAGATCGATAAGCTCCGGGTACCACGCGCCGGAGGCACGCATCAGCGGGAAGAGTGGATCCTGCTGGTAGACCACCTCTGCGGCGGGGGCGAGCATGCCGCCGGCATAGTGCGAAGCCCCAGAGGCCGGGGCCGGATCCAAGACCGTGACCTCATGGCCCTGGGCGGCCAGTTCCACGGCGGTGGCCAGGCCAATGACGCCCGCGCCGACAACGATGACTGAAGAATCAGAGCTAGTACTCATCGCGCACCTTCGTCGAAACCGGACAGCAGCTCGCGGCAATAAATTTCCGGGTCATCGGCATGCATGATGCCGCGCACGACGGCTAGGCCGGCCACGCCGGTTGCCGCAAGATCGGCTGCATCGTTGGCGGTGACATCCCCGATGGCCACGAGGGGGACGCGGGAGAGCTTCACCAAATCCGGGTAGGCATCAAGCCCCAACGGGGTGCGCCCGGAGTCTTTCGTCGGTGTGGCGCGGAACGGGCCGCAGCCGATGTAATCAATCAGGTCTGCTACTTCGTTGGCGGCCTCGACTAACTCGCGTGTGCCGGTGGTCAAACCGATAATCGCGTCCGGCCCCAACAGCGTACGGGCAGCGGCCACGGGCAGATCATCCTGGCCGATATGCACGCCGTGCACCGGCTCGCCAGCGTGGCGGAGGGCGGCGGCGACGTCGACGCGGTCGTCGATAAGCACGCGCGTTTTTGGGTTGGCCTGCTCCACCGCGCGGGCCACGTCGCGGCCTAAGTGGTAGAGGTTGCGGGCGGAAATCGGCTTGGAACGAACTTGTACCACCCCGGCGCAGCCCCGGGCCGCAGCGGCAGCGATGCGCACGACGTCCTCATGCGAGCCCGCGCCCGTGACGAAGTAGCAGCGAAGATCAGGCATGTGTGGTCTCTTCTTCCTGATAGAGCTGTGAGCCCTGGGCCTTGAACTCCTCCGACATCTGCTTCTCGCCCGCGCGGGCAGCTGCCACGACCTCCGGATCGATGGCTCCCTTGCCCGGGAAACTTGGCATACCAAGGGAGTCGGAGAAGGTATCCCGAATGTCCTGGCTGATGCGCATGGAACAGAACTTCGGCCCGCACATGGAACAGAAGTGCGCGGTCTTCGCCGGCTCCGCGGGCAGGGTCTCATCGTGGTAGGCCTGCGCGGTGTCTGGGTCGAGGGAGAGCGCGAACTGGTCGTGCCAGCGGAACTCAAAGCGGGCCTTGCTCATCGCATCATCCCAGGCGCGCGCCCCTGGGTGGCCCTTGGCCACGTCGGCCGCATGGGCGGCGAGCTTGTAGGTAATCACGCCGGTCTTCACATCATCGCGGTTGGGCAGACCCAAGTGCTCCTTCGGGGTGACGTAGCACAGCATGGCTGTTCCTCCCATGGCGATGTGCGCCGCACCAATGGCGGAGGTGATGTGGTCATAGCCCGGGGCAATATCGGTGACCAGTGGGCCCAGCGTGTAGAAGGGCGCATCCGAAGCCCAGTCCTGCTCCAGCTCGTTGTTTTCTTGAATCATGTTGAGCGGGACGTGGCCCGGGCCTTCCACCATGACCTGGACGTCATACTCCCAGGCGCGCCGGGTGAGCTCACCGATGGTCTTGAGCTCAGCGAATTGGGCGGTGTCGTTGGCATCCGCCAGCGAGCCGGGGCGCAGGCCATCGCCCAATGAGAAGGCGACGTCGTAGCGCGCGAAGATCTCACACAGCTCATCGAAGTTCTCGTAGAGGAAGGACTCCTTGTGGTGTGCCAGGCACCAGCCCGCCATGATGGAGCCGCCGCGGGAGACGATGCCGGTGACGCGGTCCGTGGTCAACGGCACATAGGGCAGCAGCACGCCGGCGTGAACGGTCATGTAGTCCACGCCCTGCTCGCACTGCTCGATAACGGTATCGCGGAAGATTTCCCACGTCAGGTCCTCAGCTACGCCGTTTACCTTTTCCAACGCCTGGTAGATGGGCACGGTGCCGATGGGCACCGGCGAGTTGCGCAGAATCCACTCGCGCGTGGTGTGGATGTCATCGCCGGTGGAGAGGTCCATGACGGTGTCCGCGCCCCAGCGGGTGGCCCAGCGCAGCTTCGACACCTCTTCCTCAATGGAGGACGTCACCGCGGAGTTGCCGATGTTGGCGTTGATCTTGGTGAGGAACTTCCGCCCGATGATCATCGGCTCCGACTCCGGGTGGTTCACGTTATTGGGCAGGATGGCGCGGCCGCGGGCGATTTCGGAGCGCACAAACTCCGGGTCGCAGTGCTCGCGCAGGGCCACGAACTCCATCTCCTTGGTGATGATGCCCTGGCGCGCGTAGTGCATCTGGGTGACGCGCTTGCCTTCCTTCGCGCGCAGCGGCTGGCGACGCTCACCCTTCCACTCCTGCGAAGCAGCACCGCGGCGCTCGGCGGAGCGGCCGTCATCGGCGAGGTTGCGGGCACGGCCCTCGTACTTCTCGACGTCCCCGCGCTCTGCAATCCACTCCGCGCGCAGCGCCGGCAGGCCTACCTCGGGCTCGCACTCCGGGCCGCGGGTGCGGTAGATGCGGAAAGGTTCATTCGGGCCGGTAGGGGAATCATCCAGCTGGATCTCGGTCTCCGGTACCTCCAGGCCGTGCTCCCGTATGGGGGAGTAGGAGTGCTTGGGGTGGATCTCGCCGGAGTCGGTGGACTGGATGGGGTTATGGGTAGCCGTCATGGCTGCTCCTCTCTTCCTTCGCTGGTGCTAACCAGACAGGTTCAAACGGTGCAGGCGCGGTATCAGCGCCACTCTCAGCCCACTTCCCGTGGGCACCCGTGGGGTATCAGTGCGCCACCCACCTTAGAGCCCGCAGTAAGGAGATGTCAGGCGTTTGGCACAATTTGTTCTGCGGGGGTGGGGTGTGGAAAGATGGCGATGTTCTGTGTAATAGGCACGAACCGGTCAGCTGCCGCGAGGTGGCGCTAGGGTCCTCTGTCTTAAACTGAAAAGGAAAACACCAATGGCAAACCTCATTGACAAGGTTGATGCAGCTTCGCTGCGCGACGATATCCCGTCCTTCCGCCCGGGCGATACCCTTGACGTCAATGTCAAGGTCATCGAGGGCACCACCGAGCGTACCCAGCTCTTCAAGGGTGTCTGCATCCGCCGTCAGGGCGACGGCATCCGCGAGACCTTCACCGTGCGTAAGGTCTCCTTCGGCATCGGCGTTGAGCGTACCTTCCCGGTTCACTCCCCGAACATTGCCTCCATCGAGGTAGTTCGCCGCGGCCGTGTCCGTCGCGCCAAGCTGTACTACCTGCGCGACCTGCGCGGCAAGAAGGCCCGCATCAAGGAGCGCCGCTAATCTACGGCGCGTCACAGCCCTTCGCCTTTCTCTCATCGCGAGGAATGGCGAAGGGCTTTTGTGATCCACGTTTGGCGGCAAAAAGGGATGTCAACACCACGCCGCGGACCCGCAAGGCCCGTGAGCTTAAGGTGCATTGCTAGGATTTAGCCCGTGGAAAAAGAAAACGACATTACTGAAGGTCCCCAGGAAGTTGGGGGAGAGACGTCGGAAAGCACGGCGCCCCCAGCTGAGGAAAAGAAGCAGATGCCCTGGTTGCTGGAGACGGCCCTCGTGGTGGTCTCTGTGCTCGCGGTCGTCGGCATTTTCCAGAACTTTGTGGGCCGGCAGTACGTCATCCCTTCCGGTTCCATGGAGCCGACGTTGCATGGCTGTGAAGGCTGCAATAATGACCGCATTTTTACCGAGAAGGTTTCGTATTACGGCGATAACAGCCCGGAGCCCGGTGATGTCGTGGTGTTCAAAGGCACCCCGGACTGGGACAGCAATTGGGTATCCCCGCGTTCCGATAACCCGGTCATCCACCGCATTCAGGACGCCCTGAGCTATGTGTCGCTTACCCCGCCCGATGAGAACACGCTGGTCAAGCGCGTCATTGCCACCGGTGGTCAGACGGTGTCCTGCCAAGAAGGGGATCCGGCAGTCATGGTGGACGGCAAGCCTATTGAGCAGGACTATGTGCAGGATCCACCGACCTATCGCGTTGATGAAACCACTGGTTCCTATGCCTGCGGCGGCGCGTACTTTGGCCCTGTGACCGTGCCGGAGGGCAATATCTGGGTGATGGGAGATAACCGCACGGCCTCCGCAGACTCGCGCTATCACATGCAGGATGAGTACCAAGGAACGATCCCTCTGGAGAACGTTCGCGGTAAGGTCATGTTCGTCTTCTTCCCCTTCAACCGCATTGGTGGAGTCGATGACCCGGACATCCAGTCCTAGAGTCCGCGATATTCTGTCGGCGCTAGCAGTCACCTTCGTGGCGCTGGCGCTGATTCAAGCTTTCGTGGGAAGGCTGTACCTTATCCCGTCTTCCTCCATGGAGCCCACCTTGCACGGTTGCCCGGGATGCACGAATGATCGCATCGCCGTGCAGAAGGTGAGCTACTACTTCAGCGATCCACGTCCCGGCGAGGTAGTGGTCTTCGCTGGTCCGGAATCCTGGAACACATCTTTTGAGGTCAAGCGTTCCCGCAATGTGATTGTGCGCGGTGTCCAAAACATGGCTGCCGTCGTGGGGCTAGCACCCAACGGCGATAACATTCTGGTCAAACGGGTCATCGCGACTGGTGGCCAGACCGTGTCCTGCCAGGAAGGGGATTCGGCCGTCATGGTGGACGGCAAGCCCACCAACCAGGACTTTGTCCTTGACCCGCCGGAGATACCCGTCGATGAGCGCACAGGCTCGCTGGCCTGCGGGGGTGCCTACTTTGGGCCCGTCACCGTTCCCGAGGGGCACCTGTGGGTCATGGGGGATAACCGCACAAATTCCTTGGATTCGCGCGCACACCTAGGCGATAAGCTCCAGGGCACCGTTCCAGTGGAGAACGTGCGCGGGAAGGTTGCTGCCGTGGTGGTGCCGATTAGCCGTGCGCACACTATCGAGGACATGTCCCTCTAACCGCTATGCGCCGTCTGAAACAGAAAAGGACCTATGAGGTTGCGCTCTCCAAAGCAGGGCTGGGGCCTGTCGCCGGGGTGGATGAAGCCGGGCGCGGAGCTTGCTGCGGACCAGTGACCATCGCTGCGTGCATCTTGCCGGATCGCATCTTGCCCGGCTTGGAGCGGCTTGATGATTCGAAGAAGCTCACGCCGGCGGCCCGGGAAAAGTTGGAGCCGGTGATCAAACGCCGCGCGCTGGCCTGGTCGGTGGTGCACATAGGCGCGAGGGACATCGATGCCTTTGGCATTCAGCACGCCAACTTGTCAGGGATGCGCCGTGCGGTGGCCCAGCTGGGGATCCGTCCGGGCTACGTGCTAAGCGACGCCCTCTTCGTCCCCGGCCTACCTGCCCCGCAGCTGCCGATCATCGGTGGCGATACCGCCGCGCGATGCATCGCCGCGGCCAGTGTTTTGGCCAAAGTTTCCCGGGACCGCCTCATGGTGGATGCGGCGAAGCAATACCCGGGCTATGCTCTGGAAACCCATAAGGGCTATGGCACAGCTGTGCATCAGGAGGCCATCGCCCGGCTGGGGGCGACGCCTGAGCACCGCATGAGTTATCGCAATGTTGCTGAAGCTCATGCGCGATTCCTCGCGCGCGCCTGAAGGCTTAGGCGGCAAGTGCGAACTAAGCTGGTGCTCAATCTGTGACACCGTGATCCCGGGTAATTGTGAGCGAAGGAGAAGCACACCGTGAGCGCTGAGGAACTCGATAACTACGAGGCTGAAGTCGAGCTGTCGCTGTACCGCGAATACCGTGATGTGGTCAGCCAATTCTCCTATGTGGTGGAAACAGAACGCAGGTTTTACCTGGCCAATGCGGTGGAGCTCATCCCGCACACATCGGGCCCTGACGTCTACTACGAGGTCCGCATGTCCGATGCGTGGGTGTGGGATATGTACCGCTCGGCCCGCTTCGTGCGCTACGTCCGTGTTATCACCTACAAGGACGTCAACATTGAGGAACTGGACAAGCCGGATTTTGTTCTTCCGGAATAGAACTCTAGGAAAGCGTTCTGGATTAAAGAAGGCGGGGAACGCCACGTTGGTGACCCCGGACTAGTTATCCACAGATTTGCGGTGGCGAGGCATTAAGCCCTCGCCATATTGCAGTTAATGGGGTGTTCTGGAAGTGCCGTAAGGGGTGTGCGGCACGGGGATTTTCTTGTGTCGTGCTTACGGCGTGTTGTGTACACGTTCAATTCCAAGGAGCACCATAGTGACAAGAAATCTAGCAACCACTTTGCATTCACCGACAGTGGGCCAGACCATCCGCCCGGCGGATGCACTGGGAAAAGCGGGGGAAAAATTCGCCGCTGACTTTTATCGTGCGCGCGGGGCGCAGGTCATCGCTGCGAACGTCCACTACCGCGTGGGCGAGCTCGATCTCGTCGTGCGTGAACCCGATGGGACCATTGTCTTTTGCGAAGTAAAGACTCGGGCAAACCGCAACTTCGGCGTCGCGGAAGCGGTAACCCCACGCAAGTTAGCGCGCCTGCGCAAGGCGGCCGCGCAGTGGCTGAGTGCCGCGCGGAGTGAAGGGCAGGCGTTGAACAAGGTCCGTTTCGACGTCCTCGGGCTGGTAGCCACCGGGGCGAAGTCGGGGGAGGCGTTTGAGGTGGAATACTTCCAGGGAATCGATCATGGCTCTCGGTAGATGCGACACGATTGCGCTGGATGGAGTCCTTGCCCGGGTAGTCACAGTGGAGGCCAACGTTGGCCCCGGGCTGCCCGGAGTCCACGTGGTGGGGCTGGGTGATGCCGCGATCTCTGAGTCACGAGACCGCATTCGCACCGCGGTGAGCAATTCGCATTTGCCATGGCCCAAGACGAAGGTCGTGGTGTCCATGTCACCGGCGTCGCTGCCTAAAGCCGGGGCGCATTTTGATCTCCCGATGGCTCTGTCCATCCTGGCGGCAGGGCAGAGCGACAAGAACCGGCTCAGCGGGGCGCTCGTGCTCGGTGAGCTAGGACTGGATGGGCAGGTGCGCCCAGTTTCCGGCATCATTCCGGCCATCCTGGCGGCACGCTCGCAAGGCTATGACACCCTCATCATTCCTGTAGGCAACGCGGCGGAAGCGGCATTGGTCCCCGGCATGACAGTGCTCGTAGCCGAGACCCTGTGGGATGCTTTCGCCTGGGCATGCGGGAGTGATTGTTTGCCGGATGCGCGTCTCATCGCCCATACGGAAGTCCCAGCCCGCGAACAGGTGGCGGATTTCAGTGAGGTGGCTGGCCAGAGGGAGGCCAAGTGGGCAGCGGAAGTCGCTGCCGCCGGCGGTCACCACGTGATGATGGTGGGACCGCCCGGTTCTGGAAAGTCGATGATTGCCTCGCGCTTGCCGAGTATTTTGCCGCGCCTGAGCACGGAACAGGCCGTCGAAGCTACAGCCATTCACTCTGTGGCCGGCGCTGTCGGCACCGCGATTTCCCGGGCCCCCTTCATTGCACCGCACGCTTCGGTCACCAGGGCCGCGCTGATTGGTGGCGGTTCGGGGCGTCCGCGGCCAGGTGCGGTGAGCCTAGCCCACCATGGTGTGCTCTTCCTCGATGAAGTCAGTGAGGTTCCCGCGCAGGTTCTCGATAGCTTGCGCGCCCCTTTAGAAGAAGGTCAGGTGCGCCTGACGCGAGCGAGCAGAGAAGTCATCTTCCCCGCACAATTCCAACTGGTACTAGCCGCGAACCCTTGCCGGTGTGGTGCCGAAGAACCAGCGCGCTGCGAGTGCCGTGCGGCAGACAGAATGAATTATCTGTCGAACCTGTCAGGGCCGCTGCGGGACCGCCTCGACATCATCGTGTCACTATCGGGGCAATCCGCAGTGCTTCATGCCGAAGGGGAGGAAAGTTCCGCGGACATAGCGCAGCGCGTGACTGCCGCCCGGGAACGGATGAAAGCGCGCTGGGAGGCTGACGGGTTGGGTAGCGTGGTCAATGGCGCCGTGTCCGCTTCTTATCTGAGGCGCCACCGCCCGGCGGCGGAGTCGGCGATGATTATGCTTTCCGCTTATCTAGCGGAAGGTGAGCTGAGCCAACGCGGAGTAGATCGGGTGCTGCGTCTGGCATGGACCTTGGCAGACCTTGATGGCTCCGCACGCCCCGAGCTGGACCATGTCAGTCGGGCGCTGGATCTCCGCGGCGCCGGAACCATCGAAAGGCTGGCAGCATGAGCGAGCTTAACCTTTTGACTAGTCGGCACACGTGGGCCTACCTTAACCGCGTTGTAGAAGGCCCCTCACCAACCCTCCACGGGCTGCTGAGCCAGTACCCGGCTGAGGAGATCGCCCGGGGAATCTACAAGGGCGAGGACTGGATCGGCCCCTTGCGGCAGGCGACGGCCTCACGGCACGACTGGCTGCGGCAAGAAGAAGACCTGGCCGCAGCGGAAGCGGTGGGAGCTCGCCTGATTACGCCTGCGGACGCGGAGTGGCCCGGAGATGAATTTTCGCGAACATTTGGCTTCTATCACCAGGGAATGGTTGAAGCCCCGGCGACATTTGATGACCAGGCTTTCCCACCGCATAGCCTGTGGGTTCGCGGCGGAAACCTGCGCGAGGCGGTAACTCAATCAGTAGCTCTTGTAGGTACGCGTGCAGTAAGCCGTTATGGCTGGGAAGCTGGCACCCTTCTAGCTAGCGGTCTCGCCGCTCATCACTGGACAGTAGTCTCCGGCGGGGCGGTGGGCGTTGATACAGCAGTCCACGAAGCTG
Source organism: Corynebacterium sp. HMSC074E01 (assembly GCF_001808885.1). Taxonomy (NCBI): domain Bacteria; kingdom Bacillati; phylum Actinomycetota; class Actinomycetes; order Mycobacteriales; family Corynebacteriaceae; genus Corynebacterium; species Corynebacterium sp. HMSC074E01. Next base: position 222,088 of record NZ_KV794847.1, read on the forward strand.
CTCTGGATGCAGGAGGCTTAACGGTGGCGGTAGCGGCGTGCGGCATCGATATTTCCTATCCGGCGCGCAATGCCGCACTCTTTGACAGGATCGCTGGGAAAGGGTGCATCGTGTCTGAATTCGCGCCGGGCACGCGGCCGCAGCGTCATCGTTTTCTATCCCGTAACCGTCTTGTGGCGGCGATGACGAGCGGCACCGTGGTGGTTGAGGCAGGATTCCGTTCTGGCGCGCTCAACACCTTGAATTGGGCGGAAGCATTGGGCAGGGTTGCCATGGCAGTACCAGGCCCTATAACGACGTCTGGATCGCTGGGCTGTCATCAACGCATCCAGGATGGGCGGGCCCAACTGGTGGCTTCGGCAGACGAGGTTCGGGGGCTGGTTGGCAAAGCAGGCGAGGTGGACGTGGCGGGTCAGTATGAACTGGAATTTCAGCCGACTGCGGTGCAGCGTCTGTCTCGCAATGAACTTCGGGTGTATGACTCCACACCGCCGGAAACCGCGGAGGAAGGCGCGAGCGCAGAGGATATCGCGGCGGCTGCAGGAATGCGGGTGGCGCTGACTATTCACCTGCTCGTGGCGATGCAGAAGATGGGGGTGATCACCCGCTCAGGAGCGATGTGGCAGCGCACCTGAGTACACTCATGAGACATGAGTGGTGAAAGTGGCAGTAGTGAGCGGAACGTGGGCAGCCAGCTCGAAGAGGCGATCGAGGACTTCGCTGAATTCCAGCGCATCGTTCGCGGCCGCTCTGAAGCGACCGTCCGCGGCTATTGCTCTGACCTGCGCCTGCTGGCAGCGGAAGTCCCCGAATTCGCAGCATTTACGCTGAATTCTCTGCGCGAATGGTTAGCCCACGCCGTTGCTGAAGGTAAGTCCCGCTCCACCTTGGCGCGTCGGACCGCCGCGGTGCGCGCTTTTTCCACGTGGGCTGCGCGTGAAGGCTTCCTAAAAACTGATGTGGCGCAGCGTCTTGCCACGCCCAAGGTGGGCAAGCATCTGCCCACCGTGATGTCACCCACCGCGGCGGGGGAGCTGATGGGCAATGCGGTCTCTACCGACGAGATTCACTTTCTGCGCGATAGTGCCATGCTCGAATTCCTCTACGCCACCGGTGTGCGCGTGGCGGAACTCGTCGGCCTCGACGTCGGCGATATCGACCTTGCCCGCCGCACAGCTCGCGTGACCGGCAAGGGCAATAAGCAGCGTGTCGTCCCCTTTGGGGATGCTGCTCATGACGCGCTCTGCGCTTGGCTGAAGACAGGCCGCCCCGAGCTCGCCGGCGAAACGGAAGCGGTGTTTGTGGGCACACGCGGCGGGCGCATCGACGCGCGTCAGGTCCGTCGCGTCGTCGAGCGCGCCGCACAGGTCACGGGTGCGCCGGGCCTCACCCCGCACGGGCTACGCCACTCCGCAGCTACGCATCTGCTCGAGGGCGGAGCGGATCTACGCATCGTGCAAGAATTGCTCGGCCATTCCTCTCTGCAAACCACGCAGGTCTACACACACGTTTCTGCTCAGCGGCTTAAGGACGTCTACGCCCGTTCTCACCCACGGGCTTGAGCCGAATGACAGGTTCCCCGAGCAGGTCTAGTGGGTTGACGTAGTTCTCTCGGCCCTCAATCGCGCCCCAATGCAGCCCCGGATAGCCGTCCACGGACGGGGCGAGCGTTCCGATTACGTCCCCTTCTTTCACACTCTCGCCCTTCTTGACCCGCGCAAACACAGGTTGATAAGTGGTGCGTAGGCCGTTGCCATGAGCAATCGAAAGGGCCGGTTTGCCCGCTATGGAGCCGGCGAAATATACGACACCATCGCCGGCGGCGCGAACCTTCCCGCCGACAGGTAGGTCCAGATCGACACCGCGGTGGCCAGCCATCCACCGCTTCTCAGGAGGCTCGAAGCCACGTAAGACTCGAGAAGCAACCGGTTCCCCGGTGGTGGGGTCGACGAAGGCGGCGGCTAAGGGGACGTCGACAAGCACAGCCCACGTGAACAGGAGACCCAATAGATAAAGAAGACGGTGACGCATGACCTCAAGCCTGCGCGTGGGCGCGGTTCAAAGAAAGAGCCGGTGATAGATCTGTGGATAACGTGTTAAAGAAGAAACCCATGGTGCGTCAGGGGAAAGATTCGCGCATCCATCAACAATCCTGTGGCGATGTTTTGGTCGCGCCGTTTGGAATCACCGCCTGCGCAGTACTAAGCTTGCCCACAGCAGTCTGTGCTCAAACCCAATAGGGTTCCGTATGGATTGACTACGCGCGGCGAAGTAGTCGCTTCCTGGGTTAAGGAAGAGACAGTCTGTGGTTGACGCGGTCCCCACAAAGTTGGGGTGTTGACCAGGGCCTTCGTTGCTAGGGTGCGGAATAAAACACCGCACAATTTTTGCAAAACCGAAACAACGTATAGAAAGCGAGCGAATCATGGCAGTTGTAACCATGCGCGAGCTCCTCGACGCTGGTGTCCACTTCGGTCATCAGACCCGTCGCTGGAACCCGAAGATGAAGCGCTTCATCTTCACCGACCGTAACGGCATCTACATCATCGACCTGCAGCAGACGCTGACCTACATCGATGAGGCCTTCGAGTTTGTTAAGGAAACCGTCGCACACGGCGGCACCATCCTCTTCGTTGGTACCAAGAAGCAGGCTCAGGAAGCCGTTGCTGAAGAGGCAACCCGCGTTGGTATGCCGTACGTGAACCACCGCTGGCTCGGCGGCATGCTCACCAACTTCCAGACTGTCTCCAAGCGCCTGAAGCGCATGAAGGAGCTGCAGGCTATGGATGCGGCTGAGGACGGCTACAAGGGCCGCACCAAGAAGGAAGTTCTGATGCTGACCCGCGAGCGCACCAAGCTGGAGCGCGTCCTGGGCGGTATCTCCGATATGACCAAGGCTCCGTCCGCACTGTGGATTGTTGACACCAACAAGGAGCACATCGCGGTCAAGGAAGCTCAGAAGCTCAACATCCCGGTTGTTGCCATCCTGGACACCAACTGTGATCCGGATGAGGTCGACTTCCCGATTCCGGGCAATGACGACGCAATCCGCGCTACCAAGCTGCTCTCCGGCATCATCGCCACCGCTGTGGACGAGGGCAAGAAGGCTCGCGAGGAGCGCCAGCTTGCTCAGGCCAAGGAGGCTGCCGGCGACACCGCTGAGAAGGACGCCCGCGACGCTGCTGAAGCTGCCGCTGCGTCTGATCCGGCTTCCGCTGAGAAGTCCGAGGACGCCGAGAAGTCCGCAGAGTAATCTGCATACCTTAAGCCCCCGTACCGCACGGCCCACAGTGTCCGCGGCGATGGGGGCTTTTTCTCACGTGTTTTTCTTGGCTCGCTAAGGCACGTGACACACTAGAGGGTTGAAACGCCACGCAGAGGTTTCCCTCCGCTGGGGGAGTGGGCGAAAAACTACCACCCCCTCAACGCGACGTGGTGGTAGTGATTCGGCTACGCTGTTTCAACGAATACCGTTTAATTCCAAGGAGGATCGCTCCAACTATGGCGAACTACACTGCTGCAGACGTAAAGGCATTGCGTGAGGCCACCGGCGCCGGCATGCTCGATTGCAAGAAGGCTCTCGACGAGTCCCAGGGTGACTACGACAAGGCCGTTGAGTACCTGCGCATCAAGGGCGCAAAGAACGTGTCCAAGCGCGCTGAGCGTGAGGCTACCGAGGGCCTGATCGCCGTTTCCGGCAACACGATGGTTGAGATCAACTGCGAGACCGACTTCGTGGCCAAGAACGAGGCTTTCAAGTCCTTCGCTTCCAAGATCGCTGAGGCTGCCGGTGAGGCCAAGGTCAACTCCGGTGAAGAGCTCAACAACCTGGAGATCGACGGCAAGAAGGTTTCCGAGGTCGTCGACGAAGAGTCCGCAAAGACCGGCGAGAAGCTGCAGGCCCGCCGCGCAGTCACCATCGAGGGCGACAACGTTGCTGTCTACCTGCACCAGCGTTCCGCTGACCTGCCGCCGGCAGTAGGTGTTCTGGTTTCCTACGAGGGCAACGCAGAAGGCGCTCACGCAGTCGCTCTCCAGATTGCAGCCATGAACGCTGAGTACCTGACCCGCGAGGACGTTCCGGCTGAGATCGTTGAGAAGGAGCGCGAGATCGCTGAGGCCACCACCCGCGAGGAGGGCAAGCCGGAGGCAGCCCTGCCGAAGATCGTGGAAGGCCGCCTCAACGGCTTCTACAAGTCCGTGGTTCTGCTGGAGCAGGCAGCTCTGTCTGACTCCAAGAAGACCGTCAAGCAGGTTGCAGACGAGGCCGGCACCACCATCACCGGCTTCATCCGCTACGAGGTTGGCGCTTAAGCCTTCCTGAGACTCGTGCAGTCCGGGTTTAGAGCCTAGTGACTGCGAGTGCTCCCTCCTCCTCTTTCTTCCCCAAGGGCTGAGTGCCCGGTGGGGAGAAACTGGGGGAGGGAGTTCGCCGTTTTGCCCCCGCCCCTGAGGGTGGGGGGTCGCACGCAGCTGAATATATGACAGCGCCTTCCTATGGTTAAGATGGAACAGAATTATTCAAGCGCTTAACTGAAGCGTCGCCATGCGTGAAGGAGACGATGAAGACCGTGACTACCCCTGAACCGAAGCGAACCGGATACAAGCGAGTCATGCTCAAACTGGGTGGTGAGATGTTCGGCGGTGGCAAGGTCGGCATCGATCCTGACGTTGTAGAAAATGTTGCCCGCCAAATCGCCGAGGTGGCGAAGCAGGGGACTGAGATCGCCGTGGTGATCGGTGGCGGTAACTTCTTCCGCGGTGCCGAGCTTTCCCAGCGCGGTATGGACCGCGCTCGCTCGGACTACATGGGCATGCTAGGCACCGTCATGAACTCCTTGGCTCTGCAGGACTTCCTCAAGCAGCAGGGCATCGACTGCCGCGTGCAGACTTCCATCAACATGGCCCAGATTGCGGAGCCCTACCTGCCGCTGCGCGCCGACCGCCACCTAGAGAAGGGCCGTGTGGTCATCTTCGGTGCTGGTATGGGTATGCCGTATTTCTCCACCGATACCACCGCGGCGCAGCGCGCGCTGGAGATCGGTGCGGAGGTCCTCTTCTTGGCCAAGGCCGTCGACGGCGTCTATTCCGCCGACCCGCGCACGAATCCCGATGCGGAGCTGTACTCCGAAATCACCCCGCGCGAGGTTATCGAAAAGAACCTTAAGGTGGCCGATGCCACGGCGTTTAGCCTGTGCATGGACAACAATATGCCGATTCTGGTCTTCAACCTCCTCACGGAAGGCAATATCAAGCGCGCCGTGAACGGCGAGAAGATCGGCACGCTGGTTCAGTCCTAGTACAAACCGGCCGCGACCTGCTAGATTCTTTCCCAGTACTTTTGACTATTTCAAGGGAGTTGTAACCCTCATGATCGACGAGATCCAGCTCGAAGCTGAAGAGCACATGACCGCTTCGGTGGAGCACACCCGCGAGCAGCTGATTACCATCCGTACCGGCCGCGCCAACCCGGCCATGTTTAACGGCTTGGTTGCTGAGTATTACGGAGTGCCGACTCCGATTACCCAGATGGCCACCATCTCGGTCCCTGAGCCGCGCATGCTGCTTATCAAGCCTTATGAGCAGTCCGTAATGAATGAGATTGAGAACGCCATCCGCAACTCAGATCTGGGCGTGAACCCGACTAATGACGGCCAGGTGCTACGCGTGACCATTCCGCAGCTGACTGAGGAACGCCGCCGCGACATGGTCAAGTTGGCTAAGAGCAAGGGTGAAGACGGCAAGATTGCTATCCGCAACATCCGCCGCCGTGCCATGGAGCAGCTCAAGAAGCTCCAGAAGGATGGCGACGCCGGCGAGGATGAGGTTATCGCCGCCGAGAAGGAGATGGAAAAGATCACTTCCGGTTACATCGAGCAGGTGGACAAGCTCGTTGCCAATAAGGAAGAGGAGCTCATGGAGGTTTAACCTCCACTCTTCTAAGAGCGTTGATTTGCCGCCGCGCCAGGCACCGGCCAGCACGGCGGTCTTTTCTGTGTAGAGCCAGACCACCCACGATTACCTGAGGAGCATGCGTGAGCACTGAGCACTCGAGCCGGATGCCCAAACCCAAGAATTCTGCGGGGCGAGACATGCCCGCGGCAATTGCCGTCGGCGTCGGCTTGGGCGCGCTCGTCGTCTTTGCGGTGTGGGCTGGGCCTCTCGTGTGGTACCTCGTCGTCGCAGCCGCAGTGGGGTTGGGCATGTGGGAGGTGCTTACCCGTTTGCGGGAGCACTCTTACTATGTTCCGCGCACCCTACTGATCGTTCTTGGCCAAGCAATGCTCTGGGTCTCGTGGTTCCTTAACGCCCCAGGCCTTGTCGCTGTGTATGTGGTAGCGGTCCTTGCCCTCATGTTTGGGCGCCTCTTCCATAATGGCAGGCACCGCCCGCCGATTAACTATCTTCGCGATATGTCGATGGGCATCTTCGTGCTGACCTGGATTCCCCTGTTTGGCACGTTTGCCGCAATGCTCTCACGAGTGGAAACGCCGTTTGCTTCGGGGGCGGCGTCGATTGTCGTGTTTATGCTCTGTGTCGTCGCCTCAGACACCGGTGGCTTCATCGCTGGCGTTATGTTCGGGTCGCACCCCATGGCCCCAGCCGTTAGCCCCAAAAAATCGTGGGAAGGCTTTACCGGTTCGGTTGTTTTCGGCACCCTTACCGGCGCGCTTTCTTTCGCATTCCTGCTTCACCACAAGCCATGGGTGGGCGCGCTGATGGGACTCGGTCTTGTCTTCTGTGCAACCCTCGGTGATTTGGTGGAATCCCAGTTCAAGCGCGAGCTGGGAATCAAGGATATGTCTGCCTTGTTACCGGGACACGGCGGCATCATGGACCGCTTGGACGGCATGCTGCCGTCCGCGATGGTGACGTGGGTGGCGATGAGCTTCCTCACCACCCTTGCACCTTAGGTTTAGCGGCGAGCTTGCTTGCGCACCTGGCGGCGCAGCTCGAACATGCGCCAGCCGCCGACGAGGGCCATGATGAGGGCACCGGCGATGGCGCAGATCAGGTAGGTGACGCCCGCCGGGAACTGGACGGACCAGTTAAGGAAGTTCAGCGGTACCTGGTGTTGGTTCTGCAGGATGAAGATGATGAGGACGATGAGCAGCAGGAAGCCCACGATAAGGGCAATCCACGTGCTGGCAGCGAAAGAGCCCTTCACCTTGCCATCACTCTTATTCTCATAAGCCGTCGTGGTTGGAACTGGCTCGACCGAGCCTTCGGTGGCGGGGGATTCCGTGGTGTAATCAGTCAGCGGCTCCTCGGCCGGGGTGGTGGTGCGGAATTCCTCAGGGGAGTTTTCTGGATTCGTCATGCATCTATTAAATAGGTTGAGATGTCACTTTCGCCACTCCAGCAGAGCTTAGATTGGATAATGTGGCCGAAAACGTGGAAAATGGGCTCTACCATGGCTGAACCACTGAAACTGAATTTCTCCGCTCCGCGCCGCGGGCTACCCCCGAAGCATTTCGCGGACCTGACCGAGGCCGAGCGCATTGAGGCGCTCGCGGAACTTGGCCTGCCCAAATTCCGCGCAAAGCAGCTGGCCAAGCACTACTACGTCCACCACACCGCCGATGCTTCCGAGATGACGGATATCCCGGCCGCCGCCCGCGAGGCGGTCCAAGAGCGTTTGTTCCCCACGCTCATGGAGCCCATTCGGCAGACCTCCACCGATGATGGGGAAACCACCAAGTCCCTGTGGCGCTTGCACGATGGCACCCTGTTGGAGTCCGTGCTCATGCGCTACCCAGGGCGCGCCACCCTGTGTATCTCCTCCCAGGCTGGCTGCGGCATGGCCTGCCCATTCTGTGCCACCGGCCAGGGCGGGTTGGACCGCAACCTGTCCACCGCGGAAATCGTGGAGCAGTTTAGGCACGCTGCCCGCCTCATGGAAGAGGAGGGCGGACGTCTTAGCAACGTTGTCTTCATGGGTATGGGCGAGCCGCTGGCCAACTACAAGCGCGTGGTCCATGCGGTGCGCCAGATTACCGGATCTGACCTCACAGGTTTCGGCCTTTCCCAGCGCAATGTCACGGTGTCCACGGTCGGCTTGGCTCCGGCCATCCGCAAGCTCGCGGATGAGGACCTGTCCTGCACCCTCGCAGTCTCCCTGCACACCCCGGATGATGAACTGCGCGATACCCTCGTGCCGGTTAACAACCGCTGGCCGGTTGAGGAGGTCCTCGATGCCGCTAAGTACTACGCCGATAAGTCGGGCCGCCGCGTGTCCATCGAATATGCGCTGATCCGCGATAAGAACGATCAGGATTTCCGCGCCGACATGCTGGGCCGGAAGCTGCATGCGGCACTGGGATCCAAGGTCCACGTCAACGTCATTCCGCTCAACCCCACACCGGGTTCGGAGTGGGACGCCGCCCCGAAGGCGCGCCAGGACGAGTTCGTTCGCCGCGTCATCGCGCAGGGCGTGCCGTGCACCGTGCGCGATACCAAGGGCGATGAAATCGCTGCGGCCTGTGGCCAGCTCGCTGCCGACGAGCGCGAGACCGCTTAAGCATCCAGCTCACAGTTTCCTAACAATAGTTTTGCTGGAGAACAAGGCATTAATGGTTCTTGATACCGTTAATGCTTATGACTCATCCTTATCGCGAGGACTTAGCCACAGATCCACGCACCCAAGCTTTAGCGGTGCGCGATCTGCGCAAGTCTTTTGGTTCTCAGATCGCTGTCAACAGCCTCAACCTTGATGTCCCGCGCGGATCCATCTACGGCATAGTGGGGCCGAATGGCGCGGGCAAGACCACGATGCTGACCATGGCGTGTGGCCTCCAGCGCCCTGATGCCGGCCACAGCTTCATCGCCGGCCACAACGTGTGGGAAGAGCCCATCCCCGCCAAACAGGCCATGGGGCTGCTCATGGATGGGGCGCCGGTCTTTGACCGTCTCACTGGCGCTGAATACCTTCACTACCTCGGCGCCCTTCACAAGTTGGAGCGCTCCGAGTCGCTGCGCCGTGCGCAGGAGCTTCTCGACGCCCTCTCCCTCTCCGATGCCGCCGATAAGCGCATCGCGGATTATTCTGCCGGCATGACCAAGAAGATTCTCTTGGCGGGGGCCGTCCTGCACAACCCAGAGGTGCTTATCCTTGACGAGCCTCTGGAAGCCGTGGATCCGGTCTCCGGGCGCCTCATCCAGCAGATGCTGCGCGCCTATGCCTCCCGTGGCGGCACGGTTATTTTGTCTTCACACGTCATGGAGCTCGTCGAGGGGCTGTGTGACCACGTTGCCATCATCAACGGCGGCCAAGTCATCACTGCGGGTCACGTCGACGATGTCCGCCAGGGCCAAAGCCTGAGCGATCTCTTTATCGCGGCCGTCGGCGGGCGGGACCTGGATGCCTCGAAGTTTGGGTGGCTGCGCTCGCCAGCGGCAGGTGACGCTGAATGACATCCACTCTGTTCAGCCTTCATCGCACTCTGTGGTGGCGAAGCGTTTCTTCCAATCCGGCGACGCTCATGATGGGGCTCATGATGCTGATTTACGGAGCAATCGGCCTCTTTTCCATCGCAGCCATGGTGTATGCAGATATCACCACGCCCGGACACGGCTACCAAGCACTGACCGTCGGCGTGGCGGGCGGCATGCTCATTTACATACTCCTCGCTCTCTTTATGCCGGCGGGGGAGAATCAATTGAGCCCGACAACTCTGGGAGCCCTTCCTCTGACTCCCCGTGAGGTCCTTCCGGGCTTGTTCTTCTCCGGTCTGCTGACCACCCGCGCCATCATGTCGGTCGTCTTTTCCCTGGTGTATGCGATCATCGGCAGCATTTTCCTCATCCTGACAGGAACCGGGTGGGCTGCGGTGCCCTTCGTCGTGGGCATGGTGCTGTCGTGCGCGACGACCATCATTGTTGGCGAATGCCTTGTCCAAGTGGCTTCCGCTATCGCGGATTCCCAAAAGTCGCGCACCCAAATTGCGGCGATGGTGGTTATGGGCCTGCTGGTCTTTGGCATGCTGCAGGCACAGAGCGTCCTCGAGTCCTTGCCTCCGCTCGATTCCGTGGGCACCATCATGGCCTGGACCCCGTTGGGTGCCGGGGTGGGGTGGGCGCTCGCGCTTGCCGACGGCCACCTCATCACCGCCCTATCCCAACTCTTGATCGCGGTGGCCAGCCTTGTCCTGCTGGTATGGGCGTGGTCCCGTCAGATAGGCGGCCTCATGCGCAACCCCGGAACAGGCGGTGACGCAGCCAGCGAAGTGACGGGCAAGGGTGTGTCCAAGTTGGAGTTGGGCGCCTGGTCTTATTCCAGCCCGGCGGCGATGGAATATACCCGGGCTTTGCGTTATCTCACCCGCGATAAGCGGCAAACAGGCATGCTCTACACGATGCCACTGTTCGGCGTGCTGACGCTTTACCAGTTGTGGAGGGGCGATGATTTCACCGCCTATTTCATGCTGTGCTTCAGCGCGATCGTGCTCTCTTCGCTCTTGGCTAATGATTATGGCTTCGATGGGCCATCGAATTGGGTCCACATGGTGGCTCCGGTTGCTCCGCGCACCATCCTTCATGCGCGCCACCTCGCACACGTCACTATTCCCTTGATCGGGTTTGTGCTGCTTGCCGTAGTGGTACTTGTCTTTAGCGACAACTTCACCTTGGGCATGTTGTGCACAGCTGTGGCTCTAGGCGTGTTCATTTCCACGGCGGCGGTGGGCTTGGGACTGACCGTGCTTAACCCTTATCCCTTGTCAGCCCCGGGACAGAACCGGTGGAATGACAAATCCGGCTATTCCGCTGGCGCTTTCTTCACGGCGTTCGTCGGCATGATGCTGGTCTGGGTGCCCGCGCTTCCCGGCATCGTGGTTTCTGCCCTGAGCTATGAGCGCGGCGGCTGGCTGCTGTACGCCGCTGTGATAGTTTCTCTGCTGGTTCCGTCACTTGTCTACGCTGCTGTCTGGCGCTTCGCCGGAAAGAGGGCGCAGGAGCGAACCCCGGAGATTTACGCCACGGTAAACCGTTACGTGAGCTAGGGGGAAACAGATAGAACAAAAGCTCCCTTCCCGCAGTTCATTCATGAACAGCGGGAAGGGAGCTTTTGTTTACAGCGAAGAAGCTTTAGTTAGCCACCGGCTTGGCAGCGTGGCGGCCGTCGGACACGCCGCGGATGTGAGCAACGCGGGAGGGCTCAATGTTGAGGGCACGCAGCTCGTCATCGGTCAGGGAAGCGTAGACGTTGTGAACGGTCTTCTGCTCATATGCCCAATCCGGTTCCTCGTGGCCCACCGGCTTGTTACGGGCGGTCAGGGTGCGCACCTGGGAGAGCTTTGGCTGCAGGGCGTAAATCACCAGACCAAGGGCAATCAGGATTGCCAGGGCGAAGAGCCAGATCGTCTCCACGTGGCCCTTGTGGTTACCAAAGTTATAAGCAAGCAGGAACACGACGGACGTCCAACCAGCGATCTGTACGCCCGAGCGGCTGATGCGGGACCAACCGAAACCTGCGGACGGGACGTCATCGGTGGATACGCCGTCGAAAACCTGCGATGCCGGCTTGTGGGAAGACACTTGCTCTCCTTTGCGTGTACATGCAGCTCGCCCTGCTTAGAACTAATTGATTCGAGCGAGTGCACGAAAAATGCCAGTTATTCTGTGTAGTAGTTTAAATGATCCTGCCGATAACCGCGATTAAACACCCCCGACTATCGTTAGCGCAGCGCTCGCGACTCTTGCTTGGGTTGACCGGCTAGGGTTGAGAGGGTGAGTACCCAACGCATTCTTATTCTCGGCTCTACTGGCTCGATTGGCACCCAGGCTCTGGACGTTATCGCGGATAACCCGGATAAGTTCACAGTCGTGGGTATCGCCGCCGGCGGTTCCAACCCGCAGCTCGTCATTGAGCAGGCACGTGCCCTCAACCTTTCGTTTGACCACGTGGCCGTCGCCAAGCCCGATGCGGCACGCACCGTTTCCGAGGCCCTCGGTGGCACCGTGCTCTCGGGCCCAGACTCCGCCGAGAAGCTGGTCAAGGCGGTGGACGCCGATAAGGTCCTCAACGCGCTTGTAGGCTCCATGGGCTTGGCCTCCACCATCGCCACCTTGGAGAAGGGCGAGCTGTTGGCGTTGGCAAACAAAGAATCCCTCGTCGCCGGCGGCTCCATCGTCACCCGCTTGGCGGGGGAGGGCCAGATCATCCCGGTGGATTCCGAGCATTCCGCCATGGCGCAGTGCCTGCGCGCAGGCAGCGGCGTGGAGCTCGAGCGCCTCGTTCTCACCGCCTCCGGTGGTCCTTTCCGCGGTTGGACTCGCGAGGAGATGTGGGATGTCACCCCGCAGCAGGCTGCGCAACACCCGACGTGGTCGATGGGGCAGATGAATACCCTGAATTCGGCGACTTTGGTGAATAAGGGCCTTGAGCTCATCGAGGCGACGCTGCTTTTCGACATCTCCCCGGACCTCATTGACGTCACCGTTCACCCCCAGTCCATTGTCCACTCTATGGCTACCTTCACCGATGGCTGCACGATTGCGCAGTGCTCGCCGCCATCGATGAAACTGCCGATCTCCCTGGCACTTGACTGGCCGCGCCGCGTGCCGGGTGCCCAGCCGGCCCTGGACTTTTCCACCGCACATGATTGGCGCTTCGAGCCGCTCGATGACGAAGCCTTCCCGGCCGTTCGCCTTGCCCGTGAGGCGGCCGCTGCCGGAGGCACCCACGCTGCCGTGTATAACGCTGCGAACGAGGAGGCAGCGGCTGCTTTCTTGGCGGGCCGTATTCATTTCCCGGAAATTGTTGACGTGGTTAGCCACGTCGTGGAGCAGGCCTCAGAGTTCGCTGGTGTACCCTCTAGCGTCGATGATGTCCTCACCGTGGAAGGTGAGGCCCGCCGTCGCGCTAATGCGTTGGTGGATTCGCTCGCTCGTTAGAAAGCCCCCTAAATTATGGCCAATGTGCTCGGTATAATCCTCTTCGCCGTGGGGATCGGCATCACTGTTGCCTTACACGAGGCGGGCCACATGTTTACCGCCCGTGCCTTTGGGATGCGAGTGCGGCGCTACTTCATCGGCTTTGGGCCGCGCGTCGCATCCTTTACACGTGGCCACACCGAATACGGCCTTGCAGCTTTTCCGGTGGGCGGCTTCTGCGATATCGCGGGCATGACGGCACAGGATGAGTTCCTTACGGAGGAGGAAGAGCCCTATGCCATGTACAAGAAGCCGGCGTGGCAGCGGATCATCGTTCTGGCCGGCGGTATTACGGTCAACCTGCTGTTGGGATTCATTATCCTGCTGATCATTGCTATGACCACGGGCTTGCCCAACCCAGACGCGGATGTTCGTCCACGTGTAGGGGAGGTCTCCTGTGCCGTGAACCAGAATGCTGAGGGCGAATTGGAACCCTGCCAGGGGCTGGGCCCAGCTGGCGAAGCGGGCGTGGAGCCGGGGGATATTGTTGTCGCGCTGAACGGCGAGACCATGGACTCCTTTGCGCAGCTTCGCGATACCGTCATGAACTACCCCGGTGACACCGTCACCCTTACCGTCGAACGCGATAGCGAGCCGCGTGATTTCGATATCACTCTTGCAACAGTGACCCGGCTCAACGCGGAGGGACAGCTGGTGAAGGTCGGCGCCATTGGCATGACCAACCAGATTATCGATATCAGGGAGACCTACTCCTTCGTCGATGCCTTCCCGGCCACCGCGCGTTACTCGGGATATGCCTTGAACGCTACTGTCCAGGGCATCGCCCAATTCCCGGCAAAGATTCCGGGTGTGGTGGCTTCTATCTTCGGGCAGGAACGTGATGTCAACGGGCCGATGTCCGTGGTGGGTGCCTCCCGCGTGGGCGGCGAGCTGGTGGAGCGCAGTCTGTGGTCCACCTTCTTTATGATGCTGGCCACCCTCAATTTCTTCCTCGCGTTGTTCAACCTCATCCCACTCCCGCCGTTCGATGGCGGCCATATCGCCGTCATCATTTATGAGAAGATTCGTGACGCCCTGCGTCGCCTCCTCGGAAAGGAACCGAAGGGGCCGGCGGATTACACCAAGCTGATGCCGGTGACTTATGTGCTGGCCTTCATCCTCATGGCGGTGGGTGCGCTCATCATGATTGCGGACGTGGTCAACCCAATTCGGCTATTTGGCTAGTGATCCAGCTGCGGTGTGCGGTGCTAGAGTGGGGGCGTTAAAACCCAATTAGCAAGGAGCACACATGTCGACCCCTATCGGTCTTGGTATCCCCGACGGCCCACCTCCTACCTTGGCGCCGCGCCGCAAGACGCGTCAGCTCATGGTTGGCCAGGTGGGCGTGGGCTCTGACCACCCCATCTCCGTGCAGTCGATGACCACGACGAAGACGCATGACGTCAATGCCACCCTTCAGCAGATTGCACAGCTGACCGCGAGCGGCTGCGACATCGTTCGCGTTGCCTGCCCAAAGACGGTGGACGCGGAGGCTTTGCCGGCGATTGCGCAGAAGTCTCCGATCCCGGTGATCGCCGATATCCACTTCCAGCCCAAGTACATCTTTGCCGCCATCGATGCCGGCTGCGCTGCCGTGCGCGTCAACCCGGGCAACATCAAGGAATTTGATGGCCGCGTTAAAGAGGTCGCGAAGGCGGCTGGTGATGCCGGCATCCCGATTCGCATTGGCGTTAACGCAGGCTCCCTAGACAAGCGCATCATGGAGAAGTACGGCAAGGCCACCCCGGAGGCTCTTGTTGAATCCGCACTGTGGGAGGCTGGCCTCTTTGAGGAGCACGGTTATGGCGATATCGCCATTTCCGTGAAGCACAATGACCCGGTCGTCATGGTGGAGGCCTACCGCCAGCTCGCCGCTCAGTGCGACTACCCGCTGCACCTCGGCGTTACCGAGGCCGGCCCCGCATTCCAGGGCACCATCAAGTCTTCGGTCGCTTTCGGTGCCCTGCTTGCCGAAGGTATCGGTGACACCATCCGCGTGTCTTTGTCCGCGGACCCGGTCGAAGAGATCAAGGTTGGTGACCAGATTCTGCAGTCGCTTAACTTGCGCCCGCGCAAGCTGGAGATTGTCTCCTGCCCGTCCTGTGGTCGCGCGCAGGTGGACGTGTACAAGCTGGCCAACGAGGTCACCGAGGGCCTTGACGGTATGGAATTCCCGCTGCGCGTGGCCGTCATGGGCTGCGTGGTGAACGGTCCGGGCGAAGCCCGCGATGCTGACCTTGGCGTAGCTTCCGGTAACGGTAAGGGCCAGATCTTCGTCAAGGGTGAGGTCATCAAGACCGTTCCAGAATCCAAGATTGTGGAAACGCTCATCGAAGAGGCAATGCGTCTGGCAGAAGAGCAGGGCCTGGAAGCCGTCGAAGGCGCCAAGGCTGAGGTCCGCGTTACCAAGTAGCCCATCTGCGGTGTGGGGCGGCCGTCGGGCCGCCCTCGGCTGCTACGCTGCCCAACCATGAAGAAGTTCGTGGCGCTGCTCGGTGCGGCAAGCATCGCGGCGTCGTCTTTGGTGGGATGCACCCCCAAGCCGGTGTCCGCACGCCCAGTTGCCGAGCAATTCCTAGAAGACATGGAAACCCGCAACAATGAGGACCTAACACAGCTCGTTGATGACAGCACCACGGCCACGAACACCCTCGACGCAACCTTCGCGGGCCTGCAAGCAGAGGGTCTCGACGTTGAATTGACCGACGTTGAGCAAGAGGAAGCCAAGGCGACCGCGCACTATTCAGTGACGTGGACCCTGCCGCGCAATCGTTCCTTGCGCTATGACACGTCCATGGCCTTGACGCGCAAGGATAAGGACTGGACCGTGCGCTGGCAGCCCAGCATTATCCACCCCGACCTCGGTGCGCACCAGCACCTTGAGCTGCGATCGATAGCGCCTAAACGCGCTGGTGTGGTCTCCTCCGATGGGGTGGAACTCATGTCTCCGGGCTTGCAATACCGGCTCGTCGTCGACACCGACGCCGTCGACGATCCCCGCCCCGTCGCCGCGAAAGTATCCGGCGCGCTGAGCCAGGCGCACCGGGAGGATGATTCCTTCCCCGAAATTGATTCCGGAGAGCTTGCCAAGAATCTTGAAGAGGTTGATGGCGCTTATTCGGTCACCATGCTCAATGAGGCTCAGGCAGCGCGGCTGCGCCCAGTCCTGGAGAACCAGAAGGGGATTCGCTTTAACGAGGAACCGGCGCTCATTACGCGCGATACTGGTTTGGCCCCAGATATCCTCGCCCGCGTGCGTTCTCTGGTCTCCGAAGACGTAGACGGCAAGAATGGTTGGTCCGTCTCGGTAGTCAACGAGCACGGCGCCGCGCTTTCCGACGTCGAGTATCACGAACCCGAGGCAGCCCCTTCCGTCAAAGTTTCGCTGGACTATGACGTCCAGCGTGCCGCTCAGGAAGCGGTCAATCTGCGCCCCGAGTACGAGGCCATGATCGTGGCCATGCGCCCTTCGACGGGCGAGATTCTTGCCGTGGCCCAAACCCCGGAGGCAGATAAGAAGGGTGATATTGCCCTCCAAGGCCAGTTCCCTCCCGGTTCGGTGTTTAAGATCATTACGGCTTCGGCGGGCGTCGACAAGCAAGGCCTTTCGCCAGACTCCATCGTGCCGTGCCCCGGAACCATGGACCTGTATGGGCGAACCGTGACCAACTACAACGGCTTTTCCCTGGGCTCGGTGCCGCTGCGCCAAGCCTTCGCGCAATCCTGTAACACCACTTTCGCGCAGATTTCGACGGACCTTCCGAAGGGAGAGCTGCGCGACGTGGGCAAGCAATATGGCCTGGGCATCGACTATGAGGTACCGGGACTGTCGACGCTCACCGGCTCCGTCCCCGAGGGTGAGACTCCTCTGGAGCGCACGGAAGCTGGCTATGGTCAGGGCCTGGACCTTGT
This sequence comes from Corynebacterium sp. HMSC074E01, assembly GCF_001808885.1. NCBI lineage: Bacteria > Bacillati > Actinomycetota > Actinomycetes > Mycobacteriales > Corynebacteriaceae > Corynebacterium > Corynebacterium sp. HMSC074E01. Next base: position 238,933 of record NZ_KV794847.1, read on the forward strand.
GTCTCCCTTTGGCATGGCGCTTGTCTCTTCGACAGTTGCGGCAGGCAAGACCCCGACGCCGACGCTCATTGAGTCACGCGAAACCAAGGTTTCGGAGGAGGTCCCCGCGCCTAGCGAGGAAACCTTGGCTCAAGTGCGTGACATGATGCGCCAGGTAGTGGCGAGCGGTACCGCCGCAGGAATGCAGGCCCAGGGGACTGTCTACGGCAAGACTGGTGAGGCGGAAATCAACGGCGGCTCGCACGCCTGGTTCACCGGATTCCGGGATGATGACATTGCTTTCGCAACACTCGTCGTCTTGGGCGGTGGCTCGACGATTTCGGTCAGCATCACTGATAATTTCTTGCAGCGTCTGGACGCCCTACGCGCGGAAGGCCACGGCGAGGTTCCTCCCGCACAAGAACAGTAAGGCGCGCTCGTTAGGGCGTCGTTGGTGCTCTTTGTCGGGTGCTGGGCAAGAGGGCTACCATGAGTAGTTATGACTAAGCGCGCGATGCTGAAACAAGAAAAAGATACCCCAATCCGCAAGGTACCGAAGGATATTGAGCGCCCCGAGTACGTGTGGAAGGACACGGTTCAGGAAGCTCAGGGCGAGCCATTCGTGCAGACCCCGGAGGTTATTGAGGCCATGCGTGAGGCCTCCCGGATTGCTGCCAACGCCCTTCAGGAGGCGGGAAAGGCTGTGGCGCCCGGTGTCACCACGGATGAGATTGACCGCGTTGCGCACGAGTACATGTGTGACCACGGCGCATACCCGTCGACGCTGGGATACCTGGGTTTTCCGAAATCCTGCTGCGTCTCCCTCAACGAGATTGTCTGCCACGGCATTCCGGATACCACGGTGATTGAGGACGGTGACATCGTCAATATTGACGTCACAGCGTTCAAGAATGGTGTCCACGGCGATACGAACGCTACATTCCTCGCGGGTAACGTCACCGAGGAACACAAGCTGCTGGTGGAGCGCACCAAGGAAGCGATGATGCGCGGCATTAAGGCAGCAAAGCCCGGCCGTGAGATTAACGTCATCGGACGCGTCATTGAGTCTTATGCTCACCGTTTTGGCTACAACGTGGTCACTGACTTCACGGGCCACGGCGTAGGCCCCACCTTCCACAACGGGCTGGTTGTGCTGCACTACGATTCCATGACCTACCGTGACATCCTCGAGCCTGGAATGACCTTGACCATCGAGCCGATGATTAACCTGGGCTCGCTGGACTATGAGATTTGGGATAACGGTTGGACCGTCCAGAACACCGATGGAAAGTTCACAGCCCAGTTCGAGCACACCATCGTCATCACCGATGATGGCAACGAGATCCTCACCTTGCCAGATGAGGCCTAGCGTTTAAGCGCCGACGTTTAAGCGCCGAGCGCTTAAACACTTCCAAAGAAGAAAACAACGCCCTCCGCTTCCCGTGTAGTCACGGTGAGGCGGAGGGCTTAGTTCTTCCGAAGGGGAGCGCGCGAAGCGAAAAACGTAGGCGGCACGAAGTCTCCCGCTGTCGCGATGGTGGCATGGCATGCAAAAGCGCCCATCCCCTTAAAGAGAAATGGGCGCTGATTAAGCGTGCTGAGTAAGTCAGCACGCCCGCAACTTAATTAGCGGCGGAAGATCGGGTCCAGCACGTGTGCCGGGATGATGCCGTTGTAAACAGCGTAGTTGTAGGCGCCAATGACAGCGCCGATAACGGAGGAGATGCCCAGGGCGATGGTGCCCTTCTTCCAGTAGGAAGCCCAGTCCGGAATTTTGTCGGAGGTCTCGGTGCCGAACATGTCCTCGCCGGTGACCTGGTTGTCAGGGGTAACGACAGGCTTGCCGTCCTCGCCCTCTTCCCATGCGCCCCACTTCTTGCCCAGCTGAGTCAGGGAGCTGGAGGAAGAGGAGAAGGAAGAGGTGCCCTCGTTGTTGTTGGTCTCTGCGGAGGCAACGGCGGTGCCGCCGAACGCTACGGTGACAGCGGTAGCAGCAGCAACGGCTGCGGTGCGGAAGTTACGCATTGTGAAAATTACCTTTCGGAAGTTTTGGTGAAGCCGTGTGGCTGTTGCTTAGAGGGACGGGCCGTGTACGAAGAAGTTGTATACGGGGCCGATGATGGTGCCGAGCAGAGCGCCGAGGCCAGCAAAAACGGTTACGCCGTAGAAGACCTTTGCCCATGCCGGCTGGCCGGAGAAGTCCTTGGAGGAGCCGAAGATGGCAACGCCGTTAGCTGCCTTGTCGCCCTCAAGCTGCTGGCCGATCTTGGAGGACAGGGAAGGCTTGTAATCCTCTGGGGTCGTGTCGGCTTCGCCGTCCGGAGCGGTCTTGGACGGGCCGTGATCCTTAACGGGAACGGTGTGGTTGCCCTGCTCAACGTTGTCAGCGGCGGAAGCGACGGTGGTGCCGCCGAAGGCAACGGCGAGAGCGGTTACGCCGGCGATAGCTGCATTGCGGATACGCATATCAAAAGTCCTTAGTGTCGTACGTGCAAGACCCCGAGACGGAAGGTCTTGATTTACAGGGATAGGGATTAGTTTGGTATCCCCAAAACACACCGAGTCGGTAGAAGCTACCGACTCTTTCCGGTGTCCGTAACTAAAGTAGCCAACGGTCAGGCAAAATGCACGTCAGTTTGAGCCTTCTTTTAAGTCCCGGGGTCTACCACCCCCGAAATAGGTGAAATTCTGAAAGGTTGCTGGCAGATGTTAGTGACGTAAAGTGTTGTCTGTAGTGGCATCCAGCGGTTTAAAGAATTTAATGTGATGGAAATGTGAAAAACATCACACTTTGAAATGTAACTTTTACTCCTGCCACTCTAGTCCCAAAACTGCGTTTTCCACTACTTCTGGCAGCGCCGGGTGGATCCAATATTGAGAGCGGGCAAACTCGCGCATATCAAGCTCATAGGTCATCGCAGTGATCAACTGCTGGATAAGAGTGGACGCTTGTGGGCCCATTAGGTGGGCGCCGAGGAGCTTGCCGGTGGCCCGATCAGCGACGAGCTTGCAGATGCCCGTTGTGTCTTCCATAGCCCAGCCATAGGCAACGTCGCCAAAGTTCTGCACCTTCACCGTGACGTCATAGCCCTTCTCGCGGGCTTGTGCCTCAGTAAGTCCCACCGTTGCAATTTGTGGGTGGGTGAAGACGGCCGCGGGGACGTGCTCATGCGGCATTGGCTGGAGATCGTCTGTGTGCAACAGGTTGTGCTGTACCGCCCGTTGCTCCGCATTGGCTACGTGCTTGAGCATGTAGGGGGAGGAGACATCGCCGAGAGCCCACACACCCTCGCAGGTGGTGCGACCAAACTCGTCGACCTTGATGCGCCCGTCCTCGTGCATTTCAATGCCGCTGTTAGAAAGATCCATCTGATCGCCATTGGGTTGGCGGCCGGTGGCCACGAGGATGGCTTCTGCCTCCACGACATCACCGCTATCCAAGGTTAGGCGTACACCGTCTGCGGTTTCCTCTAGTGCTGTGGCGGTGCCAATGCGGACGTCGAAACGCTTGCGTGCGATGTCGTTGAAACGGGAGCTTAAGTCTTCGTCGAGGAAACGGAGGAGCTTCTCCGAGCGGTTGACCACGGTTACTTCGGTGCCCAGGCCGTCGAAGACGTGGGCAAATTCCATGGCGATGTAGCCGCCACCGACCACGATGAGGCTGCGCGGCTGCTTCTCAAGCCGCATGATGTCCTCGTTGGTGTGGATTGGCACGGAAGAGCTGGCATAAGGTTCGGGCAGTACAGGGCGTGATCCGGTAGCAATAACTATATTGTCGCCGGTGATGATGTCGTCGCCGGCCTGCAGGGTTTTCGGTCCGATGAACCGAGCGTGCTGATCAAAGACTGTAATATTGGGCGTTTCCTCGCCACGGCGGTACTCTTCGCCGCCGCGGGCTATCTGATCAATGCGGTTGTGGAATACGCGCTCGACAATGCCCTCCCAGTCCACAGCATCCACGTGGGCGCTGAGTCCAAGGCGGGTTGCCTCGCGCGCGGCGAGTGCAACGTCGGCAGCGTAGACGTACATCTTCGTCGGGATGCAGCCCACGTTGAGACAGGTTCCGCCGAAGGTTCCCTTTTCGATGATGGCGATGGATTTATCGTCGAACTCGGGGGAGGGGATTGAATTTCCCGACCCGGTGCCGATGATGACGAGGTCAAAGTGCTGTGCGGAAGTCATGCCGACCATTCTAGGGGCTGCCTAGCCGCAACTCGTGCAGGTTGAAAAGCGCGAGGTGAGCGAGTCTAAACCGTCTCAATTGGGACCACGGTGCGCAGCCATTCCGCGGTGGTGGAGAGGGCTTCCTGCAGCGGTTCGGGGCGGGAAAGAAAGAGATCGTGGCGCCCATTATTTACAACGTGGAGCGTATAGCGAGCGCTGAGCTCCTTGGCCCATCGCTGGCTTTGGCGTACGTCCACGACAACATCGGCGGTGTTAGAGGATTCGCTATAGGGCTGATTGAGCTCGGAACGCCCTGAAGTCATGGTCAGCAGCGGGAGTCCCATGTCGATGCGGCCGGAATGGATCGCGTCGAAGCCATGGAAGACCGCTGCTACCCAACCCAGGTATTTCGGATGCCCGCCCAGCGGCTTGAAGCGACGGTCGAAATCCCAGTCACCCTTCTCTTTGGAATGGATAGATTCCCCGTAGGCGGTGAGATCGCCTCCGGGAATCGGGAACTTTGGGGCGATGGCAGCCCCGGCATAGATGACGTGCTTGAGCAGCTCATAAGTTTTATCCGCCATTCCCATCATGGCCAACCAGGGGCTGTTGAAGACGACACCGGAGATGCGGTTGAAGCGTTCGTGGTCCTGGCGGCGAAGGCGATCAAGCCAGAGTGCGATGATGGTGCCCGCGGTGGAGTGGCCCATGATGACGACACGCTGGTTGGGGAGGGCGTCGAGAGCCGCGTTGAGGTCGGCGTCGTAATACTTCATATCGCTGATGTAATGCCAGGTTTGGCCGTTCCTCCGGGAGCGCCCGCACTTGCGCAAGTCGAGAGCATAAAAGGCATAGCCGAGCTCGTAGAAATAGCGCGCTACGTGTTCGTGGAAGAAGTAGTCCGTCATGCCATGGACCCACACCAAGGCGGGGCGGTCATCGTGGGCATCCGTGTCGGGACAGTAGCGCACGAGCGTCGCGCACACATCGCCCTCGCCATCAGGGTCGGCGCCGAGTTCAAGGGTGGTGGTTTGGAAATCGGGCCCGAGGAAATCTTCTGTCCATTCGAGTTCGTCATATGTCATGGAGCTCATAATAGGCCGTGCAGCCAGGTACGTCGGGCGGGGCGGAGCGCTAGCGGCAGATGTCCTGCACCACGAATGGGGTAATGGGCTCGGATTCGGGCATTTATTCTCCCAGGAATGCCTATTTTGCGGCGAGGGGCGTAAGGTGGAGTCAATGCTTGACGGACCTCTCGCAGGGGAGGTCTGTATGCCGGTTTGCTTCCTAGCATCGTCGAGCGCTTCTCACCGCGCCCTGTGCACCCACATGCGCCGGGCACTTGACCACAACGAATATATCGACTCAAAGAGGTAATAAGTACAGTGTCCTCCGATAAGAAGACAGCACAAGTAGTAGACGAGGTTGAGGTCGCACTCATTGGTGCAGGTATTATGAGCGCCACCCTCGGCGCCATGCTGCGTGAGCTCGAGCCTAGCTGGACCCAAATGGTCTTCGAGCGCCTAGATGGACCTGCCCTTGAGTCCTCTTCGCCGTGGAACAACGCCGGTACTGGCCACTCCGCGCTGTGCGAGCTGAACTACACCCCGGAGAAAAATGGCCGCATTGATATCTCCAAGGCTTTGAACATCAATGAGAAGTTTCAGGTTTCTCGCCAGTTCTGGTCCCACCAGCTCGACAACGGCATCCTGACGGACCCGAAGGCCTTCATCAACCCGGTTCCGCATGTGTCCTTTGCGCAGGGCTCCATCCAGGTGGACTATCTGAAGCGCCGCTTCGACGCGCTGAAGGATAACCACATGTTCCCGAACATGCAGTTCAGCGACGATGACGCCACCTTCCAGGAGAAGCTGCCCCTGATGTCCCAGGGCCGTGACTTCAACTCGCAGAAGGTTGCTATCTCTTGGACCGAGGCGGGCACCGACGTCAACTTTGGTGCCCTGGCTAAGCAGTTCTTCACTGCCGCTAAGGCTGCCGGTACCGAGATCCGTTATGGCCACGAGGTCGTTGATATCAAGCGTGAGGGATCCAAGTGGCGCGTGGTGGCAAAGAACCTCCACACCGGTGACTACCAGGCTGTCCACGCCAAGTTTGTCTTCGTAGGCGCCGGCGGTTACGCACTCGACCTGCTGCGTAAGGCTGGTGTCCGTGAGGTTTCTGGTTTCGCCGGTTTCCCGGTTTCGGGCCTGTGGCTGCGTTCCAAAAACCCGGAACTTGTCAAGCAGCACCACGCCAAGGTGTATGGCAAGGCTGCTGTGGGCGCTCCGCCGATGTCCGTGCCGCACCTGGATACCCGTGTCATCGACGGTGAAGAAGGCCTGTTGTTTGGCCCCTACGGTGGCTGGTCCCCGAAGTTCCTGAAGAAGGGCTCCTACCTGGACCTGTTTAAGTCCATCCGTCCGGACAACATCACCTCTTACCTGGGCGTGGCAGCACAGGAGTTTGGTCTGACCAAGTACCTGGTGACCGAGGTCCTCAAGGACTTCGACAAGCGCGTTGAAACCCTGAAGGAATATGTCCCGAGCGCTGACCCGGCTGATTGGGAGACTGTCATCGCCGGCCAGCGTGTCCAGGTGATTAAGCCGGCGGGTGCACCGCAGTTCGGCTCCTTGGAGTTCGGTACCACCCTCATCAATAACCCTGAGGGCAACATCGCCGGCCTGCTCGGCGCTTCCCCGGGTGCTTCCATCACCCCGGCCATCATGGTGGAGCTGCTGGAGCGCTGCTTCGGTGAGCACATGATCCAGTGGGGCGATAAGATTCAGGAAATGATTCCGTCCTACGGCACCAAGCTCTCCAAGGACAAGAAGCTCTACAACGAGATGTGGGAGTACACGCAGAAGACGCTGCAGCTTGAGTCCAAGTAGTTTCTCCTTTCGGCTCGTAGGTGCTTGCCTCGCAGGTTATTCTCAGTAATTGGCAGGAAGTGTTCAGTGCACCGGAACGCTTCACCAAGGACAACGCCCCATAATGATGTTGTGCGTTTGAGAGAGCGCATGCGAGAGAGATAGAGAGAACCCCAGCCGCGCGGGGCGGTCGGCCTGAGAAACCGACCGGGAGCGTGGCAGTGAAAGATAGAGACGCACCGCCGCCCCGAGACTCCGTTTCCTTTCCTACGGAGACCTCGGGGCGGTGGTGTGTTTCCTTCTGTTTCTGCGCTTTAGGCTCCTAGGTTCCGCAGAAGGTGAGATAGCCTTCCGTACCGCCGGGCTGCTCATACTCCGGCGCAGCATTAAAAGGATGCGTGGTGGCGTGCAGGAGACGGGCGAACTCTTCGGCATCGCCCAGAGCGCTTTCGACCAGCCGCGGCCGGGGAATCACGCGCGGTACGGTCTGGTCTAGGAGCTTGATGTCAGGGCCACTTGTGCAGTAGGCATCAACGAAACTCCTATCCTCGAACTTCTCATAGGCTGCCGCAGGTTCGCCTGCCACGGCGTTGACGAGGCTGCGGTTGGCCTGTGTCAGGTCCGGGGCGGCCTCTGCGAGGGCAGCGCTGTACTCCTGGAAAAGCTCGTCGGGCATCTGCAGGCGACGCTGTGCCTCTCGGCGGCGGGCCCTCTCATAACGTTCGCCAAAGGTATCGATAGCCTCTTGAGCCCAGGTGAGGGCGATGTCAGGGGAGTCGTCGAAAAGCGGCAGCAGTGACTCCGCCAACCGCGCAAGGTTCCATCCCAGCATGTCGGGCTGGCGCCCAAAACGGTAGCGGCCCTGCGTATCGATGGAGCTAAACCAGGTGTTGGGGTCATAGCTTTCCATGAACGCGCAGGGGCCGTAGTCAATGGTTTCGCCCGATAACGTGGTGTTATCGGTGTTCATCACGCCGTGAATAAAACCCAGCTGCATCCACCCGGCGACCGTCGCGGCTTGTGCCTCCATGACGTGCGTGAATAGCTCCTGGCAGTCGGCGCCGGGGTAGTGGCGTTCACTGGTGTAGGCGGCGAGCTGTTCGAGTAGCCCGGGCACCTGCGAGTGCGCGGCAAAGTGGAAGGATCCGACACGGATGTGGCTTGCGGCCACCCGCACGAGGACCCCTGCCTCTTCCACCATTTGGCGCTGGATGGGGCGCCCAGTGGCGAGGACCGCCAGCGAGCGCGTGGTGGGCACACCTAGGGCGTGTATCGACTCGGAAAAGAGATACTCACGCAACATTGAGCGCAGCGTGCCGCGTCCATCAGAGCCATAACGCGAGTAGGGAGTCAGCCCCGTGCCCTTGGCATGCAGATCCCACAGGCCCGAGGGGTTGTGAGAGGCGGTGGGGCCGGTGACTTCGCCCAAGAGCAGGGCGCGGCCGTCACCCATTGCCGGGTTATATTGTCCGAATTGAAAGCCCGCATAGGCCATCGCGTGGGGAGTGACTGCTCCGCGGCCGAGGAGGAACTCTATTCCGTCCTCGCTGCGCAGCCAGTCTGGGTCGAGGCCGAGCTTAGCGGCTAGGTGCTCATTGAGCGCCACGATTCGTGGTGCTGGCTGTTCTTCCCCGCGGGTTGCCCTGACCATCTGTGGCAAGCGTTGGGCAAAGTCATTGTGCAGCTCAAAAGGCAGGGACTGCTCAGTCATCGCGGGACCCCAGGGTTCCGCGCACGCGAACGTGGACGTTGCCGCCTACCCAGAGCTCGTCCCCGTCATCGTCGATAAAGACGCGGCCATCGCGGCCTACCTGACTGCCCTGTGCAGCGGTATAGCGGGCAGGTACAACGCCCTTGGCGCGGAGGAACTGGGCCGCTCCGCCGTTGAAAGAACCTGTGACGGGGTCCTCGAATTGCCCGGTGATGGCGCGAACCTCGTAGGCCGGTTCCACATCCCCGGTGAGGCCGACCACGCCGACCTTGACGCCCGGGGTGGGTGTGGGGCGAAGCTTCCGCACGGCTTCAGCAGACTCGAGCTGGACCAAGCGCCAGCCAGGCCCGTTGTCCACCCAGCCGGAGTCAACGATGCTCTCTTCGTCGATTCCGAGTACGGCGGCTGCTTCGGAGCGCTCAGCCTCACTGAGCTCCCCGTGGCGCAGCAAGGGCGGGGTAGCGAAGGCGAAACGGCCTTCGTCTTGGCGCACGGTGACTAACCCGACACCGCATTCCTGAATCAGGGGCCCGCTCTTTCCTAATAGCTCCGCCGCGACGCGCGCACTGCCCAGCGTGGGGTGACCTGCGAAGGGGAACTCTTCGTACGGGGTGAAGATTCGCACGCGGTAGTCCGCGCCTGGATCTGTAGGCGAGCACAGGAACGTCGTCTCAGAGAAATTGGTCCAGTGCGCGATACGCTGCATCTCTTCGGTGCTTAAACCATCGGCATCCGCAACCACGGCGAGGGGATTACCGGTAAACGGCCCAGTGGCGAAGACATCTACTTCAAAGAATCGGTGCTGCATGGGGCCTAAGTCTAGTCGCACTGGCGGGCGGGGAGGTCTACGCTGGGCTGCATGAGCGAAGCACTTTTTAGCCGCGTTGAACCTATCCAGACCATGGCGGATGGGACCGTCAAACAGGTCAACCCTTTCTCCGGGACAGAGGTGTGGACCGTGCCAGGACGCGGCAACCGTCCGCTTGCGCATGCAGCAAAGGATCCGCATCCGCTGGGCCCTGATGCCTTGACGCACAGCTGTGCCTTTTGCTCAGGCCGCATGTTGGATACTCCGCCGGAAAAGTCTCGCATCTTGGCCTCGGGGGAGATTCAGCGCGGCCTTCTTCCGCACGAGCTGGATAACTCCCAGCCGCTGTTTCGCCGCGTTCCTAACCTTTTTGAAATCGTGTCTTATGACTACTGGCACGAGAACTATGGCTTCACCATGGACCCAGACCTGGCTTGTCACAAGGAAAGCTACGAGGCTGACGAGGCCGGACGCCTGCACGTACTCAATGTGGTGCGCACCAAGCTCAAGGCGGCGGGCAAGGATGTCGCGCTGGACGACGATTCTCTGCTCGCCCTCGCTGATGGCTTCTTCGGCGGCGGACACGATGTCATTATCTCCTCGCGGCACTTCGTGGACGGGGCGGTCGATGATAGCCAACTAGCCTCCTCCGGCACGCTGAGCCCCGATGAGCACTTCTTGCTGACAACGTTCACTGCGGAATCGACGCGCGAGCTCTACCAACGTAACCGCTACGCCTCTTATGTCGCCGTATTTCAGAACTGGCTGGCACCGGCGGGTGCGTCCTTCGACCACCTGCACAAGCAGCTCGTTGCGATTGATGCCCTGGGCATGGCGGCTCACCAGGAAAATGCGATTCTGCGGGCGCACCCCAACATGTACAACGATTGGGCTGTGGGCTATGCGGCAAAGCGCAACCTCGTCATAGCAGAAAATGACTATGCGGTGCTCTTCGCAGGATTCGGTCACCGCTATCCCACGCTCGAAATTTTCTCCAAGTCACCGCGCTGTGAACCGTGGGAACAAAGCCCTGAGGAAGTGCGCGGAATGTCGGATCTTATCCATGCAGCGCACGCCGCGGTGGGGCCGGAGGTGGCCTGCAATGAAGAATGGCACCACCGACCACCCAGCGTGGATCTGCCGCAGCCGTGGCGCGTCATGATCAAGCTGCGCGTGTCCACGCTGGCCGGTTTTGAGGGCGGCACCAAGGTCTATATCAACACCATCGATCCGTGGGGCTTGCGAGATCGCATCGTGGACGCCATGTTCCGCCTCCGCGAGCACGGAAAGATTGCCTCCGGCATCTCTATCGCCACTGAGTGCGAGCTCAAGCGCAATAGTTTGCGCTATAGCCCATTGGTTTGAATGGCCCCGCTTCGATTGAGCCAGATAAACTGATAAATAGATAAATCGGCGGGCGTAGATAAATTGATAAATAGATAAATCAGACCACGAGCACCAGCTCGGTGCCGCGCAGTTCGGTGCTCATGCCTGCCTCTTGGGCTACGCGGGCGGCATCCTCGAGGGAGGAGACATTATCGCCCTGGAGGGCGAGTACGCGAGCGAGTTCCCCCTTGTAGTGCTTGTTGAAGTGAGAGACCACCTTCCGGGAGCCATCCTCTTGCACTGTCTCCACGCGCACGGTGGCGGCGTCCTTGAGCTTGCCCAGTTGCTGGTAGGTGCCCGAGCGCATATCGATGAGGAACTCGTCAGCGTCGACTAGCGCACGCAGCTCATCGGTGATGGCTGTACCCCATCGTGACTTGAGAGTCTTCCCGCCCAGCTTGGTGCTGCCGGAAAGTCGGTAGTGCGGGATGAGGTCATCAGCGCGCACCAGACCAAATAACGCATCGCCCACGGCGAGGAAGCGTCGCGCTGCCGGGGAGAGGGTGGGGGCGTCGAGAGCGTCATACAGCACGCCGGTGAAACGCTCCAGCGCGGACATGGTGGGGGAGGACGCCAACTCGCGGTTGGACTCGGCTTCCCCACGTAGTTTCTCAGAGAGTTTGAGCACCTCCAGCGCTTCATCGACGTCGAGGGACGACAACTCCGCAGCGATTTCTTGGCGGATCGGGTTCAGCGCGGGGAAAGAGAGCTCGTCCCAGTTGAGGGCCGCGCCGCTGCCGCCGTGTGCTTTGGTCTCAGAAGGAGGGAGGATGATCAGCATGGCTACATGCTAGCGATGTAAACTGAGCAACCATGATTACACGTCTATCTGAGCTTTTCCTCCGCACTCTTCGTGAGGATCCGGCTGATGCCGAAGTCCCCAGCCACAAGCTTCTCGTCCGCGCAGGTTATGTGCGCCGCGTCGCGCCGGGTGTATACACCTGGCTGCCACTGGGGCTGCGTGCCATGCGCAAGATTGAAGACGTTATCCGTCAGGAGATGAACGCCATCGGCGGCCAGGAGATGCTCTTCCCGGCGCTGCTGCCGCGCGAGCCTTATGAGGAGTCGAACCGCTGGACGGAATACGGCGATAACCTGTTCCGTCTTAAGGACCGCAAGGGTGCGGACATGCTGCTGGGCCCGACCCACGAGGAGATGTTCACCACCGCGGTGAAGGATATGTACTCCTCCTACAAGGATTTCCCGGTCACGCTGTACCAGATCCAGACGAAGTACCGCGATGAGGAGCGTCCGCGCGCCGGCGTGCTGCGCGGCCGTGAGTTCACCATGAAGGATTCTTATTCCTTCGACATGACGGATGAGGGGCTCGATGAGTCCTATGCCCGCCACCGCAAGGCTTACCAGAACATTTTTGACCGCCTGGAGATCGATTACGCGATTTGCAAGGCCACCTCTGGTGCGATGGGTGGCTCGGCCTCCGAGGAATTCCTCGCTGTGTCTGAGGTGGGTGAGGATACCTTCGTTCGCGCCACGGAGGGAGACTACGCTGCCAACGTGGAAGCAGTAGTGACCCAGGCGCCGGAGGAGATTCCCTTCGACGGTCTGCCGGAGGCACAGGAGCACGAAACCCCGGACGCCGAGACCATTGAGTCCCTGGTGGAGTGGGCTAAGGACGCCGGCATTACTGTCGACGGCCACGAGGTCACCGCAGCGGACACCCTCAAGTGCATGATGATCAAGGTGGCCGCCCCCGCAGCCACGGAGGAAGAGAAGGAATGGGAGCTCGCCGCCGTCCTCATTCCGGGTGACCGCGAGCTGGATGAAAAGCGCCTGGAGGCTTCGCTTGAACCGGCAGAGTTCGAGCTTGCCAGCGATGAGGACTTCAAGAAGACCGACTTCCTGGTCAAGGGCTATGTCGGTCCACGTGCGCTTAACGCTCACGACGTGAAGGTATATGCCGACCCGCGCGTAGTTTCCGGTTCGTCGTGGATTACTGGCGCGGATGCCCCGAACCGCCACGTGGTGGGCTGCGTTGCCGGCCGTGACTTCACCGTTGATGAATTTATTGAGGCCGCGGAGGTCAAGGAGGGTGACCCGGCGCCGAATGGTCAGGGCACTCTGACCCTGGAGCGCGGCATTGAACTTGGTCATATCTTCCAGTTGGGCCGCAAGTACACCGAGGCTTTCGACGTGCAGATTCTGGACGAAAACGGCAAGCGCGCCGTGCCGACCATGGGCTCCTACGGCATTGGCGTTACGCGCATGCTCGCCGTGTTGGCGGAGCAGCGCCATGACGAGAAGGGCCTCAACTGGCCGGTGGCTGTGGCCCCGTACCAGGTGCACGTGGCCGTGGCCAACAAGGATGCCGCTGCCTTGGAGGCGGGCCAGAAGCTGGTGGAGGACCTGGACCGCGCGGGCGTCGAGGTGCTTTTCGACGACCGCCCCAAGGTCTCCCCGGGCGTGAAGTTCAAGGATGCCGAGCTCCTGGGCATGCCGTTCATTGCCATCTTGGGCCGCGCATTTGCCGATGGCATCATTGAGCTGCGCATCCGCGGCGGCGAGACCCGTGAGGTCCCCGCAGATTCCATCGTGGACACCTTAACGGAGCTCATCCGCGGCTAGGTGCGTTAAGCGCGTAGGCTCGCGGGTATGAGTTCTCACAACCCCGCACTGACATATTCAATGGCTGCAGCACTCTCTGCCATGGGAGTGCTGCATTTTGCTAAGCCGAAGCCCTTCGAGTCCATCATCCCGCCACAACTTCCAGGGTCGGCTCGCTTCTACAACTTAACCTCTGGCGCCTGGGAAGTGGTGACCGGTGCACTCCTGGCGAACCCATCGACGCGGCCTGCAGGCGGCCTTTCAGCCCTAGCTTTGCTCGCCGCCGTGTGGCCGGCGAACTTCTACCAGGCCTACAGGGACTTAGAAAGCGGCAAGGCATCAACCGGCAAGAAGATCTACCACGCGGTGCGTCTGCCGTTGCAGATTCCGGTCATGCGCTATGCCTGGTCGCTGTACGCCGAAAAGAACGCCAAACGTCGGTAGCTCAGGAAAATCGAGCCCGCGAGGGAGGAATTAAGCTGCACTGATGCGGTGAGATTGGGCGGCTACAGAAATAAGCCAGCTTCGCCATTCAGCATTGGGTGCCGCTTGGTCAGGCACCTCCTGTGAGGCGGCGGAGGTCCATGTCACCGTGTCACTATGCGCGACGTAGTCAAGGAACGCGCGCGCTGAGTCGGCGTCTACGGGCAGCTCACCGGAGGACGAGGTGTAGGCCGCTGCGGGCTGTGGCACTGGTCCGATTTTGGCTACTGCTTCTTGGAGCGCGAGGACGCGGTTCTCGTGCAGAGCGAGGCGCTCATCAACCAGCTCTTCGACGTCAGGTGTGACATAGGAACGAGCAAAGTCCAACGCATACACCTGCTGGTATTCCCAGTCCAAGAGTTTGGTGGCGAGGTCAGCGTCATCCTCCGTCAGGTCCGGCACAGCGCCCGGTTCATCGGTGGAGCGGGCCTCCATTGCGATGGCTTGGGCGACGAGCAGGGGCCGAGATTCCGGGGAGACCGCGTCAAGCTGCTCTTCAGTCGATGAAGAAGCTGCGGCAAGCACGGCAGCCGCATCAGTGGCCTCGTGTGCTTCACCCTCACGATTCACTTCGCAGGAGCGCGGAACGTGTCCTTCCTCGTCGCGGCCGCAGAGGCGCTCAATTTCGGAGTAAAGCTCGTCTGCGTGCTGCGCGCGCAGGGCAGCGGCATCCGCATCAATCTCTTCCAAGGCGAGAGCATCCGCGCTGGCGGATTGAGCAAGCGACGTGAGGGAGGGGTCTGCGTGGGGGCCAAAATAATCCACGATCGCGTCGGTGGCTTGGCAGCCGCCCAGCCAGGGGGCAACGCAAGCAAGCAGGGTGGGGATAACTACTCGGCGGTTCACGCGATAGACCCTACCCGTGTGACCTAGTCTAGAGCGCATGGCATTCCCAACACCCGCGCAACTAACCGAAATTCTGCAGCCTGTCGCCGCCGCACGCGGCCTCGACATCGAAGATGTGAAGACCACGCGAGCTGGTAAGAAGTCTCAGGTCATCATCCGCATCGATGGCGATGAGCGCCCGAGCTCCGATCTTATCGAGGAGCTCTCGCAGGAGATCTCTGCGCTCTTTGACGCTCAGGAAGAAGCGGGCACCCTCAACTTCGGTGCCGGCTACACCCTAGAGGTATCCACGCCAGGAGTGGACTTTCCGCTCAGCGCCCCGCGCCATTGGCGCCGCAACCAAGGAAGGCTCGTTGGCTATGCGCTGGCCGAGGAGCCTGGCACCACCCGCGTCGCCCGTATCGGTGCCCTGTCCGAGGATGAAGAATCCGTGGCGCTTATCACGACGGTGAAGAAGGAGGTGCGCTATCAGATCGAACGATTGGAAAACCTAAGCCGTGCAGTGGTAGAAATTGAATTTGCTCAACCTTCAGCAATGGAGCTGGAGGCGGCTATGCAGACGTTCGACTTCGCCGAGCAGAACTCGGCAACCCGAGAGGACTAACAAGTGAATATTGACCTAGAGGCACTCCGTACGATTCAGCGCGAGCGCGGCGTCCCCGTGAAGGACTTGCTCGAAGCTATCGCGGGTGCCCTTTTGTATTCCTACCTGGACCACCGTGCGGAATCCGCTGAGACAAAGGCGGAAGGCACGAAGTCGCGCGTAGACATTGACGCCGACAGCGGCGCCGTCACTGTCATCGTGACCGAAAGTGATCCGGAGACCGGAGAGGTTATCAGCGAGTACGATGACACCCCGGACAACTTTGGGCGCATCGGCGCGCAGGCGGTCCGCGATGCCATCCTGCGCAAGTTGCGCGAGAACGAGGCTGAGCGAACCTATGATTCCTATTCTGAGCTGACCGGAACGGTGGTGTCGGGCGTCGTCCAGCGCGATATCCACGCCAACAAGCGCGGCGTCGTTGTGGTGCAATTGGGCACCGAACACGATTCCCAGGATGCTTTCCTGTTGCCTGCTGAGCAGCTGCCGGGGGAGAAGCTGGAGCACGGTGACCGCGTCAAGGCCTATGTCGTGGGTGTGAACCGTAACGGTGCCAAGGTGCAGATCACGTTGTCGCGCACTCACCCGGAGTTGGTTCGCGGACTCTTTGAGCTGGAGGTTCCGGAGGTCGCCGACGGTGCGGTCGAGATTATCGCCATCGCTCGCGAGGCTGGCCACCGCTCCAAGATCTCCGTTCGCGGCCACGCCAAGGGCCTCAACGCCAAGGGTGCGTGTATCGGCCCGAAGGGCTCCCGCGTCAGCAACGTGATGCGTGAACTCGGTGGTGAGAAGATTGACATCATTGATTTCAACGAAGACCCAGCCGTGTACGTGGGCAATGCTCTCGCCCCGTCGAAGGTCGTGCGCGTAGAAATCCTCGACGAGGAAGCGCAGGTGGCCAAGGTCACCGTGCCGGATTACCAGCTCTCGCTCGCTATCGGCAAGGAAGGCCAGAACGCTCGCCTCGCAGCTCGCCTGACCGGATGGAAGATTGATATTCACTCCGATGCCGCTCGGGACTAGCTTTCCGAGCAGCCTACGGTGGAATTAAAGGTTTGGCCTATTTTCGCGTAGACTAGACAACGGCCCACATGCAGGAATGCTGTGGCGTAGCAGCAGTAGCGATATGACCTAAGGAGTTGGATGTCTCAAGGACAGCGTCTCCGCACCTGTATCGCTACGCGCCAAAAGCATCCCGACACGGAACTGCTGAGGGTTGTCGCCGATAAGGGCGATCCCTCAGGGCGCCGTGTCGTTCCGGATCCCGGCCGCCGCCTTCCTGGAAGGGGAGCGTGGATAAGGCCTGATCTGGAAGCAGTAGAGCTGGCGGAGCGAACCCGTGCCTTCAGGCGCGCGCTCCGATTGTCCACAGACGTGGACACAGGTCACGTACGTGAGTACCTCGCTGCCAGGCAGCAGGTGCAGTCGGCGGGCAACAGCCCGTGCGACCCAGAGTTAAAAAGGAAGACCGAACACTGATGAGCGCACAACCATGAAGCAGCATCAGCGATGAAAGTCCATAGCCATTAACTAGGGGTCAGGCCGTATTCCGCGGCCTTGGCTCCTAGAAAGATTAAAGAGGAGACAAGTGCCCGGAAAGCTACGTGTACACGAGTTGGCAAAGCAGCTCGGCGTAACCAGCAAGGAACTACTCGCCACGCTGAAGGAACAAGGCGAGTTCGTCAAGACCGCATCCTCGACCATCGAACCCCCGGTGATCAAGAAGATGCGCGCACACTACGAAGCTAAGGGTGGCGAGGACAAGGCCGCGGAGAAGAACGCGCCGGCAGCCACCCCAGCTTCTGCTGCCAAGAAGCCGGCAGAGAAGAAGCCTGCCGCTGCAGCAAAGCCAGGCCCGAAGCCAAGCGCCGCCCCTAAGCCCGGTGCTGCCCCGAAGCCGGGTGGCGCCCCGAAGCCGGGCGCCACGCCAAAGCCCAGTGGCGCACCGAAGCCTGGGGCACAGCGCAAGAACAACGAGAAGGGCGGCGAGCGCGCTGTCACTCCGCGCAGCATGCCGAAGCCTGGCGGCACCCGCCGCGTGGCCAACAACCCGTTCTCCACGGGTAGCTCCAGCGATCGTCCGAGCCCCGGACCTCGCCCAGGCGGTACCAAGGGACAGCGCTCCGCTGGCAAGCCCGGTGATAACCGTGGCGGCAAGGGCGGCGCACGCCCGCAGGGCGATGGCAACCGCAGCGGAGGACGTCGTCCTTCGCCGGCAATGATGCCTTCGCACCCGAACCCGGCCAGCATGCCGTCGAAGGCCGCTGGTAGCGGCGGCGGTGGTCGTGGTCGCGGCGGCCGCGGTGGCGGGCCCGGCCACGGCGGTCCTGGCCACGGTGGTTTCCGTGGACGCGGCGGTCGTCGCGGTGGCACCGCCGGTGCATTCGGCCGTCCGGGTGGCGCACCGCGTCGCGGAAAGAAGTCGAAGCGTCAGAAGCGCCATGAGTTTGAAGAGCAGCAGAAGCATGAGGTAGGCGGCGTACGTCTGCCTGACGGCGGCGGTAAGGTCGTACGCCTGCGTCGCGGTGCTTCCCTGGCTGACTTCGCTGAGAAGATTGGTGCAGATCCTGCAGCATTGGTGCAGGCACTGTTCAACCTCGGTGAGATGGTGACTGCTACGGCTTCTGTCTCCGAAGACACCCTGCAGCTGCTGGGTTCGGAGATTAACTACGAGGTCCAGGTCGTCTCCCCTGAGGATGAGGACCGCGAGCTGCTCGAGTCCTTCGACCTGCAGTTCGGCGAGGACGAGGGTGGCGAAGAGGCACTTGAGAAGCGCCCGCCAGTTGTGACCGTGATGGGTCACGTTGACCACGGTAAGACTCGCCTTCTTGACACCATTCGTAAGACCAACGAGGGTGCCGGCGAGGCCGGTGGCATTACCCAGGGAATCGGCGCCTACCAAACCACGGTGGACCTCGAGGATGGTCCTCGCACCATCACCTTCCTGGATACCCCGGGTCACGAGGCCTTCACCGCCATGCGTGCTCGCGGTGCTAAGTCCACCGACTTGGCCATCCTGGTGGTTGCCGCCGATGACGGCGTGATGCCGCAGACCATCGAGGCAATCAACCACGCGAAGGCAGCAGACATCCCTGTGGTTGTCGCGGTCAACAAGATTGATAAGCCGGAGGCTTCCCCGGACAAGATCCGTGGTCAGCTCACTGAGTACGGACTGGTTCCGGAAGAGTACGGTGGCGACACGATGTTCGTGGATATCTCCGCGAAGAACAACATCAACATTGATGATCTGCTCGAAGCCGTCATCCTGACGGCGGACGCTGCCTTGGAGCTCACCGCTAACCCGGACATGGATGCGCAGGGTTCTGCCATCGAGGCCCACCTCGACCGCGGCCGCGGTCCGGTGGCTACGGTCATCATCCAGCGCGGTACGCTGCGTATTGGTGATTCCATCGTGGTTGGTGACGCACACGGACGTGTGCGCCGCATGCTCGATGAGTTCGGCAACGACGTGGAAGAGGCAGGCCCGTCCCGCCCGGTCCAGGTGCAGGGTCTTAATGGTGTTCCTGGCGCCGGCGACAACCTCCTGGTTGTTGAGGATGACCGCGTGGCACGCCAGATTGCCGCACAGCGCGATGCTCGCAAGCGTTCTGCTCTGCAGGCAAAGGCTCGCAAGCGCGTCTCCCTCGAGGATCTGGATGCAGTGCTCAAGGAAACCTCGACGCTCAACCTCATCCTCAAGGGCGACAACGCAGGTTCCGTGGAAGCGCTCGAAGATGCCCTGTTGGACATCGAGGTCGACGACGAGGTACAGCTCAACATCATCGACCGTGGTGTGGGCGCGGTGACGCAGACCAACGTCTCCCTGGCTGCCGCTTCGGACGCCATCATCATCGCCTTCAACGTTCGCGCTGAAGGCAAGGCCACCGAGGAAGCCAACGCTGAGGGCGTCGATATCCGCTACTACACGGTGATTTACCGCGCCATCGAAGAGGTTGAGGCAGCGCTGAAGGGCATGCTCAAGCCTATCTACGAGGAGCGCGACACCGGTGCGGCAGAGATCCGCGCGCTGTTCAAGTCCTCCGCCGTCGGCACCATCGCCGGTTGTATGGTCACGGAGGGCAAGGTCAAGCGCAATGGCAAGGTGCGCCTGGTCCGCGACGGAAACGTCATTACCTCCGATGCCAAGATCGAGTCCCTGCGCCACGAGAAGGATGACGCAAACGAGATCAACGCCGGCTACGAGTGCGGTATGGTTCTGTCCTATCCGGATATTCAGGTAGGCGATATCATCCAGGCCTACGAAGAGGTCGAGGTCCCGCGCGACTAAGCGCAAGAAACCTCAGGCAGTGAAGCCCAGCCAGGAAAGATTCTGGCTGGGCTTTCCTCATTTCGGCCGAAAGGTGCAGAATCGGTATCCTAGACTAGTTGCCAGTAACCGTACGTAAAGGAGCTTCACCATGGTTGATCACGCCCGCGCCGCACGCATGGCAAAGCGCATTCAGACAATCGTCGCCAGTGCAATTGAGCGCCAAATTAAGGATCGCCGCCTTGAGCTGGTGACAATCACGGATGCCCGGGTCACGGGTGATCTCCACGACGCCACCGTGTTCTACACAGTGCGTGGTACGGATATCGAGACCGAGCCTGATTATGACCAGGCAGCCGAAGCCCTCACCAGGGCTAAGGGGCAATTGCGCAAGATTGTGGGTGATGAGCTCTCCGTTCGTTTTACGCCGACGCTGTCCTTCGAGCTCGATACTGTCCCCGAGGCCTCCGCGCACATGGAGGAGCTGCTCGCCCGCGCCCGTGCCCGCGATGCGGAGCTAGCCAAGCTGAAGGAAGGTGCACAGCCCGCAGGCGACGCGAACCCGTACAAGACCTCGGACGAGGAAGAGGACTAAGTGTCGCGAACCAACTACGAAGCCGCAGTGGATGCACTGGTGCAAGCCAGCAGCATTTGCATCATCACGCATTTGCGCCCAGACGCCGACGCCGTCGGCTCGGCAGCCGCCCTTACCCTGGCACTTCGCCAGCGCGGGAAGCAGACCCGCACCGTGATTGGCCAACGCCGTGATATTTCAGCCAACCTGTTTTCCATCCCCACGGTGGATGAGATTGAGTTGGTGGATGAGCTTCCACAAGGTTATGACCTCTATGTCACTGTGGACTGCGGCTCGATAGATAGGACGGGTTCGGTGGCCCAGGAAATCGAAGAAATGGCCGCCGTGGGCCGCGTCCTGTGCATCGACCACCACGCCTCCAACGATGGCTTCGGAGCCATCAATGTCGTGGATCCGGTATGCGAGTCCACCACGGTGGTGCTCCTGGACATCCTGGATAGGCTGTCCATCCAGATCGATCGCGTCATCGCGCACTGCCTGTACGCGGGCCTAGTCACCGATACCGGTAACTTCCGGTGGGGCCGCCCAGCGATGCATGATATCGCTGCGCGCCTGATGCTCTATGGTCTCGATACCAAGCAGATAGCGTTGGAACTCATGGATTCCAGCACGGCCGATGACCTGCAGATGATTGGACGCGTGCTCTCAGGCCTCAGGATTGAGGAAGCAGGGGAGCACCGCCTCGCTGTTCTCTTCGTCCCGCATGAGGAGGTCAGCTCCCACGCCGATTCCGCGATTGAATCTTTCGTCGATTATGTCCGAGCCTTGAAGGGCACTGACATCGGCGTGGTCTTCAAGGAGCAAGCGCCTGATGTGTGGGCGGTGTCCCTGCGTTCCTCCGCCGTCAACTGTGCGGAAGTGGCCCTCACCTTTGGCGGCGGCGGGCATATTCCGGCTGCAGGTTATACCGCGCATGGAAACCCCGAGGAGGTTATCGCGCAGCTGGTAGGTGCGTTGTCCTAGATGGTTTCGGAGCAACCAGTGAAGGTTTCTGCCGCTGAGGTCTTCCGCCTCGCCCTTCCTGCTCTGGGCGTTCTGGCGGCCATGCCGTTGTATTTATTGCTGGATACTGCGGTCGTCGGCCGTTTGGGGGCGGAGGATTTGGCCTCGCTTGGCGCAGCGGCCACGCTCCATTCGGTGGTTACCACCCAATTAACCTTTCTGTCTTATGGCACGACCGCGCGTGCGTCACGGCTGTTCGGCGCGGGGAAGCGCGAGGAGGCCGTCGCCGAGGGGGTGCAGGCAACGTGGGTTGCCGTGGGCGTTGGGATGGTGCTCGCCGTCATTATGTGGCTCTTCGTCGGGGTCTTTGCCACCTGGTTGACGGGTAACCCGGATACAGCGCGGGGGACCGCACAGTGGTTGCGGATTGCGGCCGTCGCCATTCCTTTTACCCTCATCAACATGGCCGGCAACGGCTGGATGCGAGGTGTTCAAAACACCCGCAAGCCCCTCTACTTCACCCTGGCAGGTATGGTTCCCGGCGCCATCGCGGTGCCTATTTTCGTGCATGTGTGGGGGCTTGCAGGTTCCGCCCTGGCCACGGTGCTGGGGATGGGGATTATCGCGGCGTTCTTTGTAGCGGAGCTGCGTCGCGAGCATACCGGCTCGTGGGAGATTCGGTGGAGCGTGGTTCGTCGGCAGCTAGTGCTGGGACGTGACCTCATTGTGCGTTCGCTGAGCTTCCAAGTGGCGTTTCTGTCAGCGGCGGCCGTGGCCTCGCGTATCGGCACGGCGCAGCTCGCCGCGCATCAAATCATGATGCAGATGTGGAATTTCCTGTCCCTCGTTCTGGATTCCCTCGCGATCGCTGCCCAAGCCTTGACCGGCGCGGCATTGGGAGCGGGATCAGCGCGCTATGCCCGCACGGTGGGAACCAAGGTAACGCTCTACTCGACGTCCTTCTCCCTCGCGCTGGCAGCGGTACTGGGCCTTGGCTCCGCTTTTATCCCACGGATTTTTACCACGAGCCCGGAGGTCCTAGAGGTCATCTCCGGCCCCTGGTGGGTTATGACCTTCCTCGTCATTATTGGCGGCGTCGTCTTCGCCTTGGACGGCGTCCTCCTGGGGGCTGGGGACGCGGCCTTCCTCCGCACGCTCACCCTCGCTTCGGTGCTTCTAGGCTTCCTTCCCGGCGTCTGGTTGGCCTTTGTTTTCGACACCGGCTTGACCGGGGTGTGGGGCGGTATTGCCGCGTTCATCCTCATCCGCATGGTGGGCGTGGTCTGGCGCTTCTACTCCATGCGGTGGGCGCGGGTCTAAGCCTGTGGTAGAAGTAGAGGGACTGTTCGTATGAAGGAGGCGCTATGACCACTTTGTGGGCCGTCTCCGATCTCCACGCGGCGGTGCGTGTGAACGGGGAACGTATCGATGAACTTGTCCCGCCGAACCCCAACGATTGGCTGATTGTTGCCGGCGACGTGGCCGAGCGCATTGACCTTGTTATCAACACCTTGGCGCGGCTAAAGAACCGCTACGCCACCGTCATTTGGGTGCCCGGCAACCACGAGCTCTTCTCCCGCGGCCAGGACGCCTACCAGGGGCGCTCGAAATACGATCGCCTCGTTGAAGGCTGCCGGGAAATTGGCGTGATCACCCCGGAGGATCCGTTTCCGGTATTTGGAGGGGTCACGGTGGTCCCGCTGTTTACGCTCTACGATTACAGCTTCCGTCCACCAGGCACCACGGTGGAACAGGCGCTGGCGAGTGCGAAGGAGAAGCAGATCGTCATGACTGATGAATTTGCTATCGCCCCCTTCGTCGATGTGCGCGCGTGGTGCTGGGACCGCCTGGCCTATTCGATCAAGCGGCTGTCACGCGTCGAGGGTGAAACCGTCCTCATTAACCATTGGCCGCTGGTGCAGGAGCCGACGCTCTATTTGCGCTGGCCCGAAGTGGCCTTGTGGTGCGGCACCCGCCATACGCGTTCTTGGCCGCGGCGCTATAACGCTAAGGCAGTGATTTATGGTCACCTCCACATGCCTAATCGCGCCAACGTTGACGGGGTAGACCACATTGAGGTGTCCCTGGGCTATCCGCGTGAGTGGCAGGCGCATGGCGGTCTTCAGTCCTGGCCGTACCCGGTGCTTACCATCGATGAGAAGACGGGGAGGGCCGAGCATGCTTGAGCCTTCTCTCTTCCCCGAGTCAGCGCGCTTTTGTTATGTGCGTACAGATGAGTCGATGACCAACCTTCTCAACTACCACCACCTATCCCCGGAAGAACGTTCTGTGGTCTCCCAGGCCGTGGACGTCCGCAAATCCGAGTTTGGGGATGCCCGCTGGTGTGCTCACCAGGCCTTGAAGGAACTCAACTACACAGGTGATGAACCTATTCTGCGCGGTGAGCGGGGCATGCCATTGTGGCCGGAGGGCTATACCGGATCGATGACGCACACCGAAGGTCTGCGCGCAGCTGTGGCAGCTCCCGCCACGCACGTGCGCTCTATGGGGCTTGACGCCGAGCCGGCGGAGCCTCTTCCGGAGCACGTGTTGACGATGATCGCGCGGCCAGGGGAGATGCCGCAGTTGGCGCAGTTGCACGCAGCCGGAATTTCCTGCCCGGACCGCCTCTTGTTCTGTGCGAAGGAAGCGACCTACAAGACGTGGTTCCCCATGACTCGCCGCTGGCTCGATTTTGACCAGGCCGAGATCGATCTGCGCCTCGACGGCACTTTAGTTTCCTACCTTTTGGCGCGGCCGACCCCGGTGCCCTTCATTACTGGGCACTGGATAATCAGGGATGGCTATGTCATCGTTGCCACCGCTGTCCCCGCGCTTAACTTTGACCGTTAAAGCAGGCAACTACAGCGTCGAGGGGCGCGCAACAAAAACTGTGGCCAGGCGCTTTCCCTTTTCCTTAATCAGAGCGATGGAACGGCCCTGCGGATCTACGGCCGCGTAAGTACCTTTCAGCCCGCGCGGCTCCAACCATTTGCCCATGGCCAAGGCCTGGGCCTCATCGTCGGTGACCTCCAAGACCGGATAGCTGCGGGCGAGTGCCTCATCAAGGCTTAAGGACAGCTGCGGGGAGTCTTCGAGCGCAGAGAGGGGGAGGGCGTCGTTAAGCGTAAAAGGCCCTACCTCCGTGCGGCGCAGCGCGGTGAGATGCCCGCCGACGCCGAGCGCTTCTCCCAAATCCCGAGCCAGCGAGCGGATGTAGGTGCCCGAAGAACAGGCCACCGACACGTCCAGATCGATGAACTCTCCGGTGCGCCGCGTATCGAGGATATCGAAGCGGCTGACCGTTACCGGGCGAGCTGGAATCTCAATTTCTTCGCCCGCACGCACCCGTTCGTGGGCACGTTTGCCATCCACCTTGATGGCGGACACCGCTGCCGGACGCTGCATAATATCGCCGGTCAAGGCAGCAATTTCGTGCGCAATGTCTGAGTCTTCCACAGCGGTTGCCGGTTTGCCCCACGTTGTTTCCCCCTCCGCGTCGTCGGTGTGGGTTGCCATGCCCAGGCGAATCGTGGCGTCATAAGCTTTGGTGGAGGCCACCATGTGGGCAAGAAATTTGGTGCCGCGCTCGATGCCTACGACGAGCACTCCAGTAGCCATCGGATCAAGCGTGCCCGCGTGCCCCACCTTGCGGGTGTGGAAGAAGCGGCGGAGTTTTCCCACGACGTCGTGCGAGGTCATGCCGGCGGGTTTATCGACGACCACGAGGCCGGAACGTTCGAGCGGATCAGTCATGCCCTGCAGTCTAGGGCACCGGCCGCAGTGGGATAGCATGGTGCCCGTGGATATTTGGTACGGAATCGATAGCATCCCTGCTGACCTTGGCTCGACCTCGGTGACGATTGGCGTCTTCGACGGCCTGCACCGCGGACACCAACAGCTCGTGACGAAGGCCGTCGAGCACGCGCGAAGCAATGGCCAGCGCGCCGTCATGGTGACCTTCGATCCGCACCCAGTCTCCGTGTTCTTGCCGGAGCGTGCTCCTCTCTCCGTGATTACGTTTGAGCGCCGTATGCAGCTGGCGGAAGAGATGGGCATCGAGGCCGTTCTCGTCATCGACTTCACCGAAGAACTACGAGGTGTTGGGCCGCGCGAGTACGTGGCAGACCTCCTTGTGGGGCGCTTGCACGCAGAACACGTCGTGGTGGGGGAGAACTTCACGTTCGGCGCGGGTGCGGCCGGCACCGCGGAGGCGCTGGCGGAATTCGGAACCGAGTTCGGTTTCGGCGTTGACATCGTGCCCTTGCTTGACGACGGCGGCGAGCGCATCTGCTCCACCAACATCCGCGCCGCTCTTGCCAAGGGCGATATTGCACGCGCGAATTGGGCGCTGGGGCGCCATTTCACAGTGACTGGGCCCGTTGTGCGCGGTGCAGGACGCGGCGGAAAGGAGCTTGGTTTCCCAACCGCCAACCAGTATTTCCCGGAATCCGTCGCCATCCCGGCCGATGGCGTGTACGCGGGCTGGTTCGTAGTCGAGCCCACCGGCGCCCCTCTGGAAGGTGACATGGAGCCCGGCGTTCCTTATCCAGCCGCTATCTCGGTGGGCACGAACCCCACCTTTGGTGACGAGGAGCGTTCGGTGGAGTCCTTTGTGCTGGACCGCGACGCTGATCTCTACGGCCACGAAGCCACCGTGCACTTTGTTGACCACGTGCGCGACATGGAGAAATTCAATTCCGTGGAGGAACTCCTGGTAGCTATGGAGCGTGACGTTGCCCGAGTTCGTGAGATTCTTGCCCGCGAGGCTTAAATGAAGATCATCCTCGACCTCGACACCGGAATCGACGATGCCCTAGCGCTCGCCTATGCCGTGGCGCACCCCGACCTCGAGCTGATCGGGGTAACGGGTACCTACGGCAACGTGCCGGTGGCTTTGGGAGTGCGCAACTCGCTGGCGTTGCTCGAGCTTCTCGACGCCGAGGAGGTCCCCGTCTTCACCGGCCCGACGCGGCCGGGCTTTCGCGTTGCTCCCATTTCAGCATTCATCCATGGCCGCAACGGCCTTGGGGAAGTACTTCTGCCTCCGCCGCGGCGCAAAGCCTACGACGATGCGGTCGGCTTCCTCATCCGTTCGGTCCGCGAGCATGGCGAGGACCTGGTTATTGTGCCAACGGGGCCGTCGACAAGCATTGCAGCCGCCATGCGCGAGGACCCGGACTTTGCCCGCAACGCCCGCATCGTCATGATGGGCGGCGCGCTAACCGTGCCCGGAAACGTCACTCCTTATGCCGAGGCCAACGTCTTCCAAGATCCCCAAGCCACGGACTATGTCTTTCGCCATGCACAGAACCTCACGATGGTGGGGCTCGATGTCACGTTGCGCACGTTGCTCACCACGGAGCATACGAAGCAGTGGAGGGCCACGCGGACGGGCCGGATCTACGCGGACATCGTGGACTACTACATCCGCGCCTATAAAACGACGTCTCCGCACCTTGGTGGTTGCGGGCTCCACGACCCTTTAGCGGTAGCAGTGGCAGCCGATCCTTCGCTGGTCACCTGCCTCGACCTGAATCTGCGGTGTGAGGAGAACGGGCGCACGATCGGTGACCCGGAACGCCTTAACGACCCCACCACTCGCGTGGCCGTTGCTGTCGATGACGCGCGCTTCGTCGATGATTTGATGTCGAAGCTGGGCAGCCTCTATACTTCTACTTCGGCTTGCTGACTGCGGTCCACAGTAGTCACGGGCAGCGCCACCAAGGCGCAACATTTCATGTGGACTGAAATACAATAGGAGATTTTTCCATGGCTTTGAGCACCGAGAAGAAGGCTGAAATCCTCAAGGAGTATGGCCTGCACGAGACCGACACTGGTTCCCCGGAGGCACAGGTTGCGCTGCTGACTTCCCGCATCAACAACCTGACCGAGCACCTCAAGGACCACAAGCACGATCACCACTCCCGTCGTGGTCTGCTGCTCATGGTTGGTCGCCGTCGTGGCCTGCTGAAGTACCTGGCTGCTAACGACGTTGACCGTTACCGCGACCTGATTTCTCGCCTGGGTCTGCGCCGCTAAGCGCTGAACTTTTCAACCCCCGCACCTTGTGTGCGGGGGTTTTCTTGTCCCATCTGCTAAAATCCTTGGGCGTTGTCAAAAACATCGAAGAAGAGGCGGCACCGAAGATCGCCATGACAGCTCCAAGGAGAGTTTCATACATGAGCGCTAAGAACGCTAAGAAGCAACCAAACAATTCCGTCGAGTTTCTTATCGACGACGATTACGGAATCACCGAGGCCATCGCCACCCTGGATAACGGCGATTTCGGCACTCGCACCATCCGTTTTGAGACGGGCCAGCTGGCTCGCCAGGCCGGTGGCTCCGTGACCACTTATCTGGACGAGGACACCATGCTGCTGTCCACGACCACCGCTTCTAACCAGCCGCGCGAAGGTTTCGACTTCTTCCCGCTAACCGTGGACGTCGAGGAGCGCATGTACGCCGCGGGTAAGATCCCGGGCTCTTTCTTCCGCCGCGAGGGCCGTCCCTCTACTGAGGCTATTTTGGCCTGCCGCCTCATCGACCGCCCGCTGCGCCCGACCTTCGTGAAGGGCTTGCGCAACGAGGTTCAGGTCGTTGTCACGGTCCTCTCCATGGACCCGGAGGAGTACTACGACGTCGTTGCCATCAACGGCGCTTCCGCCTCCACCCAGCTTTCCGGCCTGCCGGTATCCGGCCCGGTGGGCGGCGTGCGCATGGCACTGATTGCTGATGATAAGCACCCGAAGGGCCAGTGGGTGGCCTTCCCGAACAACGAGCAGCACGAGCGTGCTCTTTTCGAGATGGTCGTGGCCGGCCGCATCGTGAAGAAGGGCCGCAAGGACGACGTAGCCATCATGATGGTCGAGGCCGGCGCTGGTGTGAACGTAGCCGAGCGCATCAAGGAAGGCGCACCGGCTCCGCAGGAGTCCACCGTGGCTGAGGGCTTGGAAGCTGCGAAGCCTTTCATCAAGTCCCTGTGTGAAGCGCAGGCAGGTCTGGCGGAGCGTGCGGCCAAGGAGACACAGGAGTTCCCGCTCTTCCCGCCTTACGGTGATGATGTTTACACCGCCGTCGAAAAGGCAGCCTCCAAGAAACTGGAGAAGCTGCTTACCATCCTGGGCAAGCAAGACCGCGACGACGCCACTAATGAGTACATGGAGCAGGTCGAGGCTAAGCTCATCGAAGACTTTGATGACCTCGATGAGGCCGATGCATCCAAGCAGATCCGCAACGCTTTCAACGCCGTGATGAAGGACATCGTGCGCACCAAGATCCTCACTGAGGGCTTTCGCATCGATGGCCGTGGTGTGACCGATATCCGTGACCTCGGCGTGGAGGTTGACCTCATCCCGCGTGCTCACGGTTCCTCCCTGTTTGAACGTGGCGAGACCCAGATCCTGGGTGTGACCACTTTGGACATGCTGAAGATGGAGCAGCAGATCGACTCCCTGACCCCAGTGGAGTCCAAGCGTTACATGCACCACTACAACTTCCCGCCGTACTCTACCGGCGAGACCGGTCGCGTAGGCTCCCCGAAGCGCCGCGAGATTGGTCACGGTGCGCTGGCTGAGCGCGCGCTGCTGCCGGTGATCCCTTCCCGTGAGGACTTTCCGTACGCCATCCGCCAGGTGTCTGAGGCCCTCGGCTCGAATGGTTCTACCTCCATGGGCTCCGTCTGCGCATCCACCTTGTCCCTCTACAACGCGGGCGTTCCGCTGAAGGCTCCGGTGGCAGGCATCGCCATGGGCTTGGTTTCTGGTGAAGTTAACGGCAAGGAAAAGTTCGTGGCACTCACGGATATTCTCGGTGCTGAGGATGCCTTCGGCGATATGGACTTCAAGGTTGCCGGTACGTCCGAGTTCATCACCGCCCTGCAGCTGGACACCAAGCTGGATGGCATTCCTTCGCACGTGCTTGCCGACGCCCTCGAACAAGCCCGCGACGCCCGTGCCGCCATCCTCGACACTATGTCTGAGGTCATCGAGGGCCCAGACGAGATGTCTGGCCTGGCACCGCGCATTACCTCGGTGACTATCCCGGTGAACAAAATTGGTGAGCTCATTGGCCCGAAGGGCAAGACCATCAACGCCATCACCGAGGAAACCGGCGCCGATGTCTCCATCGAAGAAGACGGAACTGTGTATATCTCTGCCGCTACCGGTGAAGCAGCCGACGCTGCGATCGACCGCGTGAATAGCATTGCTAACCCGCAGCTGCCGAAGGTGGGCGAGCGCTTCCTCGGCACCGTGGTGAAGACCGTGGCTTTCGGCGCCTTCGTTTCCCTGACCCCGGGTCGTGATGGTCTTGTACACATCTCGAAGCTGGGCGGCGACGAGCGCATTGAGAAGGTCGAGGACGTCGTCAACGTTGGCGATAAGATTCAGGTCGAAATTGCCGACATTGATAATCGCGGCAAAATCTCCCTGGTTCCGGTTGAGGAGGACTAATCCTCAAGCCGCCTAGGAGCTCTACTAGGAAGCTCTATTAGATCGAGGGCCCTGCCCCCAGCAGACATAGCTTGGGGCAGGGTCCCTATCGTTCCACTCCGGGTTAGTCTTGGCAATCGAGTACGAGGCGTTTAGGGTCTTCCAGGAAAGTCACCGAGTACGGCGTTTTCTTGTGTAGACCAATGATTAATTGGGTTTGTGCCTCGAATGAGGTCGTGTATACGACTTCGCTCACCACACCAGTACCGGGTGTAACTCCCGGTTTCATATATCTTTCTTCGAGCTCGGGCGTGGAGGGCCACGGGGTTCCTTCGATCCCCAGATTGAGAAATGTGTTTCCTTCTACCTCAACTGGGTAGCCTGATGCCTGTTGCCGCGGATCGTCGGTATAAGCCGTGAACCACCCCGGCTCACCTTCTCCTTCGAGGTCAACTACCACCCGCGTGAAACCGTCGTGAGCACCTACGCGCACGCCCGTCGGGGTGAGGCCACCCAACCGCTCCGGCATGCGGTGTTGGTCTTCGAGCGCCGGCATACCCATCCCTGCAAAGGCAGCAACATTGGCGTCCTGCTGTGAGGGAGCAGCTTGCGTTTTACTGGGCGGCGGCTCCGGCGCATCGGTGGCGGTAAAGCTAGAAGGAATTGCACTGAGCTGCGGCGCCGGAGTCGTGTCCGCTCCGCGCTCCGCGCATGCGGTTAGCGGCATCACGCATACGGCGCTAACGGCTGCGATGATGGCGACGGAAGAAGATGAGTGCGTCATTCTTTGTTCTCTATTTCTTGAGCTGTACCAGTTGGATGAGGTTTCCTACGGTGTCATCGAAGACGGCGATGATGGAGGGGCCGACGTCGGTAGGCGCCATAGTGAAATGCACTCCCTTTTCAGTGAGCTCGCTATACTCCCTTTCCACGTCTGCGGATAGGAACTGGGTGACAGGGATACCGTCAGTCTTGAGTGCAGCTGCGTAGTCCTTGGCCGCGGGGTGGGCCTTGGGCTCGAGCAGGAGCTCTATATTCCCTTGGTCTTCTGCATTGGTGACTGTGAGCCACCGAAAGTCTCCGTGGGTTACATCGTCCTTGACTCGAAAGCCGAGCGTATCGACATAAAAGTCGTGCGCACGGGAAACATCATCGACGGGTACTGAAGCAATGTAGATCTGCATTCACTCCATCCTAACCGGCATGACTAAGAACAACCGGTCCCAATGCCAGCAGTTGGGGCGAGCCTGGCCGGGCCTCGTCAGATCAGTCGTCGTCTTGTTCGACGACGGTGTTTAGAAGGGGATGTCGTCGGTGTCGGCATCTGTGTCGGTCTTGCTTTTGTTCTCGGCTTTGGCTTTGGTTTGTTGTTGTGTGTAGTCGTCGAGTTCTTGTTTGAGGTGTTGGGCTTCCTCGCGTACACGTTTCCGGGTGGCGGTGATGTGTTGGGCGACTGTTTGCGCCCACCGTTTCTGCTTTGGCGCTAGTGGCCCGTCAGCTTCGGTGATAGTCCAGGTGCCGTCTTCGAATAGCCAGATGGCATCCCCGCTGTAGGGGTCTAGCAGGTAGTTGAGGGTGCCATCGGTTTTCATGTTGTGATGCCCTTGGCATAAACACGCCAGGTTCTTCGGGTGGGTTGGCCCGCCTTCAGCCCAGTTATGCCGGTGATCTAATTGGCTAAGATAAGCAGGCTCTTCACATCCGCCAACCCGGCAGATACCGTCGCGTCCTTCGACAATCTTGCGCATGATCAGGCCTGGCTGGTAGCCGTCAGCTTCAGCGATATCACCGGTTAAATCCCGTGTCTTGTCATGTGGCATGGGCTCAGCCCGCCAGCCGAAGCCTTCAATATAGGTTGGTGCATTCTCAATGTCGCGGGCTTGGTAGGTGTGTAACACCACGGTGGCTGGTGGCTTTATCTCACCGGATAGCAGTTTGATGACTGCCTCAGGCACAGTGATGTTTTCTTTGGCGGCGGTTTTATGGATGAAGGCATCGAGTTTAATGCCGGTGTCTTCCCCAACTTGCAGTTCCAGCCAGGCTGAGGTGCCGTTAGAAGAAAACCGGTAGGTATCTTTAGGGCGGGTATCCCGGTAGGCGATGGAGTCATCGAGGGTTTTACATATGTCGCGGACTTTGCGCCTGATTTGGCTGCGAGTAGGAAAAGCCTGATTCGGCTTCGAAGGGGTAAAGAAATCAGCCAGGATTGTGTCGATGAAGTCTAGGGTTTCACTAGTCAAGGCTGTTAGTGCTGACATGGGCTGATCAATAGCAATCAAGGATTCAATGTCGAGCAGGCAGTGGGTGTCTTGTATG
>NZ_KV794847.1:270991-453261 GCF_001808885.1 Corynebacterium sp. HMSC074E01
CTGGGCATGGCTGCCTGCCAGGTGTCATAGGTGGCGCGGCGGGCGTTAGCGCGGGCTATAGCGTGTGGGTTATTCGGGTTAGTGGTGGAAAAGAAGAAGGGTGCAGGGCGTGTAGTGGCGGTGGGGGTCATGGAAATCTCCCCCGAGATAAACATGTGTTAGAAGAAATGTTCTAACCATGATTCTAGTACCACACACCCCGCATGGCTATAGCCTGCTCTAAATTCATGTCAAGTCGTTACTATAAACGGGGGTAGTCACCACGGGTTAGCCAGCACGTTCGATGCTGTATGGTTTGGGTAGTGTCGCGTGCGCGCGCAACGAAGAGAAAGGAAAGCTCGTATCAAAGGTAGCCGCACGAGCCCTGTCTGAAACCCCGCCAGCGTCAGGGATAGACTGGGCACAGTTAACCGCACGAACACGTATGAAGGGATTGTGTATGACTATCAAGGTAGGCGTCTTGGGGGCTAAGGGGCGCGTGGGCCAAGCAATCGTGGAAGGCGTTAATGCGGCGGAGGATTTGGAGCTAGTTGCTTCCATTGACCGTGAGACCCCGCTGGAGAAGCTGGTTGAGGCGGGCGCCGAGGTGGCTGTCGACTTCACCCAGCCGGCCTCGGTCATGGACAATCTAGAGTTTTGCATCGCACATGGCATCCACGCTGTTGTTGGTACCACGGGATTCGATGCAGAACGCCTAGCCAAGGTGGAGGAGTGGACTAAGAAAGAGGGCGCCGGCAACGTTCTCATCGCGCCGAACTTCGCTATTTCAGCTGTGCTGACCATGGTGTTTGCCGCCCAGGCGGCGAAGTTCTTCGACAGCGCTGAGGTAGTTGAATACCACCACCCGAACAAGCTTGATGCACCTTCCGGTACTGCAGTCCATACTGCGCAGGGTATTGCGAAGGCTCGCCAGGAGGCAGGCTTGGACGCCATGCCGGACAAGACCGAGCAGTCCCTCGATGGTGCACGCGGCGCAGACGTTGATGGTGTTCACGTCCACGCAGTCCGTATGCAGGGAATGGTGGCTCATGAAGAAGTTATCTTCGGCACTCAAGGCCAGTCCTTGACGATCCGCCAGGATTCCTATGATCGCTCTTCCTTTACCCCCGGTGTTCTGCTGGGTGTACGAGAAATCGTATCCCACCCAGGCCTGACCGTGGGACTTGAGAAGTACCTGGGGCTGTAATGGCAAAGGTCTCTGAGCTTGATGTCCAGCTCATTGCGGCAACCGCTTTCCATGCGCCGCGAGGAGTGGACTGGGAGGTTGATGAGGGGGCGTCGGAAAGCGAGGCTCTAGTCGAATTTGCCGGGCGCGCCTGTTATGAGTCCTTCGACAAGCCGAATCCCCGTACCGCCTCAAACCAGGCCTATTTGCATCACATTCTGGAAGTAGGCCACGATGCATTGCTGGAGCATGCCACGGCGACGCTCTATATACGGGGACTGTCGCGGTCGGCGTCGCACGAGCTGGTTCGCCACCGTCATTTCTCTTTCTCGCAGCTCTCGCAACGCTTCGTGCATTCTGAGGAAGCCGAGGTAATCCTACCCAAAATCATTGCGGAGGATGAACAGCTAACGCGGTTGACCTTGCAGGCGGCCGACGAAGCGAGGTTTGTCTACGAGGAGCTCCTTGACGCCCTCGAGTCCAAACTGGAAGAGGAGCCAAATGCATTGCTGCGCAAGAAGCAGGCTCGGCAAGCGGCGCGTGCGGTATTGCCCAATCTCACGGAATCCCGGATCGTCGTGACAGGAAACTATCGAGCGTGGCGTCACTTTATTGGCGCGCGGGCGACTGAACAGGCTGATACAGAGATGCGTCAGCTCGCCGTCACGTGCTTGAAGCTGTTGAAGGAGCAATCGCCGGTGCTTTTCGACGACTTCCATATCACCACCCTGGCTGACGGCACCGAAATGGCCTCGAGCCCCTACGCTTAAAGCATCAGCAGGAGACTCGCGCACGACCCCGATGCGGCCAATGGGGGCGAAAGCGGGTAATCTTGACGCCTATGAGCACAGGTATGACAGCACAGGCAGGCGTCGACACCTTCGGACGCGTAGGCGTAGCTATGGTCACTCCTTTTGACCAGGATGGCGCCTTGGACGTGTCCGCTGGACGTCGCCTAGCAGCTCATTTGGTTGATAACGGCGTTGATTCCCTCATTTTGTCTGGGACCACGGGCGAATCACCGACGACGTCGTTGGATGAGAAACTGGAGCTGTTCGCAGCTGTAAAGGAAGAGGTAGGCGGCCGCGCTAAGTTGTGCGCTGGTGCGGGAACTAATAACACCGCCACCAGCATTGAGGCAGCGCGCGCTTTCGCTGATGCGGGAGCAGACAGCCTTCTGGTCGTGACTCCGTATTACTCCAAGCCTTCCCAGGCTGGTGTGTACGCGCACTTTACTGCTGTGGCTGACGCCGTGGACCTCCCAATTTGTCTGTACGACATCCCTGGCCGCTCGGGCATTCCGATTGCGGCGGAGACCCTTCTTCGCCTCGCGGAAGTGCCGAACATCAAGGCTGTTAAAGACGCCAAGGGCGATCTTGTAGCAGCCGCACCGCTTATCCAGGAAACCGGTTTGGCATGGTACTCCGGAGATGACGGACTGAACTTGCCGTGGCTGGCCCTCGGCGCTTCGGGCGTTATTTCCGTGATTGGCCATATTGCTCCGCGGGCCCTGGCTGATCTCTACGTAGCCTTCGATGAAGGCGATATCGCACGTGCGCGAGAGATCAACGCGAAAACTTTGTCCCCGCTCGTCGAGGCGCAAGGTCGCCTCGGAGGAGCAACTCTTGTTAAAGCTGCCCTGCGCCTGCAGGGCATTGAAGTTGGAGAACCTCGTCTCCCAGTTACCGCGGCTGACGCGGAGGAGATCGAGGCGCTCCGCCACGATTTGGAAAAGGCTGGAGTCCTTTAAGAATGACTGAATCCCGTAACCGCTCCCGCAAGGTAACCCGTAAGGCGGGCCCGCCTTCGGAGACTGAGACCGCCTCGAATGAGGCGGCTTCGCCGGTTTTCCAAGCGCCGAACGAATCGGCTGCTTCCGGCGCTAACTCTAAGGAGTCTGGAAACTCTGACGACGGCAACCGTCGTTCCCGTTCTCGTGGTTCCCGTGGCGGCCGTGGTCGCGGTCGCGGCGGCAACAACAACCACAACAACGGCAATGACAACAACGGTGGTCGTACCAACCGTAATCGCAATAACAACCGCGGTCGCCGCAACGTGCCCAAATCCATGCAGGGCGCGGACTTGACCAAGCGTCTGCCGGAGCCACCGAAGCAGCAGAAGGATTCGCTGCGTATTTATGCTCTGGGCGGTATTTCTGAGATCGGTCGAAACATGACCGTCTTCGAGTACCAGGACGAAATGCTCATCATCGACTGTGGTGTGCTCTTCCCGTCCTCCGGTGAGCCGGGCGTGGACCTGATTCTCCCGGACTTCGGTCCGATTGAGAAGAAGATTCACAAGGTCAAGGCGCTCGTCGTCACGCACGCACACGAGGACCACATTGGTGCGATTCCGTGGCTGCTGAAGCTGCGCCCGGATATCCCGATCGTGGCTTCGCGCTTCACCATCGCGCTGATCGCGGCCAAGTGTAAGGAGCACCGTCAGAAGCCGAAGTTCGTTGAGGTCAACGAGAAGTCCGATGTGAACTACGGCCCGTTCCGCTGCCGCTTCTGGGCAGTGAACCACTCCGTCCCGGATGCACTTGGCGTCATGCTGGGCACCCCGGCCGGCAACATCATCCACACCGGTGATATCAAGCTGGACCAGACCCCGCTGGATAACCGTCCGACGGATCTGCCGGCCCTGTCGCGTTACGGCGATGAGGGCGTGGACCTCATGCTGTGTGACTCCACCAACGCCAATATCCCGGGTGTGTCCGCCTCTGAGGGCGATATTCCGGCGACGTTTAAGCGGCTGGTGTCTGGGGCCAAGCAGCGCGTGATCATCGCTTCCTTCGCCTCCAACGTCTACCGCGTGCAGGCGGCTATCGACGCCGCCGTGGCCGCCGGCCGCAAGGTTGCCTTCAACGGTCGCTCCATGATGCGCAACATGGAAATTGCGGAGAAGATGGGCTTCCTTAAGGTGCCGCGCGGCACCATCATCCCAATCGATGAGGCCGCCAAGATGGCTCCGCACAAGGTGTTGCTCATTACCACCGGTACCCAGGGTGAGCCGATGGCGGCGCTGTCCCGCATGGCCCGCCGTGAGCACCGCCAGATCACGGTCCGCGATGGTGACCTCATCATCTTCTCCTCCTCCCTGATTCCGGGTAACGAGGAAGCCGTGTTTGGCGTTATCAACATGCTTTCCCAGATTGGTGCTGAAGTCATCACCAACAAGGAGGCTAAGGTTCACGCCTCCGGCCACGGCTACGGTGGCGAGCTGCTCTTCCTCTACAACGCAGCCCGCCCGAAGAACGCCATGCCGGTGCACGGCGAGTGGCGTCACCTGCGCGCCAATAAGGAGCTGGCTATTTCCACTGGTGTGGCCCGCGACCGCGTGGTCTTGGCTCAGAACGGCGTTGTCGTCGATCTGCGCAATGGCCGTGCTGAGGTCGTCGGCCAGATCCCTGTGGGCAACCTCTACGTTGATGGTGTGTCGATGGGTGATGTCGACGCCGATACCCTCGCGGACCGCACCAACCTGGGTGCTGGCGGCGTTGTTTCCATCACCTGTGTCATTGATAACCGCACCTCGCGCCTGCTCGAGCACCCGACGGTGTCTACTACGGGCTTCTCTGACGATGACCGCGGTATCGTGCCTGAGGTAGCTGAGATGGTGGAGAACACCATGAATGACCTTGCAGCTGAAGGTGAGAACGATACCTACCGCATGGTGCAGAAGCTGCGCCGCAAGGTGTCGAAGCTGATGGATTCCAAGTACAAGCGCGAGCCGGTGATTCTGCCGACCATCGTGCCGACGAACTCGGATATCTTGCTGCCTGACGACGACGAAGTTCACGCTTCCCGTGAATCGCTCTAGGCTTTAGACCGACAGCGCCCCAGCGTTCCCGCTCATGGTGGGTATGCTGGGGCACATGTCGTTTTCCTCAAGCGAGCGCGCCAAAATGGTGGCGTTATTCCATGAACTTGGTCCCGATGCACCGACGTTGTGTGAGGGCTGGTCGGCCCACGACCTCATAACGCATTTGTGGGTTCGTGAGAACCGCCCTGATGCTGTGATCGGTGTTTTTGTCCCTGCACTGACTTCTCATGCTGATGGCATCGCTAGCAAGATTCGTGCGCAGATGACATATGAGGAGCTTGTTGATTCTTGGGGTAGGGGAGCAGGCAAACTGAATCCTCTGCGCTATGCGGACTCGGTGTTTAACACCGCGGAGCACTTCGTGCATCATGAGGATCTTCGCCGCGCCAATGGTCACACTGAACCACGGGATTTGTCACGAGCCGCGCACTCCGAGCTCGTGGCGCCGTTGAAACTACTAGGCACACGGCTGTTATCACGTTCTCGCCGTCCTGTCGTGCTGGAACCGCAGGGCTTTCCGCCGATCGTGGCGGCGGATAAGCGGTGCGTTTCCGAGCAAGGCGATTCAGTGGTACGGGTGCGTGGCACCGTGGCCGAATTGCTTTTGTGGGTTGTCGGCCGCGAGGCCGCCCGCGTGGAGATTGAGAGCGATGCCTCCACCATCGTTAGGTCAAGCCTGTAGGCTGAACTGCGAAAATTCTTTAGTATGCGCGTGTGGCGTATGTGGTTAATGGTGCGTTTGCTACTAGAGTGGCAGGCATGTCTGTCAAGAACGCTCCGTCTCGCGCCTCCGGCCGAGGTCGCACCGCTAATCGGTCGCGGCCGTCGGGCCGTACAAGCTACTCGCTGACGTCCGCAACCCGCGCTGCCGAGACCTCCGAAGAGAGGACCGGCAGCGCCTTTCGTGCCGTTGGACGCGGACTCGGCAGCGTTTTTGGCGCCACCGCCAAGGGTATGGGGAGCATGGCGCGGGGAGTCGGGCATGGCCTCGCTGGGCTCAAGCCTGCTGAAGCGGGAAGCCGGGATGAGGATCTCTACGATTCTGCCTATGATGCGCCCCATGACGAGGGGGCTTTTGATGATTACGACGAGTTGAGGGAGCCAGGGGAAATTTCTGGACGCGCGAAGAATAAGAAAACTAGCAAGAGGGCTGAGGGCGCTGCTTCTTCGAAGAGCAAGGTGACCCGGGCCCATGACGTCGACGGTGATATGCCGACGACCGTTATGGAGCGCCCTACTCGCACGGAGAAGAGCATTCGCGTCTCTAATCCAGATGCGGTTGCGCTCGTGCTGATTGGCGTGGCCATCATCCTTGCCTGTGCAACGTGGTTCCAGGTCGCCGGTGTTATCGGTGAATACCTCACCAATGCTGTTCGCTATGTCATTGGTGCAGGCGCCTATGTCCTTCCCGTGGCATTGATCGCGGTTGCCATCGCGCTCATGATGGATCTGTCCGGCCCAGCCGGCCATTTCAAGCCGCGCGTGGTGGGCGGCACCGCCCTCATCGTGGTGTGCATGCTCAGCCTCATCCACATTTTTGCTGGGCTTCCGAAGCTTACCTGGAATAACAACGCCGCCGGTGAGGCCGGTGGTGTTATCGGTTATGGAATCGGCGAGCTGTTGGTGGCGGCTTTCTCCAGCTACGTGGCAGTGCCACTGCTTTTCCTGCTCATCGTGTACGGAGCGCTCAATATCACTGGCATCACCCTGCGCGAGGCATATGACTTCGTGGCCGCCCAGTTCTCCGCGCTCCTCGGCGGACTCCGTGATCGGAAGAACCGCTCAGATGAGGGGCTGCTTGACGACGCCTCCGCGGACGACTACGGCTACGTCAGCGAGGACATCGACGCCATCGCCGAAGGGCGCGAGCGTCCCGCACGCCCGGCGTATACTCCGCGCCCGCGCCCGAAGCAGACCCCGAAGAAGCAGACCCCGAAGCAGCCCCCGAGGCAGATGCCGGATGAGAATGCCACGGTGTCCTTTGACTCCGCGGCGCAGCCTGTAAACCAGGAGCCGGTGCAGCACGGCCGACCAAGCTTTGATAGCCGCGTCGATGACACAGATGAGATCCCTGTCGTGCCGGAACCGGCGCCCGCTCCGCAGCCGGAGCAGAAGTCAGCGCCACAGCCAGTACCGAAACCAGCACCGAAGAAGCGTCCGCGCGTGGACGTCGGCGGTGCCGCCGGCGCGGCACTGGGAGCGGCGGCTGCGGAGACGTCGGCAAGCGCAGCGTCGGTTGGCTCGGCGGGAGAGGACGTGGTCTCCGCCGCGCATTCCGAGGCAGTGCGCATGTTCCAGGAACGATCCGGGCGTGATGCGCGAACGGGTGCCAAGATTGAGGACGAGGCTCAGAGCGTAGCCGAAGAAACGACTGCAGCTCCGAGCGGTGCGGAAGACACTGCCCTGGGCGGCGGCTACGATGTGCCGACGACGGACCTGCTCACCGCTGGCAAGCCTGCGAAGGCACGCACGGAGGCTAACGATCGCATCATCGAGGCCATCACCGAGGTCTTTGAAGAATTCAAGGTCAATGCCCAGGTCACTGGTTTTAGCCGTGGCCCGACAGTGACGCGCTACGAGATCGAGCTGGGTCCAGGCGTCAAGGTTTCGAAGATTACGAACCTACAGTCCAACCTGGCTTATGCTGTGGCGACGGATAATCTGCGCCTGCTCACCCCGATTCCGGGCAAGTCCGCAGTCGGCATTGAGGTGCCCAATGCGGACCGCGAGATGGTGCGTTTGCGCGATGTCTTGGATTCCCCGGCACTGCGCGCTGACCATGACCCCATGCTGATCGGCTTGGGTAAGGATATCGAAGGTGAGTACACCTCCTTCTCCGTGAAGAAGATGCCGCACCTGCTCGTGGCCGGTGCTACCGGTTCCGGTAAGTCGGCCTTCGTGAATTCCATGCTGGTCTCGCTGTTGACCCGCGCGACGCCGGAAGACGTTCGCCTCATCCTCGTCGACCCGAAGATGGTGGAGCTCACGCCGTACGAAGGTATTCCGCACCTCATCACCCCGATCATTACGCAGCCAAAGAAAGCTGCGGCGGCCCTGCAGTGGCTGGTGGAGGAGATGGAGCAGCGCTACATGGACATGCAGGCTGCCCGCGTGCGCAAGATTGAGGACTTTAACCGTAAGGTCCGCAGCGGCGAGTATCAGGCCCCGGCCGGCTCCCAGCGGGAGATGCGCCCGTACCCGTACATCGTGTGTGTCGTGGACGAGCTCGCGGACCTCATGATGACGGCGCCGAAGGAGATCGAGGACTCCATCGTCCGCATTACCCAGAAGGCGCGTGCAGCCGGCATCCACTTGGTGCTCGCAACGCAGCGCCCGTCCGTGGACGTGGTGACCGGTCTTATCAAGACCAACGTTCCTTCCCGCCTGGCTTTTGCGACGTCCTCGCTTACGGACTCTCGAGTTATCCTGGACCAGGGTGGTGCCGAGAAGCTCATCGGTATGGGTGACGGACTCTTCATCCCGCAGGGCGGGCGTCCGGTACGTATGCAGGGTGCGTTCGTCTCGGATGAGGAAGTGCAAGCGGTTGTCGACGCCGCGAAGGCACAGGGCGCACCGAACTACACCGAAGGTGTCACGGAGGATAAAGCCAAGGACGCCAAGAAGGAGATCGACGAGGAAATTGGCAAGGACATGGACGACCTCTTGGAGGCCGTCGACCTCGTGGTCACGTCCCAGCTGGGTTCCACCTCGATGCTTCAGCGCAAGTTGCGTATCGGATTCGCCAAGGCCGGCCGACTCATGGACCTCATGGAGTCGCGCGGTGTGGTTGGGCCATCGGAAGGCTCCAAGGCTCGCGAGGTGCTGGTCAAGCCGGAGGAACTCGATACCATCATCTGGATGATTAAGGGGGCCGATCCAGCCGAGGCCCCGAAGGAGGTCCAGGAGGCTGAAGGCGCCGACGCAGTCGACGACGCTGCAGGCGATACCCGTACCGTCGAAATCAATGCCAACCCCTCCACCGGTGCGTTCTAAGTTCCGTGTAGGATAGGTCGAGTCTTGGAGGGGAGTACCCCAATCCACGGCGTCGATCGTCAACACGGCAACTGCGGTACAGTTCCCGGTCGCGTCGGCTAGCAATGCTCTGGTAGGCGTCGCTAGCGGGGGAGACCTCCGGTCTTTGTTGTCGCGCCGACCGGAGGGATAGTGCACCATGCATGTACCACTGTGGGTCTGGGTCATCACCATGGCAGTGATCCTGGGCTTCTTTATTTTCGATTTCTACAGCCACGTTCGCTCACCCCACGAGCCCACCATCAAGGAGTCCGGTGGCTGGACTCTGTTCTACATGGCCATCGGCGTAGTTTTCGGCGGAGTTGTGTGGGTGCTGTGGGATGGTGAACACGCTGCACAGTTCTACACCGGTTGGGTGACGGAACAGGCACTGAGCGTGGATAATCTTTTTGTCTTCTCACTCATCATGGGGTCTTTCAAAATTCCCCGCCGGTATCAGCAAAAGGTGTTGCTCATCGGCATCGTGCTGGCGTTGGTCTTCCGCCTCGCCTTCATTTTGATGGGTGCAGCTATCATCGCTGCCTGGTCTGATGTCTTCTACATCTTCGCAATCTTCCTCATCTACACCGCAGTGAAGCTGCTCATTGATGAGATTAATGGGACGCCCGAAACCGACCCCAATGACATGCTGGTGGTTAAGTGGCTGCGCAAGGTGGTCCACGTGACCCCGCGCTACCACGGCGACAAGCTCACCCACCGTGAAGAGTCCGGGGAGAAGAAGGGGAAGTTCGCGCTCACCCCGCTGTTCGTGGCGCTGGCGGCAATTGGGCTTATCGACGTCATGTTTGCCTTCGACTCCATCCCCGCCATCTACGGCATTACCTCGGAGCCCTTCCTAGTATTCACTACCAACGCATTCGCGCTCATGGGCCTGCGTCAGATGTTCTTCCTCATCGATGGCCTGTTGGACCGTCTGGTTTACC
Source organism: Corynebacterium sp. HMSC074E01 (assembly GCF_001808885.1). NCBI lineage: Bacteria > Bacillati > Actinomycetota > Actinomycetes > Mycobacteriales > Corynebacteriaceae > Corynebacterium > Corynebacterium sp. HMSC074E01. Next base: position 280,937 of record NZ_KV794847.1, read on the forward strand.
TGCCCTATGGCTTGGGTATCATTCTGCTGTTCATTGGCGTCAAGCTGTTGTTCCACGCATTGCATGAGAACAACTTGCCGTTCATTAATGGCGGTGAGGATGTGTCCGCCGTGCCGGAGATTTCCACGCTGATGTCGCTGTTGGTCATCGTCGGCGTGCTCGTAATCACTGTGTTGCTGTCCGTGTGGAAAGACAAGCGCGACCAAACTCAGGGTGGCGTGGTGATTTCCCACAACCACTACGACTGGGACGATTTCGGCAACAAGATAGTGCGCAACAAGGAGGGTGAGCTCGTCGGCAAGGCGGACGAGCTTCCCAAGTCCGAGCTGCCTTAAACTCGGACAGCGGGGGTTTAGAAGGAGTTGATGACGGGATTCCATTCGCGGAAGGCACGGCCGGTGACGGCGCCTTCAACGTAGAAGGGGTCCTGGTCCATGAGGGCGATTACATCGGCAACCTTGATGGACTCGTCCTCAAATTGCAGAACGATGAGCGCCCCGCCCTTGAAATCTGTATAAGGGCCAGAGCCGCAAATCTGGCCCTTGTCGTGGAGTGCGCCGATGAACTCGCGATGCTTCGGGCGAACCTCAGCAATGACCGGGTTGGATGGATTGTACTCATAGGAAACTGCGAAATACTTCATAGCGACCATGGTAGTGCTCGCACGTGAGCTAGGGAGGCCACGGTAGGATGATGGACGTGAACGATTCTCAGGCTGCGCACAACCAATCTCACTCCACGGATGTTAATCCGGAGGTCTCCAATTGGAACCTGCCCAACGTCCTGACCAGTTTGCGCATCCTCTTTATCCCTCTTTTTGCTTGGCTCGTACTCGCCGGGCATGAGTGGTGGGCCTTCGGCTGCTTCGCGCTCCTCATGCTCACGGACAAGCTGGATGGAGATATCGCGCGCTCGCGGGGTCTGATCACCAACTTTGGCAAGATTGCGGACCCGATCGCGGATAAAGCTCTGATGACCGCGGCCTTCGTGTGCCTCAATATCATTGGCGCTTTGCCCGTGTGGATTACCGTCGTCATTTTGTTCCGCGAGTTCGGCATTACCATTTGGCGCTTCTCCTTGCTGCGCCGGGGCAAGGTGGTTCCGGCGTCCCAAGGCGGAAAGCTCAAAACAGCTTTGCAGACTTTGGCGGTGGCGCTGTACCTCTGCCCGCTGCCAGGGTGGATGGATACTCCGAGTTTGCTCGTGATGCTGGTCGCTGTCGTCGTCACCGTCGTGACCGGTATTCAGTACCTCATCGACGGCCGCAGGGAGAACCAGTGAGTATAGAGGTTCAACTTGTTTCCATGCTTCGCGCGCGCAGCGAGACCGTGGCTTTCTGTGAGTCCCTCACGGCTGGTCTGGCCGCTGCGACAGTGGCGAGTGTCCCCGGCGCCTCGGCGGTATTGCGTGGCGGGTCGGTGACGTACGCGACCGAAGTGAAGGCGCATTTCCTCAACACCACCGTGGATGCTCTAGAGAAGCAGGGCGTGGTGTCTGCTGCGACGGCCGCAGAGATGGCTGAAGCAGCGGTCGTTGAAACGCGTGCGGATTGGGGGATAGGGCTGACTGGTGTGGCAGGACCGGACCTCCAGGAAGGAAAACCTGCGGGAACCGTGTATGTGGGGCTGTGTGGGAGGGGCGACGGGGGCGTCGTCAAGCGCGGCGTCCTCTACGAGCTTCCTGATGAGGGGCGCAATGCGATTCGTGCTGCCGCGGTACAGGCTGCATTGAGCCTTCTACTATCAACTCTTGAAGAAAAATAGTTGATTGTGGGAACAAGTACGGGCGCTGAGCCGTTGTACGGAGTGATGAACACTTCAGTTGCATTACTCGATAAGCCCACCCAGTCCCCGGCGCGGGCGACGCGGACCCCTGAGCCACTGCTGCGCGAGGCCCTTGGATTAACGCTTCGCGCCTTCCGCGCGGATAAGGGTGTGACCCTTCGTGAGCTCGCCGGTGTAGCGCGCGTATCCCCGGGATATCTTTCGGAGTTGGAGCGTGGCCGCAAGGAGGTTTCCTCCGAGCTGTTGGCCTCTGTCTGCCATGCACTTGATGTCAGTGTTTCCGATGTCCTCATCGAAGCCGCTGGCTACATGGCGCTGCCATCGATGGATGAGGAACTGGCTTCCACCGCACCCGCTGCATCTGAGTTGTAGAACTGCGGCGTAGCACTGCTTGCTTCGCTAATATTAGGCAGGCAGAGAATTCTCTCATTACTTACTTTATGTACACAACGAACTGCTGAGAAAGGCACCTTCTGTTATGGCGAATCCATTCGTAAAAGCCTGGAAGTACTTGATGGCTCTCTTTGATTCGAAGATCGAGGAGAACGCTGATCCGAAGGTACAGATTGAGCAGGCAATCGAGGAAGCGCAGCGCCAGCACCAGGAGCTCTCGCAGCAGGCTGCAGCGGTGATCGGTAATCAGCGCCAGCTGGAGATGCAGCTCAACCGCCGTCTCAGCGAGATCGAAAAGCTGCAGCAGAACACCCGCAACGCTTTGAGCCTTGCGGACAAGGCCCGCGCTGAGGGCGATGCACAGAAGGCTACCGAGTACGAGAACGCAGCAGAAGCCTTCGCCGCTCAGCTGGTGACCGCTGAGGAGTCTGTCGAGGACACCAAGAAGCTTCACGATCAGGCGCTGCAGCAGGCGGAGCAGGCTAAGAAGGCCGTCGAGCGCAATGGCATGGCCCTGCGTGAGAAGGTCAACGAGCGCTCGAAGCTGCTGTCCCAGCTTGAGCAGGCCAAGATGCAGGAGAAGGTTTCCGAGTCCCTCAACTCGATGAACGAGCTTTCTGCCAACGGCAACACCCCGTCCCTGGACGCTGTGCGCGACAAGATCGAGCGCCGTTACTCCAAGGCCCTAGGCCAGGCAGAGCTCGCGGAGAACTCCGTGTCCAACCGCATGCAGGAGATTGAACAGGCCGGCGTGCAACTGGCTGGCCACTCCCGTCTTGAGCAGATTCGCGCTGAGATGAATAACCCGAAGGCTGTGGAGGGCAACTCCCAGCAGGCAATCGGCTCGGCAGGAACCCAGGCTCAGCCGAACGTGCAGAACGATGCCGTTCAGGCTCGCCTGCGCGAGCTGCGCGGAGAATAGGCTTAGTCGCCGACGCCGCGCGCTTGCAGGGCCTCGCCCATGGCGCGTGCGCGACGGATCGAGCGAATGATAACCGGGGTGCCAAAGGCGGTCAGTGATGCCGTGGCGCCCCGGGCTTTTCGTGCGTCCAGCACCTCGACGACCGTCCCCAGCATCAGCGGAAGCAAGCGAATGGTCAGGGACATGGCTAGCGTGATGTTCTCAACCGGGACCCCGAGGCGCCCCAGGGGAGCTAGGGCGCGATCCAGGGAGTCCATCATCTCCGAAACCTTTGTGGTGAGTGTTAGCAGCACCGCCGCGCTAATGGCCGCGTAGATGGTGAGGAACATGATGGCAGCCGCCGTGAAGTCCTTCTGCCACCACTGAAATGCGGCGAGCGCGAGGAGGAGATAGAGCGGCGGCGCGAGCTGGCCGAGCGCGATGCGAAAGGGAACCCGGGCAATGGGGAAGAGGGCAAGGGGGAGAACGAGGCTTAGCGCTGCCCAGCCGATCGTGTGAACGGCCAGCGAGGTCACGAGGATAAAGCCGATGAGTACTACGAACTTCACCGCGGCTGGGATGCGGTGAATGACGGTATCGGCGTCGACGTAGAAACCGAGGGGGATGTTCTTGGGCATGATTGCTAGAGTGGGCGGGATTCCATGAGATTTGTGTAGAAGGGAATGACCTCGTCGGGTGCTCCGTCGGCGGCCACGCGGTGGTTGTCAATGCACAGAACGCGGTCAAAGTCGGAGAGGAAATCGAGGTCGTGGGTAACCACGATGAGCTGCTGCTCCAGGCTGGCGAACTCGCGGCGAATGCGGTCGCGGTTGCGCAGATCCAGCAGGGTCGTCGGCTCGTCGGCGATGATGACGGTTGGTTCCATGACAAGCACCGCCGCGAGCGCGAGGAGTTGCTTCTGCCCGCCAGAGAGCGTGTGTGGAGATTGCTCGGCCAGAGCCTCAAGGCCGAAGCGTTCGAGGGCGGCGTCGACGCGCGCGGTGCGCTCCTCCCGGGATAGCTTGAGGCGGCGCAGAGAGAACTCCACGTCATCGCGTACCTGCGGCATGACGATTTGGTTCTCGGCGTCTGAGAACACGAATCCCACGCGGCGCCGGATTTCTTTGCCGTGCTTGGCGACGTCCATGCTGTCCACCAAGACCTCACCACGCGAGGGCTCACCGAGACCGTTGATGAGTCGGACCAGAGTGGACTTGCCGCCGCCGTTGGCGCCGATGATGCCGATGCGTTGTTCGCTCAAGTTGAGGGAAACGTCGTTAAGCACCGGCGTCTCGTCGAAGGTGACGGACACATTGCGGAATTCAATCTGCGGCACGGGAGCTACTTCGCCCTAGCGGTGCGCCGGTCCATCAGGTCAGGGAACGCTGCATGGACACCGACTGCGATGACAACCATCACGGCGACCTTGATGAGATCGGGGATGAGGAATGGCCCCTGGGCGATGGTGGCTGCACTGAGGGACATGTCAGAGCGGTACATCAAGCCGAGAATTCCGCAGAAGTACTGGACGGCGAGGCCAACGACGCCGGCGATAGCGAGGATGAGAGTCATTCCGCCCTTGTTGCGCGGGGCGCGGTAGGCGATGAGTCCAGCGATGGCCGGGGCGACGACGTAGCCAACGAGGTAGCCAACCGTGGGGCCGGCGAGAGCGCTCAACGCGCTACGTCCGCCGGCGAGGATGGGCAGGCCGACGAGGCCGAGAGCAATGAAGAGCAAGCCCACGAAGAGGCCGCGGCGGCCGCCGAGTACGAGGCCCGCGAGAATGATAACTGCGTTTTGAAGAACGATGGGCACGCCCGCGGTGGGAGTGGGGATAGAGACAAAAGCAAAGACTATGATGAGCGCGGTAAAGACCGCGACGTACGCGATGTCAGTCGCGACGGAATTCTTTTTCATGGGCCAAAGTTTATCCAGTGTGATAACTGTGCAGCAAATAGCACCTTTTGAACAGTGTTCAACCACGATCTTTGGGCCGCGCATCCACCCCGAACGGGGTACCCTCGGGGCATGGAAATTAGGCAGAAACAAGCATGGCTTAATGGTCTAGGGCGTCTAGGGGTGCGCTACGGCGCAGTAGTTCTTCTTTCCGGCGTGGCCATAGGTGGCCTAGCTGGATGTTCGTTGGTGAATTCCGCGAACGTCATTGAAAATATCGATGCGGCCGCTGGGGTCACGGAGGGGGAGCCGGGAAGCGTAGACATGCCGATCGGTGACATCTTCGATTCGGAGTATGAACGGGTGATCATTATTTGCCCCGGCGCTACCGAAAGGGATGTCCTCGCCGCCAGCGATGGAACCTGGCAGGGAGGTACAGATGAGGACGATGAGTGGGTGCCACCGGCGGCGGGTAGCGTTGAGCTCTATCGTGATGTGCAAGGGCCGGGGTATTCCAAGTATATGAGTAGCAGGGCCGACCTTGACGACCTGGATGTTTGCAGCTCGTTAGGGGAGGGAGTGGCCGTTCTTCAGACTGCTGAAAAGGTAACCTTCTCGCGGCAGGAACAGGACGGCCCGTGGGTGCTTCAGTAGTGGAGGCTGTCGCTGGGACACGCGCTTGGGCGAAATGGAAAATCGAACACTTGTGTGTGTATTGTGGGACGTGGTCCGGCGGGCACGTTAGGGTGACTTCGTGGCTTGAGGAGAGGGCGCTAAGGCTGTTTGAGTCGCGCCAGGGAACCTCAGCTGCCACGTGGCAGTCTAATTAGGTGCCACCTTTAATTAACGCGTAAGAACGCACTACAACTGACGCACGATAGTGAGGAAATGAATGGCTACGAAGAAGAAGTCCTCGGCAGCAAGCAAGGGCGATGATCGTCAAAAAGCCCTTGACGCTGCCATGGCGATGATTGAGAAGGATTTTGGTAAGGGCGCCGTTATGCGCCTGGGTGACGATGAACGCCCGCCAATCCAGGCTATTTCCTCTGGTAATACGGCTATCGATATTGCTTTGGGAGTCGGCGGCTTCCCGCGTGGCCGCATCGTGGAGATTTATGGTCCGGAATCCTCGGGTAAGACCACCGTTGCCCTGCACGCTATTGCATCGGCGCAGAAGACTGGTGGCATCGCGGCATTTATCGATGCTGAGCACGCTCTCGATCCGGAGTACGCACGTCTACTCGGCGTTGATACGGATAACTTGCTTGTCTCCCAGCCAGATACTGGTGAGCAGGCTTTGGAAATCGCCGATATGCTTGTCCGTTCGGGAGCCATTGACATCATCGTTATTGACTCGGTCGCTGCGCTGACGCCCAAGGCTGAGATCGAGGGCGAGATGGGTGATAGCCACGTTGGCCTCCAAGCCCGCCTCATGTCCCAGGCGCTGCGCAAGATGACGGGTGCTTTGTACAACTCAGGAACCACCGCCATCTTCATTAACCAGCTGCGTGAAAAGATCGGCGTTATGTTCGGCTCGCCGGAGACCACGACGGGTGGTAAGGCACTGAAGTTCTACGCCTCGGTGCGCTGCGATATTCGTCGCATTCAGACTTTGAAGGACGGCCAGGATGCCATTGGTAACCGTACCAAGCTCAAGGTTGTGAAGAACAAGGTTTCCCCGCCGTTCAAGATCGCTGAGTTCGACATCATGTACGGTGAGGGCATCTCGCGCGAGTCCTCCATCATTGACCTCGGCGTTGAGCATGGCTTCATTAAGAAGTCCGGTTCCTGGTTTACCTATGAGGGTGATCAACTGGGACAGGGTAAAGAGAAAGCCCGTAACTTCCTCAAGGACAATCCGGATCTAGCGGATGAGATTGAGAAGAAGATCTTCGTCAAACTCGGTGTCGGTGCCGCCGCTGCCGAAGCAGGCGAGGATGTAGCCATGGACGTACCAGGCGCGGACGATCCGTTGACGGATGAGGCAGTGGATTTGGTGCCAAACGTCGACTTCGACGACGATTAAACGGAATCAATGGCAGAACCTTCACCGGAGAAGCTCAAGAAGCTGCGCCAGGCCCTCGAATCCTATGAAGCAGGTGACGCGGGCGGGCAGCTGGTTGATGCAGAAGCCGAGGCAGCGAAGGCTCCCGTGCGTTCCCGTGCGCTGGGTCTGCTGGATCAGAGGGCGCGTTCCCGCAAGGAACTGCGTGACCGCCTCGTTGCTGCGGACTTTGAACCCGACGTGGTTGAGGATGTCGTCGATGACTTGGCAGAGGTTGGACTTGTTGATGATGAATCCTTTGCCAAGGAATGGGTTCGCCAACGCCATGCGCGGCGCGGCAAGTCGGCCCGCGCCCTCAACCTAGAGCTCAAGGAAAAGGGCGTCGAGGCCGCCGACCGTGCGGCAGCTTTAGAACAGATCACCGAGGAATCTGAAGAGGTCGTTGCCCGCCAGGTAGCTGAAAAGAAAGCCCGGACGCTTAAAAGGGTTCCGGCTGACCGGCATGAGAGGGACAAGTTCTTGCGCCGCATCGTGGGAACGCTTGCTCGGCGTGGGTACAACCAGGAGCTCGTCATGCGTATCTCCATCGAAGTTTTGGACGCACGCATTGACGAACTCTCGGATGCTGCCGAGGCATTATGAGTAGTCGGACTGGCCAGTTAGAATGTCCCCCCGTGACCTCCCCCGTAAGTAATACTCAGCCCCGCACCTATGAGGTGCGGACTTTTGGCTGCCAAATGAACGTTCATGACTCAGAGCGCATCTCCGGCCTGCTAGAGGAAGCCGGATATTCGGCAGTACCGGATGGCGTCGAGCCTGACCTCATCGTCTTCAACACCTGCGCAGTACGCGAGAACGCCGATAAGCGTTTGTACGGCACCCTGGGTGCGCTCAAGAAGACGAAAGAGAACCACCCCGGCATGCAAATTGCGGTGGGCGGCTGCCTGGCGCAAAAGGACAAGGACACTGTCCTTGATCATGCGCCGTGGGTAGATGCGGTTTTCGGCACCCACAACATGGCGGCTTTGCCGACACTTCTTGAACGCGCCCGCCACAATGATGAGGCCCAGGTCGAGATCGTCGATGCACTTGAGGCTTTTCCCTCCGTGCTGCCGGCCAAGCGCGAGTCCGCCTATGCCGGGTGGGTATCGGTCTCCGTGGGCTGCAATAACACCTGTACTTTCTGCATCGTTCCTTCCCTGCGCGGCAAGGAAGAAGATCGCCGCCCCGGTGATATCCTCGCAGAGGTTCAAGCCCTGGTGGACCAGGGCGTGTCCGAGGTGACGTTGCTGGGACAGAACGTCAACGCCTATGGCGTCAATTTCGCCGACCCAGACCTGCCGCGGGACCGCTTCGCTTTCTCCAAGCTACTGCGGGAAGTAGGAAAGATTGAGGGACTGGAGCGCCTCCGCTTTACCTCCCCGCACCCGGCAGAGTTCACCTCCGACGTCATTGATGCCATGGCGGAGACGCCGGCTGTGTGCCCGCAGCTGCACATGCCGCTGCAGTCTGGTTCGGACAAGGTGCTCAAAGATATGCGCCGTTCCTACCGCACGAAGAAGTTCCTGGGCATTCTCGATGAAGTGCGGGAGAAGATGCCGCACGCTGCCATCACCACCGATATCATCGTGGGCTTTCCCGGCGAGACTGAGGAAGATTTTGAGGCCACCCTGGATGTGGTGCGCCGCGCCCGCTTCGCTTCGGCCTTCACCTTCCAGTACTCACCGCGCCCAGGCACCCCGGCTGCGGAGATGGAGGATCAGATACCGAAGGAGGTAGTGCAGGAGCGCTTCGAGCGCCTGGTAGCGCTGCAAGATTCCATTCAGGCTGAGGAGAATGCGAAGCTCGTTGGGACCGATGTAGAGCTCTTGGTCCAGGCGGAGGGCGGCCGCAAGTCTGCCGAAACTCATCGACTCACGGGCCGTGCGCGGGATGGGCGCCTGGTTCACTTTGCGCCTGTTGATGGTGAGGGGAAGGACATCTCCACGGAGATTCGCCCCGGTGATGTCGTGCACACCACCGTGACGGATGCGGGTTCCTTCTTCCTCGTCGCTGATTCAGGCGTCAGCGAGCACCGTCGCACTAAGGCTGGCGATATGTCTGCTTCTGGCCAGACACCTACCACAGCACCGATTGGGGTGGGTCTCGGGCTGCCGGGCGTCGGCAAGCCCAGTGCTCCCGCTGATTCCTGCGGTTGCTAGAAGGGAGTAGGCTCCGTTCCTATGAGTGATGATTTGAAGCAGGTGCGCGATGCAGTTGCGGCAGAAAAGCGCGCAGCGAAGACCATCGAACTGGGAAAGCACAAATACGCGCTCATCGTGTCCGTCGTGGCGTGGGTTGCGTACTTGGTGTTGCCTTATGCCGGTGAGGCTCGCGGATGGGAGGCACTCTTCGTAGGTGGGACCGCCGAGGGAGTCCGAATCTCGCTCATGGAGACGGTCAGTGCGTGGTTGGCGCTCGGCGGCGTGGGGGTGTTGAGCACCGTCACGCTTCTTACACGACGAACGTCTGTTGCCTTGGTGGCGTGGATGATGACCACGATTTCCTTCTTCGCTAACCTTTGGGGCTTCTGGTACCGCGGCGGCGCGGCGGAAGGTGCTTCCATCGGCATGTATGTGGGAGCAATTTCTACCTTTGTGGCCTTCCTGGTGTACTGCCAAGTGGCGTTGCGCCGCAGCCCCGAGCAGCTCGCCGCAGCTGAGCGGGTGCGAGAAGTTTCCGGGCAGCTTGACCACGTGGGAGTCTTGCAGACCGAAGCTGCAACCGAGCTGCCAGCGGAGCAGAATCCGCTGCTTATCGACGATCGCCGTTCACGCGCCGCCTCACGCCATCGCCGCCAGCACGGTGAGGAATAAGCATTCTTAGATTCGTGTTGTGGAGTGCATGGCTACACTCTTTGACTCATTAGAATTGGGACGACTAACGCTGCCAAACCGCGTGACGATGGCAGCCTTGACCCGCTCACGCGCAGGCCGTGATGGTGTCCCCACGCATTTGCATGAGAAGTACTACACGCAGCGTGCCTCCATGGGGCTTATCGTGACTGAAGGTGTGTTCCCCACGGTGACCAGCCGTGCCTTCCCAGGCCAGCCCGGTATCGAAACCTTGCAGCAGATTTTCGGGTGGCGTCGCGTCGCGGATTCCGTTCACGCGTCCGGCGGGCGCATCTTTATGCAGGTGATGAATGGAGGCCGTCTGTCACATGCCAGTCTCCTCGAAGGGGCGGAGCCGGAAGCACCCTCTGCGCTGGCCTCCGGTACTGCGGTAAGAGATTTTGAATCACGTAAGGAGTGCCCGGTTCCCCGAGCACTCGAAAGTAAAGAACTTCCGCGCATTATTGACGAGTTCCGTCAAGCCGCACGCAACGCCATCGACGCAGGCATGGATGGCGTAGAGATCCACGGTGCTAACGGCTATCTTTTGCACCAGTTCCTTTCCCCAAGCTCCAATCATCGCGAAGATACCTATGGTGGAAGCCCGCAGAATCGCTATCGCCTTGTGGAGGAGATCCTGCGTGCGGTGGCTGATGAAATTGGCGCTGACCGCCTCGCGCTGCGCCTTTCGCCGCAACACAATATTCAAGGTATTGAGGAAAGCGACGCTGAGGATGTGCGCGCCACGTATGGTGGGCTTCTTCGCGCCATCGAAGACCTCGGCTTGGCATATATTTCCTTCCTTCACGCAGAGCCAACTGGTGAGTTCATCACTGAGCTGAGCACTCAAGCTCGCGCCAATGGGCGTACCCGCGTCATAGTGAATTCGGGATTCGGCCAGGTAACTCAACGCGCGGAAGCTGAGGAGCTAGTGCAGCACGGCGATGCCGTCGCCGTGGGCCGGTTGGCCATTTCGAATCCGGACCTAGTTCGCCGCTGGCAGGAGGAACTCCCTGTCACCGCGCCGGATGAGAGCACGTTCTACACGGGCGGGGAGCGCGGCTACACCGACTACCCCCTCTACACGGTGAGCTCGTAGGCGCTGCTGGCGGAGATGACGTGCGCGCCGAGGCGCGCATAGAGCGCGTTCATCGCTGGATCGGCCTGGGCCACAGAGCAGTAGGCCCGGCGAACAGTGGGCCAGTGGTGTGCCACCGCGTACTGAGCGTGCTGCTTGGCGCGCGTGGCGAGCCCGCGGCGGCGGCATTCACGGTCGGTGACAGTGAGAGTCCACTCGCACACCTCGGGGTCTGCGTCGCCGTGGCGGGAGAGTTCCGTGAGCGCGACGACTCGCCCTTGGTCGAGAATGCCCACGAGCAGAGTGTGCGCTCTGCGGGAACGTAGTCGGGCGTGGGCTTCCTTGAGGCGCTGCCGCGTCCACACGATGGGCTCGACACTCAAGTCACCGTAGACCGCGTCAGCGGAGGCAATGGTGAGCAAGCGGAGGACGTCGTCAAGCAGAGCGTCCGGAATGTCGTAGTCCGGCCAGACTTGTGCACCGAGCACTGGGGTGGCGGGTGCGATGTCGACATACATCTGGCGCTCGGCATGCTTGTGATGAAACCCCAGTTCGAGGTAAGCCTGCGACATTGGATCGGAGGTATGGTCCGCGTCCGGTGGATACAACATGCCAACTTGAGCATTCCTGCGGCCTAGCTGGCGGGTTAGGCGCAGCGCTTCACGGGCAAGGGTCCGGGTGACCTCGAGGGCTTCTGCATCTAGCTTTTCCCCGGGCAGTGGGAGGTAATCAGCAGCGAGGACGCATTCGATATCGGCGTTATCCGTCTCCTCCAGAAGTGGCAGTGAGATATGGATGAAACCGTCGAAGTCGATGTGCGGACTGGGTTCGGCCGCTGAAATGACCGGCAGGCCCAACTCTCCGGCTGTACCCATAGCGGTTTCAGTGAGCCCAAAAAGATAGGTCTGAGACTCCGAGGAGCCCTGCAGGCGCTGGAGCACGCGGCGCGGAGAGCCACTGGCTGCGGGATCGCCGCTGGCCTCTTGGGCAGCGAGGTTGGCGTCGAAGACGAAGCTCCGGAGGCAATCCGCCGGCTCAGCGTTGGCTGAGCCTGGCGGGGCGACTATGTGAACGAACACTCAGGCTGCGTAGCGCTACTTGTCGTTGACAGCAGCCGCTGCGGCATCCGCAAACTCCTGCCACTGCTTCGCCTGAGCACGCAAATCCTCCGCCTTCTTGGCGTTGCCCTTAGCCTCGGCAGCTTCCGCCTGTGCGGTGAATTCATCCACCTTGGCCTGGAACTGGGCCACGCGGGCCTGGGCCTCCGGATCCGTTCGGCGCCACTCCGAATCCTCGGCTTCGCTCACGCGCTTTTCCAGAGCCGCAATCTTGGCCTCGTACTCGCGCACCTGATTGCGCGGGACGAAACCAATCTCTTCCCACTTTTCCTGCAGCTCCCGTAGCTTGGCTTTTGCCGTGTCGATGGACTTGGCCGGGTCGATCTGGGAGTCATATTCCGCAATAAGCGCGTCCTTGGCGGCCGCGTTTTCCGCGAACTGCTTATCGCGTTCATCGTTGACCGCGTTGCGGGCGTTGAAGAAGTGGTCCTGCGCGGCACGGAAGCGGGCCCAGAGCTTATCGTCGATCTCGCGGGGAGCGCGGCCAGCGGCCTTCCACTCCGTCATGAGATCACGGTAAGTGCGCGCCGTTTCACCCCAATTGGTGGATTCCTTGATGGCTTCTGCGCGCTCAACCAATTCTTCCTTCTTGGCGCGGGCAGCAGCGCGGTTGCGATCGAGCTCAGCGAAGTGCGAGCCGCGGCGGCGGTTGAAGGAATCGCGGGCGCGGGAGTAGCGCTTCCACAGGGCATCATCCGTCTGACGGTCGATGCCGCGAATCTGCTTCCATTCCTCAAGAATGGCGCGGATGCGGTCGCCGGCGGCTTTCCACTCCGTCGAATTGGCAGCGATGTCTTCGGCTTCGGCGGCCAGCTTCTCCTTCTTCGCGATCGCCTCTTCGCGGCGACGAGCCTTGTCAGCCTGCGCCTGCTCACCGGCCTCAACGGAATGCTCGATGACGGTGCCCAGACGCTTGTCTAATGCGGCAATATCACCAATCACCGCCTGGGTGGGCAGAGATTCCCGTAGTTCTGCCGCGGTTGTCTTGATCGCTGCAGCATCGCCCGGATGTGCCTTGAGGCGAGATTCCAGCAGCTCGATTTCGGTAGACAGATCATCGTAGCGGGCGCCAAAGTGAGCCAAGCCTTCTTCCGGTGTACCGGCCTGCCATTCACCGATCTTGCGTTCGCCTTCGGGTGACTTCACGAAGACCGAACCATCAGCATCAACGCGGCCCCACTTGGCGGGATCATTCTTCGCAGGCTGCACCGGACGAGCTGTCGGGCCGGAGAAAGAAGGGCCGGGGCGGGCGCCCTTGCGGGGCATGGCTCCAGGGGAAGGAATAGCGGACATGGTAAGAAACCACCTTCGGTACTATCGCGCCGCGCGACACGGCTGCCAGAACTTATGTGACACAACACTACCGTTTCCGCCGTGCAGCCGCGTGTTAACCCCGGAAAACGAACCTTATAGGATGGGAATTGATGCAAAATCTCATGGTTATTCCTGCCTCACCGGCGTTGGCAGAAGAACTCTCGCCCAACGATGATGCTTCGCGTGCGCTGCTCAGCGCCGCCTGCGAACTCGTCCGTGACGCTGCACGCATCAGCGCAAGCAGCCCCCTCAAGGTAGATATTGTGGGTTCGCGGGATGCTCGGTGGCGTACCGAGCACACTGGAAGCTTGCGGGCATGGGGCGCACCGCAGGTAAATGTCGGCGGCGGCAACTACCTGCCGGAAATTATCGCCCGCTACGTGCTCAGCCATGCGCTTAGTCATACTCCCGAGGTACCAGGCTTCGTGGTAGCGGATTCCCGCGCTGAACTCGGTGAGGTGCGCCCCGGCCACCTGACCGTGGTGTGCGTCGATGGCTCAGCTGGTCTGACCGAACGCGCGCCGCTCGCCCTCGTCGAAGGCGCGCGCGATGCACACCTGTGGTGCGAGAGCATCCTGGCGGGTGGGGAAGTACATTGTGATGAAGCGCGCCTCCAATCCGCTGGGGTGCTTGAGACGAGTCTCTGGGCACAACTGGCGGGCGTGCACCCGCGCCACGCGGAACTGCGGGCAGCGGACTCCACCCTCGGGGTGGGGCGATATGTGGCGGGGTGGCAGTGCTGATGCTTGATACGCACGCTTATGCTCCGACTCCCATCGCAGTGGTGGGGCCCACGGCCTCCGGAAAATCGGCGCTCGGTGTAGCACTGGCACACGAGCTTGATGGGGAAGTCGTCAACGTTGATTCAATGCAGCTCTACCGTGGCATGGATATCGGCACAGCCAAGCTGACAATGGAGGAACGCGAAGGCATTCCGCACCATCAACTGGATGTGTGGGACGTGACGGAAGCGGCGTCGGTAGCGCGCTATCAGGCTTCCGCCATCGCGGATATTGACGGCATCCGTGCGCGCGGTAAGACCCCGATCCTGGTAGGCGGCTCCATGCTGTATGTCCAATCACTCGTGGATAACTGGCAATTCCCACCCACCGACCCGCAGGTGCGGGCGCGCTGGGAAGCCCGGCGCCAAGAGATTGGTACTGATGCTCTGCATGCGGAGCTTGCCGCTGTGGACCCAGCGGCCGCAGCCATCATCGAGGACAAAGATCCGCGCCGCACCGTGCGCGCGCTGGAGGTCATTGAACTAACTGGAAAGCCCTTCAAAGCCAGCCAGCCACCGAAGAATGCCCCGCCCCGGTGGGGCACGATAATCCTCGGCCTGCGTACCGAATCCAGCTGGCTAAACCCACGTATTGAGTTGCGCAGCCGCCTCATGTTCGACAAAGGGCTCGTGGAAGAAGTCGAAGGCCTCCAAGCCCGCGGCTTGAAGGCTGAGTCCACGGCCGGGCGGGCTATTGGCTATGCCCAAGTTCTCCAAGCCCAGCGAGGAGAGCTGACATGGGAAGAAGCAGTGGAGCGCACCATCACCGGAACCCGCCGCTATGTGCGCCGCCAGCGCGCCTGGTTCAACCGTGATAAGCGAATCCAGTGGCTGGATGCTGCGGCCGATACGACGGCGCAGGCCTTGCAGGTCATCGAAGGACGTTAAACTCTACAGCTATGAAGTTTGCAAAAGGCCACGGAACAGAGAACGACTTCGTCATTGTGGAAGGAACCAATCCGCTGCCACCGGAAAAGGTAGTGGCGCTGTGTGATCGGCGCGCGGGAATCGGTGCCGACGGTGTACTGCGCGTTATCCGCGCCGGTCAGCTGCTTGCCAATGGGGAGATTGAGGAACTCGCGCCGGGTATCGAGGCCGATGACTGGTTCATGGACTACCGCAACGCAGATGGCTCCGTGGCGGAAATGTGTGGCAACGGCACCCGCGTCTTCGCGCACTGGGTCCGCTCCCGTGGGTTGGTGGATACGGATACCTTCACAGTGGGAACGCGGGCTGGAGCCAAGCAGGTGACCGTGCACTCCTTCAACGACACGGCGGCTGAAGTCAGCGTGGAGATGGGGCCGGCGCAGGTGCTCGGTGTTTCCACAGCCTCGATGGCGGGGGAGAGCTTCGCTGGGCTGGGGGTTGACATGGGGAACCCTCATTTGGCGGCGGTTATTCCGGGGCTAAGCCCAGAGGATCTGGCTGGCAAGCGTCTCGAGCAGCCGGTTTTCGATACGGATTTCTTCCCGGCAGGCGTCAACGTAGAGCTGGTGACGCCCTTGCAGGACGGTGCGATTCACATGCGCGTCTTCGAGCGCGGCTCGGGCGAGACCCGTTCGTGCGGCACCGGAACGGTGGCGGCAGCGTGTGCTGCGCTTGCCGACGCCTCCCAGGTCTCCGGCCGCGTTCGCGTCATTGTTCCCGGAGGTGAGGTAGAGGTAGAAATCACCGAGGATGGCTCCACCCTGAGGGGGCCTTCGCGCATCGTGGCAACTGGTGAAACGTCACTATAGGGCTTTCAGGACGGCGTTTAGCGTCCGTCCTCCTTTTCGTAATTGGTACCCAAAGCCAAGGCGGCGCGGCGGGCAGCGAGCCAGGCTTCTTTGAGCTCGGCGGCACGTTCATCAGCCACCTTAAGTAGCGATTCAAGTTCACCAGTTTCAGCATTCGGTGAGTTCACTCGAGCATCGAGGCGGCGTAAGAAGCGTTGCGCGCCGTGCATCTCATAGTGGAACGCTTCGATGGTGGGGTTGGCGCAGTCGGCGTCGACAAGCGCGGGGCGGTGTAGCGTGCGGTCGGCGAGGGACTCTGCGTCGTCGCTCGTGGCAAACGTGGCGTAGTCCTCGAGGACCCCGGTGATGTCCTCCACCGTGAGAGCAATAGAAGCCCGCAGTGCTGCATGTTCCGAGGCGTTGGGGCGAGCGTCAGCAAAGAGCCACAGCGCTGCGCACACAAACGCGGCGAGGATAACTCCCGGCAGCTTCAGTGTCAGAATCAACACCGCAGCGGTAACCACGGCGAGCAGGAGCGCAAGGCCGCGACGCTGAGATGCGGAAAAACTCATGTGAACTACTCTACGGAAGTTCTAGTGACCGCCGCAGCCGCCGGAGCCGCAGGCGCATCCGCCTTCGCCGCCACAGCCACCGGTGGGCAGCGCAATCGAGGCGGTCAACATTGCCGAGCCGGCGAGAACGGAATCCTTTGGCGGCAACTCGCCAAAGCTTTCCGGCAGGCAGAGATCGAAGGGGAAGGTGCCATCCATGACCAAGTGCATGAAGCGATGTCCGGTGAGCTGGTTGTGGCGCCATTCGGATTCCATGACCCGGGCAGAAAAAGTGCAGCCCGGGGTGGGGGTTTCGGAACCGGAACCGGCTGCGACCACCGCTGCGCCTGTGGACTCAAATGTGGCTGGGTAAGCGCCCTTCTCAGCCTCGTAGGCGTCAGTGCTGTCGTACACGGTGACATTGAGGCCCATCGCGGTGAGCTCTACTTGCTGCCATTGCTGAGTGTCCTCATCGGCTAAAAGCGGGCCCTGTGCCAGGTTTGCCGTCGCTTGCGCGAGGACGTTCCCGAAAGGATCGATGATGTCCAGGTAAGCCAAGACATCGTTGATCATAGAGACGTGGGCGAAGCCCTGGGTAACGCCCTCGAAACCGATGAAGGTGGCGAATGGCTCGACGGCAAGGATATTGAGCTGCGCACCGGAAGGATCCGCGAACTGGATAAGTTGTCCCCCGCGAACCTCCCCGGTCACTGCCAGTTGATTGGTGGAAATGGCTGCCTCAACGGCGTCCTGCCAGCGCTCGTAGTTGAGGCCGATGGCCTGCATCTCTGGGTGGGAGGTTTCTTTCACGGTCATGCGCACCATTGTATCTGTCGCAGAGGGGACTCAAAAACCATCGCTGATACGTCACCGCGCTGCGGCAGTCTGCGGGAACAGGAAGCGGAGATTCCCAGTTGAGAGGGACAACGTGCAAGAATAGGGAGCATATGACAAAAGAAACCCATGATGATCTCCTCGCGCAGGCTTTTGGTGAGCCCGCGCCCAATTCACAGGAGCCAACTACCGGTGATCTCGACCTTGCGGAGCGCAACGCCTTCCGGCGAGTAAACCGTGAGACCACCATCCGCGCGGAAGACACCACCGATGGCTATGAGGTGGAGTACCGAAAGCTGCGCCTTGAGCAAGTGGTGCTCGTGGGAGTGTGGACTGAAGGTACCGTGGCCGAGGTCGAGGCTACGATGGCGGAGCTAGCCGCTCTGACGGAAACCGCGGGAGCCGAAGTCGTCGAAGCCTTGTACCAGAAGCGAGATAAACCGGATCCGGGCACCTATATCGGTTCGGGCAAAGTGAACGAGCTTAAGGATATCGTGGCTGCTACTGGCGCGGATACCGTGGTGTGCGATGGCGAGCTAACACCAGGCCAGCTCTCTGCCTTGGAGCGTGCGCTCAACACCAAGGTCATTGACCGCACCATGCTCATCCTGGATATTTTTGCGCAGCACGCCAAGTCCAAGGAAGGCAAGGCCCAGGTCTCGCTCGCGCAGCTGGAATACCTCTATACCCATACCCGTGGTTGGGGTGGAAACCTCTCGCGCCAGGCGGGCGGCCGTGCCGGCTCCAACGGTGGCGTGGGCCTGCGCGGTCCCGGTGAGACCAAGATTGAGACGGACCGCCGCCGCATCCGCACGCAGATGGCCCTGCTTCGCAAGGAGCTTAAGGCGATGAAAACGGCGCGTGAGATTAAGCGTTCGCGCCGTGCGTCATCGACGATCCCTCAGATCGCCATCGCTGGCTACACCAACGCTGGCAAGTCCTCCCTCATTAATGCAATGACGGGCGCCGGCGTGCTGGTGGAGGACGCGCTGTTCGCGACCTTGGATCCCACCACTCGCCGCGCCGAGCTTGCCGATGGCCGCCAGGTCGTCTTCACCGACACCGTCGGCTTCGTGCGCCACCTGCCCACGCAGTTGGTGGAAGCCTTCAAGTCCACCTTGGAGGAGGTCCTCGCAGCAGACCTGATGCTGCACGTGGTGGACGGGTCGGATCCCTTCCCGCTGAAGCAGATTGAGGCCGTCAACCAGGTCATTTATGACATCGTGAAGGAGACCGGTGAGGAGGCCCCGCCGGAGATCGTCGTGATCAATAAGATTGACCAGGCCGATCCGCTGGTGTTGGCGGAGTTGCGTCACGCCCTCGACCGCGACAATGTGGTTTATGTCTCCGCCAAGACGGGAGAGGGCATCGATGAGCTCACGACGCGCGTGGAGTTGTTCCTCAATTCCCGGGATGAACACGTGCAGCTGCTCGTGCCGTTTACCCGTGGCGACGTGGTCGATCGCATCCATACCCAGGGCACGGTGCGCAGCGAGGAATACACAGGGGAGGGCACGCTTGTCGACGTCCGCCTGCCCGCCTCCATCGCCGCCGAGCTCAAAGAATTTCGAGTTTCTGACCAAGACGCTTAGGTTTCGGTGCTCGAGTGAGCCATAATTATGGTTCGTGAGTAAATTTGGCTGGGCCGTCCACGGGGACGGAAAGACGATTAAGCCGGGCGCGGTTGTCGCACCCGAAGAACGATTGAGCTGGGGCCGCACCATCGGCATCGGCATGCAGCACGTGGTGGCCATGTTCGGCGCGACGTTGCTGGTGCCCACCCTGACCGGATTCCCGGTCAACACGACGCTGCTGTTTTCAGGCCTGGGAACGATACTGTTCCTCCTGATTACCCGCAACCGCCTCCCTTCCTACCTGGGTTCCTCCTTCGCGTTCATTGCACCGCTGAGCGCCTCCCAGCAGTACGGCATTGGCGCGCAGGCAGGTTCCGTCTTAGTGACCGGCCTGGTCTTGGTGGCGATTGGTTTCGCGGTGAAGGCGGCGGGCCGCAAGGTCCTTGACGCCGTCATGCCGCCGGCCGTGACCGGCGCCATCGTGGCACTGATCGGCCTTAACTTGGCGCCCAATGCTGCCACCAACTATTCGAGCCAGCCTCTGGTCGCTACGGTGACGCTGGCGGTCATCATCTTGGCCACCGTGGCCGGGCGCGGCATGGTTTCGCGTCTGTCGATTCTGATTGGTGTCGTCGTCGGCTGGGCTTTCGCAGCTGCCACGGGCAACCTCGGTGAGGGCGCGGTGGAGTCTATCCGCGAGGCGGCTTGGATTGGCTTCCCGCAGTTCCATGCGCCGGAGTTCCACGTTTCCGCCATCGCGGCAGCACTTCCGGTGTTGGTCGTTCTGATTGCTGAAAATGTCGGCCACGTCAAAGCCGTCTCTGAGATGACCAAGCGCGACCTCGATGATCTCGCTGGCGACGCTCTCATCGCGGACGGCCTGGCCACCTCCCTGGCCGGTGGTTTCGGCGGCTCCGGCACCACAACCTACGCGGAGAATATCGGCGTCATGGCCGCCACCCGCGTCTACTCCACGGCCGCCTACTGGGTAGCTGCAATCACCGCCATCGCTCTGGCCTTCATCCCGAAGTTTGGCGCGCTTATCTTCACCATCCCCACCGGCGTGCTGGGCGGTGCTTGCATCGTCCTTTACGGCCTTATCGGCATGCTTGGCGTGCGCATCTGGATGGACAACAAGGTCAACTTCAACAACCCAGTGAACCTCACTGCGGCGGCAGTGGCGCTCATCGCGGGTATTGGTAACCTCACGCTCGACGTCTTCGGCGTGACGCTCGAAGGTATTGCCTGGGGCTCGGTTGGCATCATCGTGCTCTACCCAGTGATGAAGAAGCTCTACGGCACCATTGGTGAGGGACGCGGCGCGAAGTACTAGAGGCGCTTCCGCCGACTAGCGAGGATAAGGGACCGGAGTAAAGGCACCATCTGGACGCGTATTTACGCAAAACCCCAGATGAATGTGTGCAGAAGTCTGCATAAGGTGCTTTTACTTCGGTCCCTTTACAGCTCTCTTCACGAACTCGTCATTCAGCCAGACATCATCACTGTCGGCATGAGCCTGTACGTAGTCCAGTAGCTCTCGCACCGTGTGTATGTATACCTCGTCGGCGGTATGAGTTGGCCACGAAATGGTTTCGGGGTTGGCGAAGTCTGCTTTTCCAATCGGATAGTCTCCCGCTAACTGATCCGCCCAGAGGAATGAGGCAACTCCGTGGTAGAGAGTTTCGGTATCGAGGTCGCCGCGGAGCCGGGACATCGCCCCCATGATCTCGTAGCCCACAAAGGCCAATCCCTGTTCGCATTCAGTCTCAATGGCTAGGACTGCGTCGATGGCCAGCTTATTCCTTATGAGCGCGACGACGGTGAATTTCGGTTCCTTCCACGAGCCCTCGTGCCGGTAATGATTCTCGGAAGCGGTAAAGCTATCCAAGCGCGGGGTTAAGGATTCCGCAATCAGCGCCAGATTTAGCGCTTCGATGCCGAAGTCTGGGGGCGTTATGGGCTGGTCGGTCATGTCTTTGACTCTACACAGCGGGTCACTTCAGCCGAGTGGCGATGAAAAGCGAAAGAGTCCGCGGAGACGAGGTGAAACGAAAAGCTCCCGCCACCCTCAGCGTAAGAGGGAAGCGGGAGCTGCCGTTCTATAAACGGAAAGTGCTTTAGGAAGCGTCGAGGTCCTGCTCGATGAGGCCGGCGATCTTCTCGACAGCCGCCTCGTTCTCGGAGGTCACGGTGACTTCGTCGCCCTGCTCGGCGCCGAGAGCCATGATCATGAGGGAGGAAGCAGCATCGGTCTCATCCTCGTCCTCATCGCCAACGAGGGTGAGGAAGATGTCCTCATCGAACTCAGCGGCAGCATCGGCGATGATGGAAGCCGGACGTGCGTGCAGTCCGACGGAGGAACCAACCTTGACGGTCTTAGAAGCCATGATGATAATCCTTTCGAATTACGGTGTTTCGTGCTTACAAGTGTACGCGGGTTAAGCGCTAGGCGGCGGCCTTGGTCTTGTCTGCCTTCGCAGCAGCCTCTTCAGCAGCCTTATTGGGCCAGAATTGCTTCATCGCGATGACCGCAATGGCGGACACGATGACGCCGGCAAGGATAGCCACGAAGTAAGCCCACGCAGGTTCGATAGCGAAGATAACAAAGATTCCGCCGTGCGGAGCGCGGGACATGACGTCCAGGGACATCGACAAAGCACCTGTTACTGCGCCACCGAGCATCATCGAAGGGATGACACGCAGCGGGTCGGCAGCAGCGAAGGGGATAGCACCCTCGGAGACGAAGGACAGACCCAGCAGCCAAGCGGACTTGCCGTTCTCCTGCTCCGCAGGCGTGAACAGGTTCTTGCGGACGAAGGTAGCGATGGACAGCGCAATCGGCGGAACCATGCCGGAGGCCATGACAGCGGCCATGATCTTCATGGAAGCCTCATCACCCGTGGACAGGCCAGCAGTAGCGAAGAGGTAAGCAGCCTTGTTGACCGGGCCACCCAAGTCGGAGCACATCATAAGGCCCAGGATGATGCCCAGAAGGACAGCGGAGGAACCGGACATGGAGGACAGCCAGTTCTGCAGGCCTTCCATGATGGCGGCCAGCGGTGCACCGAGCAGCAGGTACATGAGCAGGCCAGTAACCATCGTGGCGAGCAGCGGGATGATGACTACAGGCATGAGGGAGCCGATCCAGCGCGGGACCTTCCACTTGCCAATCCACATCGCAACAAAGCCAGCGATAAGGCCGGTAACCAGACCACCGATGAAGCCCGCACCGAGGGTAACAGCAATGGCACCACCGGCGAAGCCCGGCGCGATGCCCGGGCGGCCTGCCAGGGCAAAGGCAATGTAGCCGGATAGCGCCGCGACGATGAATCCCATCGATGCTTGACCAATCGCGAAGAGCACAGCGCCGATGTATAGGGCGAATCCTGCCTTCTGGAAGGTCATCATTTCGCCATCAACCATGACGTCATGGCCCGGCAGGTTGGTCAGCGAGTAATCGGTGGTGATGGCCTGCCAGCCGTTTGCCATGTCGTAGCCACCGAAGAGGAAGCCCAAGGCCAAGAGGAGGCCACCGGCGGCGACGAAGGGAACCATGTAGGACACGCCGGTCATGATGGCCTGCTGAATGCGCTTGCCCCAGCCCAGTCCTTCGCCTTCTTCCGCGGAGCTAGAGGAGGCTGCGCCTGCAGTGCCTGCGACCTTGTGTGCGTTGGGGTTCTTGGAGGCAGCGATGGCTTCATCGAGCATCACGCCCGGCTCGTTGATGGCGCGCTTGACGCCCGATTCAATGACGGGCTTGCCGGCGAAGCGCTCCCGGTCGCGAACACCGACATCGGTGGCGAAAATGACGGCGTCGGCAGCCGCGATGGTTTCTGCAGAAACAGCGGTGTTATTGGAAGATCCCTGGGTCTCGACTGTGAGCTCGACATCGTCGCGCTCCTCGGCGGTCTGGGTGAGTGCGTCGGCTGCCATGTACGTGTGGGCAATGCCAGTCGGGCATGCGGTGACGGCCACGATGCGGGTCTTCTGTGAATCCGCAGCCTTGCTTGCCGCAGGCGCTGCAGCCGCAGCGGCAGGTGCCGATTCGCTGGCGGCAGCCTTCTTCTTCGGCTTTTCGGCGTTGACCACGTCGAGGACCAGAGAGACGATTTCCTCCTTGGTCTGCGCGGTGCGCAGAGCCTCCAAGAAGTCCTTCTTCACCAGCGCGCGGGCAAGCTTGGAGAGGATCTTCAGGTGTGCCT
Source organism: Corynebacterium sp. HMSC074E01 (assembly GCF_001808885.1). Taxonomy (NCBI): domain Bacteria; kingdom Bacillati; phylum Actinomycetota; class Actinomycetes; order Mycobacteriales; family Corynebacteriaceae; genus Corynebacterium; species Corynebacterium sp. HMSC074E01. The sequence continues at coordinate 303,956 of NZ_KV794847.1, forward strand.
TACCGCCACCTTCCGGGGCCGCGATGAGAAACACCAGGTGGGCGTCACCATCGGGGCCGGAGAAGTCGACCCCGCGCGAGAGGCGGGCGAAGGCCAGGGTGGGTTCAGACACGGCAGCAGAGCGGCAGTGTGGGATGGCAACGCCACCGGGAACACCGGTGCCGGCCTTGGCCTCACGCTCAATGGCGGGGCCTGCCAGTTCCTCCACGGAGGTGGCGCGGCCGGTGTCGTGAACAAGCGTGGCCAGATTGGTAATGACTGATTCGATGCTGTCACCGAAGTCGGCGTCGAGCGCCACGAGGTCGGTGGTGATGAGTTGTGATGACATCGGTAGGTACTCCTCAGTACTACTAAAGGTCGGTGACGGCCGAAACCGTCGTGTGTTCGATATCCAGTTCTTCGGGGGTTGGAATCTGGGTTCCCGGGAGTGCTGCGGCTGCTGAACCGTAGGCCACAGCCTGGCGCAGGGCTTCGGGGTACGAGGCGCCGGAGCGGCGGGCGAGGATATAGCCGGAGAGCGAAGAATCGCCGGCACCCACGGTGGAGCGCAGGGTGATGGGCGGGGGAGTAGCAGCCCATGCTTCCTTGGCCGTGACCAGCACCGCGCCAGCGCCGCCCAGGGTGACAAGAACCTCGGGGATGCCGCGCTTGACGACGACCCTCGCGGCCTCAACCACTCCGCTGAAGTCGCCGTCTTCGGCGGCGGCCTCAAGGGCCTGACCATCGACGCCTGCAAGCTGGCCCAGCTCGAGGCCGTTTGGCTTGATGAGGTCGGGGCTGGCTACTTCGAGGTTGTTACCGAGAGCCACCATGGGCGCATCAGAGGTATCGACGGCTATGCGGATGTCGGGGTTGGCTTCGCGAGCGACACTGATGAGCTGCGTGTACCAATCTGTAGGAACGCCTTTGGGAAGAGAGCCCGCCATGACGATCCACTCGGCGTCGGTGCAGCGTTCAGCAACGGCCTGTGCCACGTCTTGCTGAACTGATTCATCGAGCGTGGGGCCAGGTCCGTTGAGTTTGGTCGTGCGGCCATTCGGTTCGGTCAAGGTGGTGTTGGTGCGCACCGCGCCCTGTGTCGGCACTGCGTGTACGGGGATAGATGCGTCAGCGGCGAGGGTCAAGAAAGGGTCTGAGGCCATAGCCGGGAGAAGGGCCAGACTGTCGACGTCGGCGAGCGTTACTGCATGCGTAACGTTGACGCCTTTACCGCCAGCAACGCTGGAGACAGACTCGGCGCGGTGGACGGCACCGGGTTCGAGCGCCTCGTTCAGGCGCACGGTGGCGTCGATGCTTGGGTTGGGGGTCAAAGTAAGGATCATCGTGGAGAATGTCCCCTTTCGCGGAGTGCGTATATTGGGGGCAAACGCGCCTCAGGGGCGTGAACAAGAGCTTCGGTGCGGATTGCCCGTTGTCAACGTGAAATTAATGTTGCTTAATGTTGATTATTGCCCGTATGTGTCCGAATGTCAATGGAATCACTGTGGGTTTCGTTGCATTTTTGGCCGACTTGTGATGATCTGGAAAGAGAAAACATCGTCTCCGTAAGGAAATGTGTCATGGAAAACGCATCCCCATCCACCATTAAAGGCACCGGTGTCGTCGCCGGCGTTGCATACGCTGAGGCGGTGTGGGTTCGCCCACGCCCAGAACTGCCCACGGCTGGAGAAACCGTGGCGGAGGAGCAGCGTGATGCTGAATACGATCGCTTCCTCGAAGCGGTCGACATTGTTGCCAGCAGGCTAGAGCAGCGTGCCGCTGGTGCGGAAGGTCAGGCAGCAGAAGTCCTGGGCGCTACCGCCGGAATGGTCAAGGACCGAGGTTGGCACAAGGCAGTGCGCAAGGGTATTCGCAGCGGCAAGAACGCCGAGTATGCAGTTGTGGGGGCCACGGACAGGTTTGTCACCATGTTTGAGGCTGCCGGCGGCGTGATGGCTGAGCGCACGACTGACCTCAAGGACGTTCGCGACCGCGTCATCGCACAACTACGCGGTGAGCAAGAGCCGGGCCTGCCCATGGTTGAAGGGGAAGCCGTGCTGCTGGCGGATGACCTTGCACCGGCGGATACCGCAACCTTGGACACCACCCACATCAAGGCGCTGGTGACCGAGCTGGGCGGTCCCACCAGCCACACTGCAATTATTGCTCGTCAGCTCGACCTTCCGTGCATTGTGGCGGTCGGCGCTGAGCTGCGCACGATTGAGGCGGGAACCCAGATCTTCGTCGATGGCTCCGTGGGCACAGTGGCCCTTGGCGCGGATCGCGCCGCCTCGCTCAAGGCTGTAGAGGAATACCGCGAGAAGGCGGCACGAGTAGCCGAGTGGCGGGGTCCGGCCCAGACCAAGGACGGACACCGCGTGCAGTTGCTAGCCAATGTTGCCGACGGTAACGCAGCTCGTATCGCCTCCGATTCGCAGGCAGAAGGTATCGGTTTGTACCGTACGGAGCTGTCTTTCCTCTCCGCGAGCGAAGAGCCCACCGTGGAGGAGCAAGCGCGCATCTACGGCAAGGTTTTCAACGCTTTCCCGGACTCCAAGGTCGTTGTTCGAACACTCGACGCTGGTTCTGATAAGCCGATCTCCTATGCCACGTTGGACTCTGAGGAGAACCCCGCCTTGGGCGTCCGCGGCCTGCGTATCGCCCGCGACAACGAGGCGCTTTTGACCCGTCAGCTCGATGCCATCGCACAGGCCGCAGAAAAGCGTGCCGAGGGTGCCACGACGTGGGTTATGGCACCGATGGTGGCCACCGCAGTCGAGGCAAAGTGGTTCGCTGAACTCTGTCGTGAGCGTGGGCTCACGGCTGGCGCGATGATTGAGGTACCGGCTGCAGCCCTGATGGCGGATACTATCTTGCCGCACCTCGACTTCGTGTCCATCGGTACCAATGACTTGACGCAGTACACCATGGCCGCTGACCGCCTATCGCCCCAGCTGGCCTACCTGACCGATCCGTGGCAGCCGGCCGTGTTGCGTTTGATTCAGCACACCTGCGTGGTCGGACGCGATAACAACGTTCCGGTTGGCGTTTGTGGTGAAGCAGCAGCTGATCCCATGCTCGCTTGCGTACTGACCGGCCTTGGTGTGACGTCGCTGTCGGCGGCGTCGACCGCCGTCGCAGGTGTTGGTGCACAGCTTGCTGAGGTCACTCTTGAGCAATGCCAGAAGATGGCGGATGCAGCAGTAAACGCTGAGGGCCCAGCTGATGCCCGCGCCGCAGTGATTGACCTATTGGAGCAATTCCAAGCGTCCTAGATTATTGAATGCGCAGGAGGTGTGCGCCCCTCACCATGAAGGGGTGCACACCTCCTGAAACGATCTAGTGGGGGTAAGGCGCCTACTTTTCTGCAGCAATGATCACCTCAACGCCGTGCTCACGCAGCGCTTCAACGTAGGAAGCGGGTGCGCCGGCGTCGGTGATAACGACATCAATTTCATCGAGGGATGCAAAGCTCACGAGGTAGTCATTGCCCAGCTTTGAAGAATCGCACAATACGACGACGCGGTGCGCATTGGTGACGAAAGCGGACTTGATCGCAGCCTCTTGCGAGTCTGCCGTTGAGAGACCGTGATCAATGGTCAGTGCGTTGGTGCCGACAAAAGCCACGTCGGCACGCATGAGCGCCATGGTGCGAAGGGCGGTATCACCAACCACGGCCTGGGTAATTGCCCGTACGGTACCGCCAAGGAGCTGGACTTCGGATACCCCGTTGCTGGCTAGCGAAAGGGCGATCGGCAGGCTGTTGGAGACGATGCTGAACTGACCTGCCGAATAGCGCTGGCCAATGAGATCAGCAAGCGCATTCGTCGTGGTGCCGGCGTCGAGGAAGATGCTGCCGCCATCGGGGAGCTGTTCCAGCGCAGCGCGCGCAATGGCCATCTTGGCGCCCGTGGCCGAGCGTTGACGGGTATCAAGGGTTAACTCCGCGGTTTGGAAGGATTGGGAGGCAACCGCACCGCCATGGACTCGGTGCACGACTCCTTCCCGGTCCAAAACCGCGAGATCGCGGCGAATCGTCTCAGCGGTAACATCGAAGCGTTCAGAAAGTTCGGTGACATTGACACGGCCTTCGACGGCGGTCAATGAGGCAATTTGTCGGCGACGCTCTTCTGCGTACATAGTTCCTCCCAGTGAAGTCTGCCTGCGGTGGTCACTGCGCCCGCCGCGGAAAGGAAACGGGGCTGGGGCGTGTGAACGAAAAGGGCAACGAATGTTGCGGCGATGCCTCCATTGTCCCACTGAATGTGAAGAAAACGGAACTAAACAAAGAAAACCTCACATTGCGGTTGCGGCCTTAGTGAAAAATTCCTCTATAACCTGCATATATGCAAATGTGTGATATCGGACGCCAAAGCGGCAGGAATCGGGCATGTACACACACAAGGGGGTAGAAAGAAAAAATCCCCCGGCCCTTTACGCCCGCACCGAGTGGGCTGGCACTGCGAGGTGGGTAGGGCCCTGGGGGGATGGCTGAGAGGTGATGATTTCTAGAGCTTGCGGAAAACTGACACTACCTTGCCCATGATCTCAGCCTCGTCGCCCTTGATGGGGGAGTAGGCGTCATTATGGGGAAGGAGCCAGACGCCTGAAGAGTCGCGGTGAAATTCCTTTACGGTGGCCTCTTCGCCGTCCAGAAGGGCGGCGACGAATTCGCCTTCCTCTGCGACGGATTGTGAGCGAATAATCACCCAATCGCCGTTGAGAATTCCGGCGTCTTGCATAGAATCGCCCACGACCTGCAGCATATAAAGCTCGCCGCTGCCGAGGATTTCGCCCGGCATGGGGAAATAAGCATCAACGTTTTCTTCGGCGGTAATTGGGGAGCCTGCGGCAATGCGGCCGACAACCGGGATGTAGTTCGGCGTAGCTGCGTCCTCGGGGATATCAGGGGTGGAAAGATCTGGAGACTTGTTTGCCTGGCCTGTCTTGCGACCGGGCTTCTTCGAATCTTCGGCACCGGGGAAGTGGCGGACGTCAACGGCGCGTGGCTTGTTCGGATCGCGGCGCAGGAAGCCCTTCTCTTCAAGCTGCTTCAGTTGGTAGGCCACGGATGATGTGGACTGTAGGCCGGTGGCATCACCGATCTCCCGAATGCTTGGCGGGTATCCGCGGAGCATTACGGCATCATGGATAACCTCTAGGATGCGGCGCTGCCGGGGGGACAGGGTGTCGAGGGAAGGGTGGTCGCTTCGCTTGGGTTTGCGGGCCATTCTTTCTCCTAAAACTATTGCGATGTGCACATTCGTGGCCGAGGCTTTGGCGTACCAGGCATGTATGGGGGCTGCCGGTGGTTCTTCCGCTTTCCTTTTTAGCACGACAGGAAAAAATGTTCGACTAGCGTCGCCGAAATGTGGACAAATTTTCGAGAGGGTGCTATAAATCGAACATACACGCTAAATCGAACGGTTGGTCGATGGTGATGTTCGAAAGTGTCCGCCCGGATTCTTAGACTTCGGATATTACGTCGATGGAGAAGGAAGATCTAGAAAGGAACCGTCATGGCTATCGCTCTCAATAACGCCTCTGTACTGCGTAGGGATGTTCGTCGGAAGTCTCACAATCCAGCCGTCCTGGTCCCGCCGGCGGCAATCTGGGATCCTGTGCAGCATCAGACACGGGCCCATGAGCTGTCACCTACTTCTTCACGTGGCACGACTGTTGTTCGAACGCTTTCTTCGGACGGTAGAACACAGGGGCGTACGACAGGCTCGGCATCATCCTCCGTTTCTTTCCAGCGGAGTGTGCCACGGAGTCGGCGCGGCGGGTCGAACGTAGGCAACTATGTTCTGGGCGCGGTCTTTGGCGCTGCAGTCTTTATTGGAACAGTGTGGGGCGGCCTCAGCATCGATAGTGAGGTTCCTAATGTCAATGGTGCTTCGGCTACCGCGGTGGCAACTTCGCGCTAGAATTTCTTGGGCCGGGGAAGCAAAGCGCATCGGCGGAGAGGAAGGTTACGGCACTGTGTATTGCCCGTTCTGTCACAATGAACAGTCACGAGTCATCGATTCGCGTGTGATTGATAGTGGAACCTCAATCCGGCGGCGTCGCGAATGTGCTGCATGTAAAGGCCGTTTTACCACCATTGAGAAAGCGGTCCTGTCGGTAGTCAAGCGTAATGGCTTGGCTGAGCCCTTCAGTCGCGACAAGCTGATTCGCGGCGTCAAACGCGCGTGCCAAGGGCGTGATGTAAGCGATGACGCTCTGAAGAAGCTCGCGCAAGAAGTCGAGGAGACCGTGCGCAGTCACGGTTCCTCCCAAGTCAATGCCAACGACATTGGCCTAGCCATCTTGGAGCCTCTCCGCGATCTCGATGAGGTTGCCTACCTGCGCTTTGCCTCCGTGTATAAGTCCTTCGAAAGCGCAGACGATTTTGAATCGGAAATCCGCCTGATGCGGCGGCGTGACCGCGATAGCTTCTAACGCAATTTATCTGCGGCCTTTTGAATTCTCCGAACAGACACCGCATGAGCGGTTCCTAGGCGTTGTGCGAAGAGCGATACGCGCAACTCCTCAATCATCCACAAGATCTCCTTAACCTCACGAGTCTTCTCGCGGCCTGCGGGCAAGGAACGCAAACGATTATTGAGGTATGCCTTGGCCTCGTCGACATCTGCCTGGCGGTCAGCGTCACGATCTGGGTCCAGGTTCATATCATCAAGCCTGATACGTGCAGCCTGGATATAGCGCGGCAGGTGGCGCAGGTGTTGGATCCCATGAACGGTGATGGCGTGCGGCGGCAAGAGGAAGTCGAGCTGGGCGCGAATATCATCGATTGCCGGCCCCTCCCAGTGCTTCAGCTCAGCGTTGAGGTTGGAGTACTCCGCCAACCCTGGGGCAATAGCCACCACGGCCTGACGCACACGGCCCGGAACCTCAGGCTTGACAGCGTTCAGCAAGCCGGTAAATTCCTCAGGGGTTCTTACAGGCCCGCCCTTGTCCATCATGATGTCGCGCACCGCGGCGACTCGTGCATCGTTGACCAACCCTTTGGCCCCGCCGTGTGGGTAGGAGTCGACAGCTACCCGCTGCTGTAGGGGCAGCCCCTTGACCATTTGTTGCGTATTCACGGAGATTTCCCGAAGCAACAAGGTGAGGGTGGCAGTGATCATGGAGGCGTCGGCAGCCGCTTTTGTCGGGTGGACCTTGAGCGCGACACCTTCCTTCGTGGCTACGAGTGCCGGATAGGCGGTGACCTCGTGCCCATCAACGACAGTGGTCACCTCTTCATCGATAGCACCAAGCGTGTCCTTTGACCATTCCTTGACGGAAGTGGACTCAGCTGCCCGGCCAACACGCGAGACGGAGGAAGAAATATGCCCGGCCTGGCGTTGGACCAAAGCCTGCAGATTGCGGTCGGAATCAATAACCTTGCCCCGCTTATCCACTGCGGCATAGTTCATCCGCAGGTGGGGTGGGAGTTGATCCGGGCGGAAATCGCCGGCGTTGATGCCTTGGCCGCCCATGTCCTGCAGCACGGCCGCAAGCTGTTCACAAAGCCCGCCTTCATAGGGCACAAGCTTGGGCAGCGCTCGCTCAGCAAATTCGGGTGCTGGTACCACAGTGCGGCGAAGAGCCTTTGGGAGTGAGCGAATCAGCTCTGTCACCAGCTCCAGTCGCAGGCCGGGTACGAGCCAGTCGAAGCCCTCGGAGTCCAAGCCCGCGAGGAGCGGGACGGGAACCATCAGCGTGACACCGTCGAGGGGGTCACCGGGTTCAAATTTATAGGAGAGGTCGTAATCGATGCTTCCCTTCAGCCAGCGGTCGGGGAAAGCCTCCTCTGTAACAGCGTGGTCCTCTTCCAGGAGCGCTTCTGGGTCGAAGTCCAAAGAGTGCTTGTTCTTCTGCTTCTTCCACCAAGAATCGAAATGCCGAGCAGTGGTGACAGATTCGGGGATTCGCTGGTCGTAGAAGTCGAAGAGTGTGTCTTCATCCACCACGAGCCCGCGCCGACGGGCCTTCTCCTCATATTCGGAGGCCTCGGCAAGCTTGCGCTTGTTGTCGTGGAAGAAGTGATGGTGGGTGGTCCATTCGCCGTCGACAAGCGCATTGCGAATGAACATGTCGCGTGCCGCCGCAGGATCGACGCGGTGGTAGGGCACCGTACGGTCCGCGACCACGGTGACACCGTACAACGTCGAGCGTTGGGTAACTACCGCTGAGCCGCGCTTGCGTGACCATGTTGGATCGGAATAGTTGTGTTTCAACAGATCCTTCGCCAGTTTTTCCACCCAGGCCGGGTCGATGGCGGCAACATCGCGTGCCCACAGTCGCGAGGTTTCCACCAGCTCGGCTGCCATGAGGAACTCCGGTGGTTTCTTCGCAAGCGCTGATCCCGGGAAAACCAGGAAGCGGGTATTGCGTGCGCCAATGAACTCCTTGGAGTTACCGTCACGTGCGCCGATATTGGACAACAGGCCAGAGAGCAACGACATGTGGATGTCATCGGGGCGCCGCTCGGTGCCCTCTTGAGCGTTCCAACCGAGCTGCTTGGCGACGTCCCGCAGCTGCCGCACCAGGTCGAACCACTCGCGGATGCGCATATAGTGCAGGAAATCGGCCTTCATCCGTTTGCGGAAAGCATTGCCGCTCATCTCCTCGCGGGCTTCTTGGACAAAGTCCCACAGGTTGAGCATTGCCATAAAGTCTGAAGTCTTGTCTTTAAAACGAGCATGGGCCTGGTCAGCCTGCGCTTGCTTGTCGGTAGGCCGCTCACGCACATCCTGGATGGTCATTGCGGCAACGATGACCATGACGTCGTGGAGGCATCCGGAGGTGTTGGCTTCAACGAGCATGCGGGCCATGCGCGGATCCACGGGGATGCGGGCGAGATCTCGCCCGATGCGTGTCAGGACCGGCAGCCCATCTTTTTCTTTGCCCTCGAGTGCGCCCAATTCGTGGAGGAGGAGCAGGCCATCGCGCACGGCCTTCGGTTCGGGGGATTGCACAAAGGGGAAGTCAGCGATATCACCGAGGCGCAGCGAGATCATTTGCAGGATGACGCTGGCCAGGTTGGTGCGCAGGATCTCAGGGTCGGTGAATTCCGGCCGGGAGAGGAAGTCCTGTTCACTGTAGAGGCGGATGGCAATGCCATCGGCAACGCGACCACACCGGCCTGAGCGCTGGTTAGCGCTTGCTTGGGAGATCGGCTCAATGGGCAGTCTCTGCACCTTGGTGCGAGTGGAATAGCGCGAGATGCGCGCGGTGCCCGTGTCGACGACGTAGCGAATGCCAGGCACCGTCAATGAGGTCTCAGCAATGTTGGTGGAGAGCACGATGCGGCGACCGCGGTGTGAGCGGAAGACACGATGTTGTTCCTGGTTGGACAGGCGTCCGAAGAGCGGAGTGACCTCCACGTTGCGCCAATGGCGCCCTTCGATGGCTTCCATGGCGTCGCGGATATCGCGCTCGCCCGGGAAGAAGCACAGAATGTCTCCTTCGCCTTCGGTCATGAGTTCTTCGATGGCTTCGCAGAGGGCGTCCAAGGGATCGAGGTCGATGGTCTTTCCACCTGATTCGACCTCGAGCGGGCGGTAGCGGATCTCCACGGGGTAGGTACGCCCGGAGACCTCGATGATCGGCGCTGGCGTACCGTTTGCGTCAGCGAAGTGCTTGGCAAAGCGCTCCGGGTCAATCGTGGCGGAGGTGATGATCACCTTCAGGTCTGGGCGTTTGGGCAGCAGCCTTTTGAGGTACCCGAGAAGGAAGTCAATGTTGAGCGAACGCTCGTGTGCCTCATCGATGATGATCGTGTCATAGGCGTTGAGGAAGCGGTCACGCTGCATTTCTGCCAGCAAGATACCGTCCGTCATGAGTTTCACAGCGGTGGTGGAGGAGACTCGGTCATCGAAGCGGATGGCATAGCCGACTGAGTCCCCGATGGGCTGGTCAAGCTCTTCTGCAATGCGCTCAGCAACCGTGCGCGCTGCCAAACGGCGTGGCTGAGTGTGCCCAATGAGCCCTCGGCGCCCGCGGCCGAGCTCCAAACAGATTTTGGGAATCTGGGTGGTCTTTCCCGAACCAGTCTCACCGGCGATGATGACTACCTGATTATTATCGATAGCTTCGGCGATATCATCGCGGCGCCCAGTGACGGGAAGCTGTTCGGCGTAGGTAATGGGTGGCACATGTGCATCGATGGTGCGCACCTTGTCTTGGGCGGCTGCGATATCGGCTCCAATGGCATCCAGGGCCTTGGGGGAGCGGGCCTTGCGCAGGCGACGGCGGAAAGCGCGCTCATCACTCAAGGAAACCGAAGTGAGAGCGCCGTAAAGGTCTTCGCGAGTAGCAGTCATAATCGACCTAAAAGTCTACTCGGAAGGCTATTCGCTCACAGGTCGAGGTGGAGATATTGGTACCCTTGTGTTTATTGCGTGAACACTAATCAATGAAGGGTATGAATTATGACTAATCCTTTTGAATCGAAGCCGGAGGATAACGGCTCCAACAGAGGCTTTGGCAGCAACCCGGCTCATAGCTCCGGCGACTCCTCCGGAAATAACGGCGGGCTTCCCAAATACGAGCCCACTTCTCACCCAGAAGATCAGGCCGGTTTCGGCCAATCCAGCAGCTACGGCAATTATGGCGGCGGCGCCTACGGCTCCCAGGCCTATGGCGGGTACGAAGCCGGCCAGCCGGGCTATGCCGGCGCGGGCTATGGAAGCGATTCCAGCTACGCCGGCCCAGGCCCAGGCGCCGGCCCGGCCTACACCGGTCCGGTCAGCGCTATCGAAGCTATCAAGTGGGGCTTCAAAGCCGCGCTCAGTAACGCACTTTTGTGGGTGCTGGGCGCCGTCGTCGTGTTTGCTATTCAGTTTGTTCCACAAATTGGAATCAGCGTTGGTGCGCAGAACGCCGATGGGGCGGAGACCTCCATTATGTTGGACCTCTTCTCCTTCGCGGTGTCCATCCTGTCCTTTGTCATTGCTCTGGTTGTTTATCGTTTGGCCTACCGTGAAATCGACAAGCCGAGCCCCACATGGGGCACCCTGTTCCAGGGTGTTCGCTGGGTACCGCCGCTCGTGGTGAACATCGTCTTGGGCATTCTTGGTGCGATTGTCTTGGTGATTGTCATCGTCGGCCTGCTTATGGTGGGCCTCGGTGGTGTGGCAGGTGTGGACCTCCAGAACCCAGAGCAGCTCAGTGAAAATGATATTTTTGCACTCGTTGGCTCTATCTTCGGCGGAGTCATCATCGTCATGCTGATTGCGCTGTTCATTCAGCCCTTCTTCACTCTCATGCCGTGGTTGGCAGCCGATAGCTCCTCCGTTGGTGAGGCTTTCTCCCAGGGTCTGAAGCTGGGCAAGGAAAACTACGGTCACATCTTGCTGTTCATTGTCCTGTCCGGTCTGATGGCTTTCGCCTCCCTCATCACCCTGGGCTTGGCACTGATCATCATCGCGCCGGCACTGCAGCTGGCAACCGCACACCTGTGCCGCCAGTGCCAGGGTCGCTATGCTCCTGCAGCCTAAGGCTTAAGCTGTCGAATCGATATGCAACGCCGCCCCTGACTTCATGAGGTGAGTTAGGGGCGGCGTTGTCGTCTTCTTTAGCTCTGATGCTGGAGCTGGGGAACAGTTAGGAGGCCGTGAAAAGTGTCCGGGAACGCTCCGCGGCGTCGTGGAAGGCAGCGGTGACCAAGGTCCCGAAAGCGCTGAACTCATCGGCACGGGCAGCGGAAGAGCGGAAGACAAGCCCCACGTGCCGCTCCGCCGTGACAGAAGGGGCAAAGTGTGCGACGGAGAGCCGCGGATTCTGGCATTCCGTTGCCAGGGCGGACTCGGGGACGAGAGTGGCGCCGAGGTTTCCCATGACCAGCTGCAAGATAGTAGTCAGCGATGAGGCTCGAGTGACGGCATTGGTGGCTTCGGAGGGATTGACCTTCGCGCGGCGGCACAGGTCGAGGACTTGGTCGCGGAGACAGTGGCCGTCGTCAAGCAGGAGCAGATCAAGGTGCCCTAGATCCTCGAGCGTGAGATCCTTTCGACCCGCAAGTGGGTGCTCTGCCGGGGTGACTGCGGTGAAGGCCTCGCTGTAGAGAGGAATCTCCACCATTCCGGGGGCTTCGGTGGGCAGAGCAACAATGGCCAGGTCCAGGTTGCCCTCGCGCAGCTTGTCCAGCAGGTGCTGGGTCTGTTCCTCGACGAAGCGGGGTTCTAAATCGGGATAGGTTGCGCTGATGGACTGCAGCAGTCCCGGCAAAATATAGGGCGCGATGGTGGGGATGATGCCGATAGTGAGGGGGCCGGTAAGCGTGCCGCTAGCGCCGCGCGCTTGGCTGAGGAAAGCATCGGAAGCTTCGAGTGCTGTCTTGGCATAAGGCAGTAGCGCTTCACCTGTGGACGTCACGATGACCTTGCGGGTCGAGCGTTCGATCAGCTGTACTCCCAAACCTTGCTCGAGTGCGACGAGGGCCTGGGAGAGCGAAGGTTGGGAGATATCGAGTTTGGCGGCTGCGGTTCCAAAGTGCTTGTTTTCCGCAATCGTGACGAAGGTGCGCAACTGGGCGAGGGTTGGGCGATACTCCTTATTGTTCATGCCTATAACTCTAACATCTCTAATTCGTGGAGCCTATTGACGTGCCAAGCCTTCCGTGGCATACTTAACAAGCGAGCGACTGCGTACCAGCCAAAAGGCAAAGTGGTGTGCGGTCGTAGAGATTTGCATCACTTTTGTGCATTGTTGTGACTATTGAAGGAGATGAGTCTTCTATGCCTATCTTGACCGTTGGTGAGAAGTTCCCGGAGTTCGAGCTGACCGCGCTGAAGGGTGGCGACCTCCACGACGTCAACGCTAACCAGCCGGAGGACTACTTCGAGCAGGTATCTCTGGACAAGTACCAGGGAATGTGGAAGGTCGTGTTCTTCTACCCGAAGGACTTCACCTTCGTCTGCCCGACTGAAATTGCGGCCTTTGGCAAGCTGAACGAGGAATTCCTGGACCGCGATACCCAGGTTCTTGGCGGCTCCACCGATAACGAGTTCGCGCACTTCAACTGGCGTGCAACCCATCCGGAGCTGAAGGAAGTTCCGTTCCCGATGTTCTCTGATATTCGCCACGACCTGATCCGTGCCCTCGGTGTGGAAAACGCCGACGGTGTTGCTGACCGCGCTACCTTCATCATCGACCCGGACGGTGTTATCCAGTTCGTGTCCGTGACTCCGGATGCTGTCGGCCGCAACGTAGATGAAGTTCTGCGCGTGCTGGACGCCCTGCAGTCTGAAGAGGTCTGTGCCTGCAACTGGGAGGCTAATGACCCGACCAAGAACATCGACAAGCTCGAGGTTGTTAAGTCCGCTCTGTAAAACAGCACTAAGCACAACCGCCCAACCTTAAAGGAGTTAGATCAGTGTCCATCGAAAATCTGAAGTCCGCGCTTCCGGCATATGCCAAGGATCAGAAGCTCAACATTGGTTCCCTTACGCGTAGCACCGAGCTGAATGAGGAGCAGCTGTGGGGCAGCTTGGTTGCTGCCGCCGCTGCGACCCGCAATGACCTGGTGCTGTCGGAGATTCTTGAGGAAGCTCGCGAGCACCTCAGCGAGGAGGCAATTGACGCAGCTCTCGGCTCCGCCACGGTGATGGCTATGAACAACGTGGCCTACCGCGCAAAGAGCTGGTTGGGTGATGATTTTGCCCAGGTCAAGTTTGGTCTGCGCATGAATATCATTGCTAAGCCTGGCGTAGACAAGGCTACGTTCGAGCTGTGGAGCACCGTCGTCTCCGCCATCAACGGCTGCGAGCACTGCCTGTCCGCACACGCTAATACTCTCCTCGAGGAAGGCGTGACCAAGGAGCAGATTTGGGAAGGCATCAAGGTCGCTGGTGTGGTTGAGGCCGTTGCACAAGCGCTCCAGGCCGAAGCCGTACGCTCCGCTGAGTAAATGACTCAGTGCGCTTTCCCAAGCGCAGTTAAGCAGTCCCACTCACCGCTCGCACTGCGGTGAGTGGGACTTTGTGCATTGTCGGCTTGGGCCCGGACCTGGGGCAGAGGAAAGTGTCCTAGCATGGGCTAGCCGATGACCCCGCCGAAGGCTACGCCGATGCCATAGGTGATGGCTAAGCCGAGCGCACCACCGATAACCAGGCGGCAGACGGAGCGCGCGGCATCCGTGTCAGCGAGGCGTGCCGAAACGTAGCCCGTGATTGCCAGGGCGATCAGGGTAACAATGGCGACTGTTGCTGCAGCCATGCTCATGGGTGCGAGGAAGATTGATAACAGGGGGAGTGCGGCGCCGGCAAGGAAGGATACGGCCGACCACAACGCGGCGTGCCAAGGATTTGTCAGGTCTTCGCCATCAATGCCCATCTCCAGTCGAAGGTGTGCCTCGAGAAGTCTATCTTCGGCAGCGATCTCGCGGGCGGCAGTATCCGCGGTTTCGGTATGCATGCCGTAGCTGGCGAGCATAGAAACGAGCTCGGCATGCTCTTGCTCGGGGAGATCTGCCAGCTCGCGGGTCTCCTTGTCTATCATCATGCGCTCGGAGTCGCGTTGTGCCGAAACAGAGACATATTCTCCGAGTGCCATGGAGGCAGCGCCCGACACCGTTGCGGCTAGGCCGGCGGTGAGGATGGCGCTTGCCGACGCCCCAGAACCAACGACGCCAAGTAGAAGTGCCGCGACGGAGACGATGCCGTCGTTAGCCCCAAGTACACCTGCGCGAAGAGAGTTCAGACGAGCGTTGTGTGAGGCTCCGTGGGGTTCGCTGATATGTTGTGGCATTGCCAGCTCCTTGGATACCAGAATATGCGTGGCTCTCTAGTGCTTTCGCAGTTGTCTAGAGAACTTCTTATGTTCCAGTATCGCCGCTGGTCAGGGCCTTGTAAAGCGTGTGTAGGCTTAGCTGAATGCAGAGAGTGAAGGCTTAGATTATAGTGCCGGTCCATTCACCGCATGCCGCACCGTCCACGGAAAGAGCCATGGTAAACACTTCTTCCGAGAGGTTGAAATGAGCGGTGGGGAGGGTAACAGTCAACTCTTCCGGGGTGTACTCGTAGGGGTAATCAACCCGACGGTGGGCGTCCCTGGTGTCCTCGCCGAAGGAAGAGATTTCCATCGACGTGAGCTGCTCTTGTTCGAAGTGAGCGGTGAGCTCCAGATCGAGGGTGTGCAGGGTGAACACGACGTCACGGTGGTGGGGCATTCCTCCAAGGAGCCAATGCACGGTGACGGCGTCTTCGTGCGTCTCAAAATGAACGCCTGCGAGGCGGATGCCGGTGGGCGGGGTGTTCTGTTCGTTCATAGCGGTCCCCACTGTACTCCCCGGATACCTACTTAAAGTCGAGAGAAAAGTACTCAGCCCTAGTCAGGTGCAGAACCTTTTCAAAGAGCCAGCAAAAGAGCAGCGCAAGGGCGAGGGGAAGGATGACATAAACGAAGGTAATAATCATCACGTTGCTGGCGCTCCAACCCCAGCCTTCGTAATTGAGGGCTGCCAGTGGGCCCATGAGGCCGGAGATGCCAAAGCCAGCAGAGATAGGGGTGCCGGAGATTCCTAAAGCGCCACCGACGCCGCCCAGCACGGCAGCGGAGCATATCACGGGCAGGAAGGTGACTGGCTTGGATAGCATGTTGGCCATTTGCACCTTCGGGGAACCCAAAACATGCAGGATAGAGGTGGCGAAGCCGTTGACGCGCCAGCCGGCAACGAGGAGTGTGAACCCAGCGGCGACGGCGCCCAGGTTCGCGGTACCGGAGGCGATGCCGTCAATGAAGATGGCAGTGGCAATGCCGACTGTGGAGACTGGAGAGACAATCATGATGGCGAAAAGGACGGCGAGGACAACACCCATGAGAACCGGCTGCAAAGTAGTTGCCCCATTGACCAAGTTGCCCAGCCAAAGAGTGAAGACCTTGACGATGGGGAAGGTGACAGCCCAACCGATGGTGCCCGCCACCAGCGTCACGATGGTGGATAGCAACAAAATAGAGTAATTTTTCAGCCTGTCGCCGATAAAGAGCAATAATCCCACTGCTATGGCTGCGGTAAGGCCTGAGTTGATAACAAGACCGGTGCCTTTGAGGAAGAAACCGCCTTCGGGATTAACAGTGGCCACGCCTGAGCCGCAGAAGGAAGCAATGCCGACCGCAGCAGTCTGGATGGGGGTCATCTTGAATTCGATGCCCACGAGGACACCAATCATTACCGGCAAGAGGCTTGCGGCTAAGCCCGTCAGTGCAATGACGGTGGCTGCGCCGGACCACAAGGGGAGTAGCGCCTTGGCTAATTCACCGAGCAGTGCTTGTGGGACGAGCGACACAACGACGGCGATGGAGATGCCGTTGAGGACCTTCATGGTGAAGGAGCCGGGGGTGAGGCGCTCGGCCGCAGGCGCTGCGCTGGCGTGAGGGATAGGGGAAAGCTTGCGTTCGTCTATCTGCTGTGGCGTACTCATTCCCCAATCATACGCATAATATGCGGTGTGTAGAAAATATTAATTCAGAAAGGGGGGTATTAATAGTCCCTGCTTATGCGCCCTAGTACTCCACGCGCAGCTCGGATAGCCGTACCTCCCCGGCTTCATCGGAGGCATCGAGATCTACGGTGCCAACGAGCTGATAGGAATTATCACCCTCTGGGTCCTTAAGGATCTGACGCACGGTCCACGACCGCGAGCCGCCAACGCCACGAGCGCCCGAACCTGCGTCGCCCTTGTCCAGGAGGAAGTATTCCTGGCCCCTAGCCGCTGGCCCAGTGTCAATGTCATCGTAGTCATCGAAGTAGTCATCGAGGGCACGGCTAAAGTCAGGAATCTCCTCCAAGTAGTCCAACAGGTCTGCCAAGCGCTCTTCCTTCTCCAACGCAAAGAGTTGGGCAAGGCGGAAGAAGTAGTTGCGCACCATGATGCTGAAAGCCCGCTGATTCGCGGTCAAGGCGGTGGGATCCTCGACTCCGAAGGCCAACTCGCGGTCCAAATCTTCCTGGGAAATGGGGGAGTCCTCGCCAGCCATCTCAGCCCACTCGTCGACAAGCGAAGAATCGACTTGGCGGATAAGCTCCCCGAGCCAGACGATAATGTCCTCGAGTTCCTCTGTGAGGAACTCCGCAGGAATGGACTGCTTGAGCGTGCGCCAGGCATCGGTCAGGTAGCGCAAAATGACGCCTTCCGAGCGGGCCAGACCGTAGGTGGCGACGAGATCGGAAAAAGTCATGGCGCTCTCCAGCATGTCGCGCACTACAGACTTAGGCCGCAGCTCGAACTCCTTCGCCCATGGGTTGGTCTGGCAGAAGGTCTCATAGGACTGCTCGAGGAGCTCTTCCAGAGGCTTTGGCCACGTGATGTCTTCCACGATGGCCATGCGCTCGGTATAGTCCACGCCCTCCGCCTTGAGTGCTGCGATTTCCTCGCCGCGTCGCTGCTTTTGCTGTGCGATGAGAACCTGGCGAGGATCATCAAGTACCGCCTCGAACACGGAGATGACATCGAGGGCATAGGTCTCGGACTCGGGATCCAGCAGGGTGAGCGCTGCCAGCGCGAAGGGCCCTAAAGGCTGGTTGAGGGCGAAATCGCGCGGCATCTCTCGCACGACGTGGTAGGGACGGCCGTAGATATCGAGCCCCTTCGTAGACTTTTGCACCACGCCCGAATTGAGAAGTCCCCGGAACAGACTCAATGCCGTCAGGATGTCCTCGTTCTGGCGGGCACGCGTGTTGTGGCTGGTGCGCAGCAGGTGCTTGAGATGCTCGTAGCCGTTGCCGTGCCGGGCGAGCACGTTGAGCAACATGGAATTGGACACTCGGAATTGGGACGTTAGTTGCTCCGGTTCGGCGTCGATAAGCCGTGCGTAAGTCTGTTCCGACCACGACACTTCACCGTCGCGCGCAGACTTCTTTTTCAGCTTCTTGAGCCTTGCTGGGTCATCGCCCACACGGCGCCGCGCCTTGGCGTTCTCAATCTCATACTCCGGCGCCTGCACGACGACGGTGCCTTCCGTGTCATAACCGGCGCGGCCAGCGCGGCCGGCAATCTGGTGAAACTCGCGAGACTTCAGAATGCGCTGGCGGGTTCCATCATATTTGGCAAGGCCGGTCATCAGGACTGTGCGAATGGGGACGTTGATGCCCACGCCCAAAGTATCGGTGCCGCAAATAATCTTGAGAAGGCCCTTCTGGGCCAGGCGCTCAACCAAGCGCCGATATTTCGGCAACATACCAGCGTGGTGCACACCGATTCCCTTACGCAGAAGCTTAGAGAGGTCTTTGCCAAACGTCGTGGTGAAGCGGAAGCCCGCGAGCTCAGCTGCAATGGCCTCCTTCTCCTCCGGGGTGATGATCTTCGACAGGGAAGTCAACGCCTGCGCGCGCTCTGAGGCCTCGCGCTGGGAGAAGTGGACGACATAGACAGGGGCCTTGCCATCGGCGAGCAATTCTTCGATGGTTTCGTGGACCGCGGAAAAGACATAAGAGAAGTCGAGGGGCACTGGGCGAGTTGTTCCCGCTACCAGAGTCGTCGTACGGCCGGTACGCTCCGTCAAATCCTTCTCCAGCCAGGCGGTATCGCCCAAGGTGGCGGACATGAGCAAGAATTGGGCCTTCGGTAGCTCCAACAGCGGAACCTGCCAGGCCCAGCCGCGATCAGGCTCGGAGTAGTAATGGAACTCATCCATGATTACCTGATCAATGGCGGCTTCCGCGCCATCACGCAGCGCAATATTGGCCACAATCTCAGCCGTCGCGGCGATGATGGGAGCGGAGCCGTTGACCGTGGCATCACCGGTCATCATGCCGACGTTCTCGGGGCCGAAAATCTCGCAGAGCGCGAAGAATTTTTCGCTCACCAAGGCCTTGATGGGTGCGGTGTAGAAGCTGCGCTGGCCGCGCGCCAAAGCAATGAAGTGGGCGGCGTTGGCCACCATGGATTTGCCGGAACCAGTGGGAGTTGCCAGGATGACGTTATCCCCGGCAAGAATGCCGAGGGAGGCTTCTTCCTGCGCTGGGTAAAGCGAAATACCACGGCCAGAAGTCCAGGACAAAAATGTGTCCCAGATGGCCTCATCAACCATCGACTCGGGGACTTCGGCGAGATCGGGCAACATCTGAGAAAGGTTCACCCGTCCCACCTTAGGCGAAAAGCACCGCGGACTAGGCCTCCGCCCTAGAGTCCCCCGGAGGGCTGTTCTCGGTGCTTGTGTTCGTGCGGTATACCTAACCGCGATTAGACGTCATCATCCATATCCGAGCCGGGGCCTTGCTCCCGCCCGTAGTTGTCTTCGCGGTCATCGATCTCTTCGGAGAGGATATCCGGGTTGTCGTCGAGGCCCGCGAGGAAAGCTTCGAAGTCTGCTCCGATTTCCTCACCAGTAGGCATATGCTCTTCGCCCGGCATAATGGCCTGCGGGTGGCGGGAGCGGTAGCGCTCCATGTAAGCGTCATATTGCTCCTCCAGCTGGTGGACCACGCCTGCAATTTCCTCAGAGTTGGTAACCTGCTCCTCCAACTGCTGGTTAACGCGAGTCACGTCTGCTTCCAAGCTGCCCAGTGGGATGTTGAGGCCAGCTGCGCTCGCCACCGAATCCAAAAGACGCAGCGTGGCCGACGGGTACGGGGAGGCGGCCAGGTAATGCGGAACATGAGCGGTGTACCCGGCGACGCGGCGGCCCTTCTTGTCCAAAGCTCGCTCGATATACAGGGCGGCGGCGCCGGGGACCATCATGGTGGATTCCATGCGCACCATTGAGTTAAGGAGCTCCGGGGAATTGCCGTGCGCCGTTACTACAGTGGGGCGGGTGTGTGGCACCGGCATGGGGGCCGAGTAGAGCATGATGGTGTTCTTGATATCGAATTTTTCGACCAAGTTCACCACCGCATCCGTAAAGGCCTCCCACCGCAAGTCCGGTTCAGGGCCCGAAAGAAGCAAGAATGGAGTGCCAGAGTTATCCCGCAGCACCTTGATACCTAAGTCAGTGTTCTCAATCTCCATCGTGCGGTCATGATCGATGGTGACGGCGGGGCGGCGCGAGCGGTAATCAATGAGCTCATCATTGTTAAACGAGGCCAGCTGGCGGTTTTCTAAAGCGGCCTTGAGGTGATCGGCACTGGCTTCGACGGCCTGTCCGGCGTCGGCATAACCGTTCATAGCAACGATCATCGTGGGGCCGTTGTCTGGAGTCGAATCATCCTTGACCACTGGAGCGGGATACTCCAGTTCATACATGCGGCGCTGTTCTTCCTGCATGGTAGTGACTCCTCCTTCTCATCGTGCGCTTCTTAACGAGCGTACGGACTTCTTCAGCGTTCTGTGTCATGCAACGCTTAAGGCTTGTTGCCTATTCCCAGCTGAAATGGTGCTCCAAGGAGAACACATACCCGGCAGCCTGCCTATGCAGAACTGTCTGCGGGAACTGGTAATGATCGTACAAGCATGCCATACAGTCACTACTTCTTCCAGGCTGGCCTTTGCCCTGGTGTGGATAACCCAGTGGATTCCCAAGGATTGAGTGACAGCCCGGACTTGTTATCCACAGATATTCCGTGCGCGCCGGGGTATCCCTAGCGGTGGCTACTGCAGGTGGTTCAGGCTACAAGGCATGAACACTTTTTCAACGCACACAGACCGTATGCCACCGATAACAACTCCAGGTCATCTCCTCGCTAACATCCCCGGGCTCCTAGGTTTCTATCCCACCGAATCGGTGGTGTTTATGGCCATCGACACCACTCCACGCGGCCCAGCCATGGGGCCGCTCGCTCGCGTCGATATCACGGATGCCCAAGGAGCAATCACAGACATCGCACCGCTCCTAGCGGAGCATGCCCGCGAAGGTGTCTTTGCCTTCCTCATCTCGAAGCAGCCTCTTACCCAACTGCGGGCAGTGTCCCACTGGCTTTATGGCCTGGACCGCGCTGAGGATGGAGTGGAGATCGACGCCGCGTGGTATGCCCAGGAAATCACCCAGAATGAGCCCTATATCTTGCTGCATGGAACCGTCAATGCGGACGGTAGCGGGCCGATGAAGAAGTGGGTTGAAGGGACTATACCGGCGCTAACCGACGCCCCCTCGATGCGCTCTTGCGTCGACCACAATGTGGTACCTGAGCTAAACAGGGAGGATTTCTTTGCGGTCTTTGCACCTGGGAATAGCTACCTCGACGCCGAGGAAGCAGAAGTCTTAGCGCAGCAAGCTCGCGATGCGGCGACGCGATATCGCGAGCAGGTGGCTGTGGCACAAGGAAAGAAGCGCACAGACCTGCTGGATCACTTTCTTGAGGATGCCCAGTGGGCGCTTGAACAAGTCGCATCCGTGGAAGAAGCAGAACAGGATAGCAAGCTACTGGAATCTTGCGCAGTGTGGTTAGCGACAACGTGGACGCGTGACCTCGTGGTAGATATTTGCGCGAAGGCAGGCGAATCTGGGGCGGACCTTCTCCTCGCAGCGGCCCGCACATTCAGCGGGGAGCTGCGGGCGAATGCACTGACCCTTTTCGCATTAGCGCAGTTGGAGCAGGAGTGGGATATCCTCGCCGGGCCAGCATTGCAACTTGTCACGGAGGAGTTTCCCAGCCACCGCCTCGGCGCGCTGCTGTGCCAAGCGTACCGCCATGGCCTGCACGAAAAGATACGAGATTCGATTCATACAGGGGCACTCAAGGCTTATGACAACGCCCTAGGGGAGGAGCCTGCAGAAAAGACGCTTAGCGCCGAGCGGAATGGGCCCGCTCGCCGAGCTGCCGGGTGAAGTTCCAAGCATCCGTGACGATGGTCTTCAGGTCGGTGCGGCTCGGGTTCCATCCGAGCTCGGATTTAATCTTGTCTGAGGAAGCCACGAGCGTCGCAGGGTCACCAGCGCGGCGCGGCGCAAGCTCTGCTGGGATGGGGTGTCCAGTGATTTCGCGGCAGGCCTCAATAACCTGCTTGACCGAGTAGCCGTCCCCGGAGCCGAGGTTATAGATGCGGTGGGTGCCAGTGGCATTGCTCTCCAGCGCCAACACATGGGCTTCGGCCAAGTCACGAATGTGGATGTAATCGCGCACTGCGGTGCCATCGGCGGTGTCGTAGTCATCGCCAAAGATGAAAATCTTCTCGCGATGTCCCAGCGCTACCTGCAGGACAAGCGGAATGAGGTGGGTTTCCACCTCGCGGTTCTCTCCGATATCACCATAGGCGCCAGCGACGTTGAAGTAGCGCAGGGAAGTCGCCCCCAAGCCATAGGCCTTGGCATAAGAGGTAATCATGTAGTCGATGGCAAGCTTCGATGCGCCATAAGGGTTCGTCGGCTGGGTGGGCATCGTCTCCGTGATCGGCACCTGCGCCGGCTCACCGTAGGTGGCAGCGGTTGAGGAAAAGACGAGGTTGGTGACCTCGAATTCACGCATGGCGTTAAGCAGCGTAAGCGTAGTGACCACGTTGTGCTGCCAATAGTCAGCTGGGGCCTCCATAGATTCGCCCACGAGGGAGCGCGCCGCGAAGTGCAAGACTCCTTCGAAACCGCCCTCAGACAATACCTCACGAGCGACATCAGCCACGTCGCCTTCAACGAGGCGCGCGTTCTCCGGGATGGCCTCGCGGTTGCCTGTGGAGAAATTGTCGATGATGGTGACATCATGGCCTTTTTCAACGAGGACGGCCGCGCATACGCTGCCGACATAGCCGGCTCCGCCGGTAACTAACAGCTTCATTGGTTTAGTCCTCCTTGACGCGGATAGCGTGAGCAAGGTCGTCGACAAGCTCGACGGTGTGCCCTGATGTCGTTGTCAGCCTAATCGTCCCGCTCTCATTGACCACGGTGACGTGCGAGCCAACCTGGATGCCGCAGGCATACAGGTCGTGGAAGGTGGAATTATCAGCTTGCAAGACCTCATTGATTTGCACGATGGTGGCCTCGGTTTCTTGGCCCGTGGGAAGGTCGATGGCGCGGGTACCCAAGTCGAGCTCTACCGGAGCCATACCCAGCTGTGCCAAACCGGGGATTGGGTTGCCGAATGGTGAGCGGGAAGAATCCTCCAGCACCGCGACGACTCGCTTTTCCACCTCTTCGCTCATCACGTGTTCCCACCGGCAGGCCTCGTCGTGGACCTTGTGGATATCCAAGCCAAGGACATCCGTGAGCAACCGCTCAGCCAAGCGGTGTTTGCGCATGACGTTGGTAGCTAATTCGCGGCCCTGCTGAGTGAGATCAAGGCTGCGGTCGGTGCGCACGTGGAGAAGTCCATCGCGCTCCATCCGGGCCACGGTCTGGGAGACGGTCGGTCCGGACTGCTCTAAACGCTCTGCAATTCGAGCGCGCAGTGGGGTGATACCTTCCTCTTCGAGCTCGTAGATGGTTCGCAGATACATTTCCGTGGTGTCAACTAGGTCCCTCACGTGGGCTTACCTTTCTGCGTTGTCGGCGGTCCGTAGCCACATAGGTTTAGGCGCGGTAATAGAAGTCTATTAAGAGAATATCTTAAACAATAGCGCATTTTTCGAAAGCTGAGAGCGCGCAGCACTGTGCGTCTGGCAGGGGGAGTGGGGCGGGATTGAAAAGCCTTGAGGATCACCGTGCGGTAACACAAAAGCCACCGAGCAACGTCCTCTGCGGCCCAGCAACACAAGTCAACTGGGCAGCAAGGGCATTCCTCGATGGCTAAGGCTGGGAAGGAAGCTAAGGCTTAGAGCGCGTACTCACGGAGGCGGTCCGCACGGTTACCCTCGCGCAATTTAGCCATAACCTCACGCTCGATTTGGCGAACGCGCTCACGAGAGAGGCCGAACTTGCGGCCAATCTGGTCGAGGGTTCGCGGGACACCATCGTCCAAGCCATAGCGCAGGCGGATGACATCCTGTTCGCGTTCCTCGAGGGAACCAATCACGGAGCGGATATCGGAGTGGCGCATGGAGGCCACCACAGCGGTCTCGGCATCCGTTGCTTCAGCATCCTCAATGAAGTCACCCAACGGGGCTTCCTCATCGGTGCCGACTGGCATGTCCAAGGAGACAGGATCGCGGGACTGGCGCAGCAGCATCTCGATCTTGGACTCTTCGATTCCGGATTCTTCAGCGAGCTCCTCATTCGTGGCCTCGCGGCCCAAGGACTGGTACATCTCGCGCTTAATGCGGGAAAGCTTATTTACCTGCTCTACCAGGTGCACAGGGAGGCGGATAGTGCGGGACTGGTCAGCCATGCCGCGGGTAATGGCCTGGCGGATCCACCACGTTGCATATGTGGAGAACTTGAAGCCCTTGGCATAATCAAACTTCTCCATCGCACGAATCAGGCCCAAGTTACCTTCCTGGATGAGGTCCAGCAGGGGCATGCCACGGCCGGTATAGCGCTTAGCCAGGGAGACCACGAGACGCAGGTTCGCCTCCAGGAGGTGGGAGCGTGCCTTCTTGCCTTCGCGGGCCAAAATCTTCAGGTCGCGCTTCTCAGCGCGGGTCAGCTTTTCGGCATTGGCGAGCTTGTACTCGGCGTACAGGCCAACCTCGATGGCCTGTGCGAGCTCAACCTCGTCCTCAGCACTCAGCAGCGCAGTTTTGCCGATTCCGTTGAGATAAACGCGGACCAAGTCCGCGGAGGGATTGTCATTTGTCTGGTTACGGCGTGAGCCGCGGTCAACTTCCTGTCCGTCCTCGTCCTGGACGCTAGCAGCGGATGATGTGGCCATCTCATGCCTCCTAAGTTGCGGCTTGGTTCATCTCCTACAACGAGCTTTCAGCGCAGTTAGTTCCCGTGGCACGAAAAATGTTCTAACACCCCACGGGAAGAAGGAGGTTTTAGGCCATTTTGGGGGAGGCGCGCCGCATCTAGACTTCCACGAGCACGGTGAATGGCCCTTCGTTGACCGAGGAGACGCGCATCATCGCTCCGAAGCGGCCTTCCTCCACGGTGATTCCGCGGTCGCGCAGGCGCGCAACAATTCCCTGAATCACCGGCTCCGCGGCTTCTCCTGGGGCAGCATCTGACCACGAAGGGCGGCGGCCTTTCGCGGTTCGTCCGTAGAGAGTGAACTGGCTGACCACCAGAACTGGCGCACCACTATCGACCACGCTGGTTTCGCCCTCGAGGATGCGCAGCTCAGCGATCTTGCGCGCCATCGTGTCCATCTTCTCTTCCAAGGTCGGGCCGTCGCTAGCGGTGGCGTCACCGCCTGCCTCGACGTCCTCTCGCGATACACCAATGAGTGCCAGGATGCCGCCGGTGTCGGGGCAGGTAATGGACCCAACGACGTCGTTGTTCACGGTGACAGAGGCTTCAGAAACGCGGGTTAAAACAGCACGCATGGGAGGGAAGTACACAGCCTTTCTGTAGAGGAGTTCTTTCTCGGATGAGAAGTCTGCGGGGACTGAAGGAGGAAAGTGGCTCGTAGCGGAGGAACGAGGCTACTCAGTGTTGCTAAAAGCTAGCAGCTCGGTCGGGATGAGAAGCCCATGGCGGATAAGATCCACGATGGCCGGAAGTGCTGCACTGACCAACTCGGCTTCTTCAAAACCCTGCGCGGCAGCGTAGAGCTCGATGGTTTCACCGATGCTCAAACCATTCGGGTTAAGCCCGGCGACAATGGCAGCGAGATGCTCATCGACATCGTGCTGCCAGCGGGGACCATCGGTGCGGCTGAGCCGCAGCGCCGCGCGTTCAAAGCCCATGCCTAGGTCTCCATCGGGCAGTGCAACGTCTTCACGGGCCACCCCGGGGCGCAGCTGCACATGCTTAGTTTCCAATTCACCCGGCACCAGGTTGCGCAGCCATTCGACGCGCGCGAAGTACTCTTCCACTTCAGGGCCGAGCGGATCGATAACTGGCTGCGCCATGGTCTCCGCCAAGATATCCGAGGGCTCGTCCTCACCGATGCGCTGGATGGCCACGAAACCAAACCCGATTCCGGTGACCTCATTTTCACGGAAGTGCTCCAGCCACCGGCGTGACCGCTCTTGGCCTTCATGGCTGCGAACATCCACGGATTCATCGCTCAACCAGGTTGAGACATATAACGCTGGGTCCGCTACATCGCGCTGAATGATCCATGCGGCCACGCCGGTATCCGGCAGCCACGAGGCGACGCGCTGCTGCCATGATTCTTCGCCTTGATGCACCCAGGCTGCGAGTATGTGCGCTGTGCCCCCAGGGTTGAGATGCTCGACTGCCTGGGATACCACTAGCTCGCTTGCTCCATCCAGGTTGAGGCCGGAGTCTCGATAGACATGCCCCACTTCGGGCAAGCCAACCACGAATGGAGGGTTAGCCACAATGCGGTCGAAGCGCTCATTCTCAACCGGTTCGTACCAGGAGCCGTGGCGTAGCTCAACGCGGTCTTCCGCCTCCGCCGCGAGGACGGTGGCGCGGGCGAGTTCGAGGGCTCGCTCATGGACGTCGGTAGCCACAATGCGTTGCGCAGAATCCAGCTGACCGAGGACCTGGACGCCCGAACCCGTGCCCAAATCTAGTACTGATTCCACCGGTGTCGTTGGCGTGGAATGCAACAAAGACAGGCTGGCCGAGCCTACTCCCAACACATGCTCAGAGCCAGGTACGTGATCCACCAGCGATGCATCAACATCGGAGAACACGACACGATTCTTGCCCACGATGATGTGCGGTCGAATGTCATAAGCCACGTAGGCGGTGCCGTGTTCATCGCTGAACACGACACCGCAATCAATGAGCTGGGCAGCTAGGCGCGCACCGAGGACGTCGGAAAGCAGCGTGGCTGGTACATGTTCATGTAGCAAGAAGATACGGATGAGATGGTCCAGGCGGGAATCACCGTTTGCGCCCAGGGCAACTGCGGCGGGCTCTCCGCGATGCAGGGCTTCGGTGAACTCGGGTCCCAGGTGGCCTGCGATGCCATCCGCACTAAACCCTGCGTCCGCAAAGACTCGGGAAAGTTCTGCCGCAACGTCCGCGATGGGGTGTTCCGGGTTCATCGCTGGGCCAAAAGGAGAAGGCTGCTGGGTGCTCACAAGAGAATCCTTAAATGCATCGGGGAGGGAAACAGTGATGTTCTAATCTTCGTGGTCAATTGTGTCAGTTGCAGTACTGTTTGCGTCTGCTCCTGACGAGGGATTGTGCCGCCCAGGCGCGCCGGGCAGTTCACCGTGGGAACCGCTGGTGAGTTCCTCACGTTGCGCCTGCGCCATTTGCCGGGCAAGGGCTGGTTTATAAACAGCTTTTTCGCGTTTGTCTTTCTTTTGACCCCGGCCATTGCCAATGACCACAGCGATCCAGGGGAGAGGGAAGGTGACGGCGACGACGAGGGCAGCGGGAATCCACCACTGCCAAACATAAACCATGGCTCCGGATATCAGGAGGGAGGGAACGCGCAGAAACTGCAGTATGGAGTAGATGATCTCGCGGCGATGCCGGTCTTGACCCGGGGCGAGTTTTGCCGTGGTGATGAGGTGCGTTTCGCGCCCGAATCGACGTCCGCGCCGCTGCCCCGATCGTGGGGTATGGCGGGTGTTATCGCGCGAGTTCGAAGGGGTCATGCCTATCAGCGTAGCTGGAGGACTCGCCAACTTCGATACTGATGCGGCATGATAGTGGGCGTGAGTACGACGACTAAGACTATTGAGCGCCCTGATGTCCGCGAGGATACGTCGACCAACGACGACACCCCGAAGTTCTTCCACTACGTGAAGAAGAACCAGATCCTCGACTCCGCGGTCAACGGCAAGTACGTCGTTGCCCTGTGCGGAGAGACCTTCCCGGTAACCAAGCAAGCCAAGCCTGGTTCGCCCGTGTGCCCTGACTGCGAGCGCGTCTATAAGAGCTTGCGCCGCCGTTAAGCTGTGCATCGACGTTCATCCTGCGTCGATGCCAAACATTAAGGATCGAGAACTTCAGAGAAGCGGGATGTTGGGATAACTAGAGGGGGATAATCGCTGACCGTGTCTACACAGACTCCAGCACAGAGATTTGCCAATAGTGGTTCGCTTCGCGTGTGGCAACGCGCGGCTTTGGATAAGTTCCTAACCACCAAGCCGAAGGATTTCATGGCGGTGGCAACGCCAGGCGCAGGTAAGACTACCTTTGCTCTGCGTGTGGCCACAGAGCTCATGGCGGACCGCACCGTAGAGCGTGTCATCGTGGTGGTGCCCACCGAGCACCTCAAAGTGCAGTGGTCGGAATCCGCCTCCCGCGTAGGGCTAGCGCTCGACCCCAAGTTCACAAACTCCTCGGGAGTCAACCCCGCGATGGACGGTGTCGTGGTGACCTATGCGCAGGTGGGCATGCACCCGTACAAGCACCGCGCGGTTGCCTCGGCGCGGCGCACCCTGGTGATCCTCGATGAGATCCACCACGCCGGTGATGCCAAGAGCTGGGGCGATGGTGTGCGGGAAGCCTATGATGATGCGGAGCACCGCCTCGCGCTGACCGGTACTCCCTTCCGCTCCGATGACTCGCAGATCCCTTTCGTGCGCTACGAGGAGGATGGGGAAGGTCACCTCGTATCCCGCTCTGATCACACGTATGGCTATGGCGATGCGCTTGCTGACGGTGTCGTGCGCCCCGTCGTCTTCCTCAGCTACTCCGGCGAGTCCCGCTGGCGCGATAGTGCCGGTGAGGAACATGCGGCCCGTCTCGGAGATATTCTCAATCCGGAGCAGACCGCCCGCGCCTGGCGCACGGCCCTCGACCCGAAAGGCGAGTGGATCCCCACCGTCTTGCAGGCGGCGCACACACGGCTGATGCAGATGCGCCGCAACATGCCGGACGCCGGCGGCCTTGTGCTCGCTACCGACACGACAACCGCGCGCGCCTACGCCAAGATCCTCAAGCAGATTTCCAATACCCCAGTCTCTGTCATCCTCTCCGATGACCCAGGCTCCTCGGCGCGTATTGCGGAGTTCTCTGAATCCACCGACGAGTGGATGGTGGCCGTGCGCATGGTGTCGGAGGGCGTCGACGTTCCCCGCCTCGCAGTGGGCGTGTATGCCACCTCTGCTTCGACACCGCTCTTCTTCGCACAGGCCATCGGCCGCTTCGTGCGCTCCCGCATGCCCGGCGAGACAGCCTCAGTCTTTCTTCCTTCCGTGCCGGTGCTCTTGGGACTTGCCGAGAACATGGAGAAGCAACGCGACCACGTTCTGGGAGGGGAGAAAAACCCCGACAAGGAAGGCTGGGACGATGAGCTGCTCGAGGACGCCAATAAGAAGAAGTCCGAACCGGACATGCTCGAGCCTTCCTATGAATCCTTAGGCGCGGAAGCAGAATTCTCAGGACTGCTCTACAACGGCTCGCAGTTCACCACGGGCAACATCACCGATGAAGAAGAGGATTTCCTCGGCATCCCCGGGCTTCTCGACGCCGACCAGGTCAAGGACCTTCTGCGCAAGAAGCAGTCCGATGAGCTGGACCGCCGCGAAGCAGAAGAGAAGGCGCGCCGGGCTGCAGAGGCGGCGGAAGAACAACGCCGCAAGCTCTACGGCACCCCACATGCGCCCAAGCGCGGGGCGGAGGCGTCGGCAAGCAGCGCCGGTTCCCAGCCAGGTGTGGTGGATGAGATTTCCGCGTTGCGCAAAGAGCTCAACACAGTAGTGTCTATCACCGCCCAACGCACCGGACGTCCACACGGCGCCATCCACACCGAAGCTCGCAAGGCCTGCGGGGGCCCGCCCACCGCATTGTGTAATGCTGAGCAGCTCCAGGAGCGCATAGATTACCTGCGCAAGTGGTAGCGCGCGGACGCAGTAGAATTCGGCACAGTATCCGGTAGCGCGGGTAGGCTCGGCAGCAATCCGTAAAGAGTGCTCGAGGCCAATGAAAACCTAAGGAGATGGATGATGAAAAAGCTCATCAACTTACCGGACAACGTAGTAGCCGAATCAGTGGAGGGCTTTGCTTTAGCCCACGGTGACATCGTCACTCGCTCCACCGATCCGCTCTTCGTTGCCCGCAAGCAGGGGAAAGAAGACGGCAAGGTTGCCATTGTCTCTGGCGGTGGATCTGGGCACGAGCCGTTGCATGCGGGTTTCGTTGGGCATGGCATGTTGGACGCGGCAGTGCCAGGTGCCATGTTCACGTCGCCTACGCCGGACGCTATCCAAGCCGCCACCGAAGCTGTGAACGCTGGGGCGGGGGTGCTCTACATTGTCAAGAACTACACCGGCGATGTCCTCAACTTTGACACCGCGGCGGAGCTGGCAGAATTCGATGACATTGAGGTCAGCCAGGTCGTTGTCGATGACGATGTTGCGGTGGAAGACTCCACCTTCACCGCCGGTCGCCGCGGCGTTGCCGGAACGCTGTTGGTGGAGAAGCTGGCAGGTGCCGCAGCTGAACGCGGAGATGATCTCGCGGCAGTAACTGCTGTGGCGAAGAAGGTAGTGGAGAATACCGCGACTATGGGAGCAGCGCTTTCTGCCTGCACCGTGCCCCATGTGGGCAAACCCTCCTTCGGCCTCGGGGAAGACGAAGTCGAACTCGGCGTGGGTATCCATGGCGAGCCGGGCCGCAAGGAAATTCCTCTGGTTTCTGCCGATGATGTCACGGACCACCTGCTCGATCCCGTGCTGGCGGATCTTGAACTGAACAAGGGGGAGCGCACTATCGTTGTCGTCAACGGTATGGGAGCCACCCCGGCGTCCGAGCTGTACGTGGTCTATCGTCGCGTCGCCCAGCGCCTGCAGGAGGCAGGCGTGAGCATCGAGCGCTCCCTCGTGGGTAACTTCGTTACCAGCCTAGATATGGCCGGATGCTCCGTTACCGTCATGCGCGCGGACGAGGAAGACCTCGAGCTTTTTGATGACCCGTGCCACACCGCTGCACTACGACAAGGAATGTAGATATGACCAACAGTGCGACATTGTCAACAGCGTGGGCCCAGGCGTGGATGAAAAACTGCGCCGCAGCGGCACACGAACACCGCGAGGAACTCATCGAGCTTGACCGCGCCATTGGGGATAGCGACCATGGTGAAAACGTCGATCGCGGTTTCCGCGCCGTCGTGGAGAAAGTGGATTCGGATATCTCACCGGAGACTTCTTATGTTGCTGATGTGTTGAAGCTGACGGCGAAGACACTTATGTCCACCGTTGGTGGAGCCTCTGGTCCGCTGCTGGGAACAGCTTTCCTACGCGCGGCTAAAGCCGCTGGCCCTGGAGAGATTGATGCGCCCACGACGGTTGCTCTCATTGAAGCCGCACTTGAAGGAATCACCGTCCGCGGTAAGGCAGCTGAAGGGGAGAAGACAATGGTCGATGCCTGGGCACCGGCCGCACGGGCCGCTCGTGATGCGGCGGATGCCGCGAAGAGTCCCGCTGAGGTACTGCGCGCGGCTGCCGACGCCGCAGCAGCAGGCGCGGAGGCGACTATCCCGATGGTGGCCACGAAGGGCCGCGCTTCCTACCTAGGGGAGCGTTCTGCGGGGCACAAGGATCCGGGGGCTACATCCTCGGCTCTATTTATCGCTGCGGCTGCCGACGCCGCCGAAACCCTCAAGGAGGAAGCATAGAATATGGCACAGCCCCGCGTTGGACTCGTTCTCGTATCACACTCGGCCAAGCTCGCTGAAGGGCTGACTGAGCTTGCTGCTCAGATGGCTCCCGACGTGACCATCCTTCCTGCTGGTGGTTTGGAGGAAGGCGGCATCGGAACGTCTTTTGACCTCGTCGAAGGTGCCGTTAGCCATGCACGTGGCCAAGGTCTTAGCGTGGTCGTCCTTAGTGACTTAGGCTCGGCCACGATGACCGTTGAGTCCGTTCTTGAGTTCCTTGACGAAGAGACGGTGAAGTTTGTCGATGCCCCCTTTGTCGAAGCCACTATTGCAGCAGCCACTGCCGCTCAACAGGGTGATGGACTTGCCGCCGTGGTCAAAGCCGCGGAACGCGCCATCGAGGTCTTCCTTCCGAAGCAGTCCTCAGCCACTGCGTCTGCAGACGAGGATAACCCAGACACAAACGCTGGTGAGTACTCACTGACAGTGACTGTGGCCGATGAGGCGGGTCTGCATGCCCGTCCGGCGTCAAGGATTGCAGAGTTGGCTGCGGAAGCAGCAGGGGATGTAACCCTCTCCTGTCACGGAGAGTCGGCAGAGGCAGATTCTGCAATGATGCTGATGTCTCTCGGGGTATCCCAGGGCGCTTCGGTGACCATCAGCGGAGAAGTTTCCGATAAAGACGTCATCGATCGGATCGCCACAGCGATTGAGTTGGGGATCGAAGGCTAGAAATCCCATGAGTCTATCGGCTCCATAGGGTAAAGAAAAGCGGCGAGGAGGGCTAAACCTCCTCGCCGCTTTATTCTTTCAGTTTGCTTAGTCTAGGTAGTCGCGCAGCACCTGGGAACGCGATGGGTGGCGCAGCTTAGACATGGTCTTAGACTCGATCTGGCGAATACGCTCGCGGGTAACGCCGTAGACTTGGCCAATTTCGTCTAAAGTGCGCGGCATGCCATCGGTCAGGCCGAAGCGCAGGCGAACCACGCCGGCCTCGCGCTCGGACAGGGTAGTGAGCACATCCTGGAGCTGATCCTGCAACAAAGTGAAGGACACAGCGTCGACGGCAATGACTGCCTCAGAATCCTCAATGAAATCACCGAGCTGGGAGTCACCCTCATCACCGATTGTCTGATCCAAGGAAATAGGCTCGCGGGCATACTGCTGGATCTCCAGCACCTTTTCCTCAGTGATGTCCATTTCCTTCGCCAGCTCCAGAGGGGTAGGCTCGCGGCCCAAGTCCTGCAACAGCTCACGCTGGATACGGCCCAGCTTGTTGATGACCTCCACCATGTGCACTGGAATGCGAATGGTACGTGCCTGATCCGCCATGGCGCGGGTGATGGCCTGGCGAATCCACCACGTGGCATAAGTGGAGAACTTATAGCCCTTGGTGTAGTCAAACTTCTCAACGGCGCGGATCAGGCCCAGGTTGCCTTCCTGGATGAGGTCCAAGAATGCCATGCCGCGGCCTGTGTAGCGCTTAGCCAAGGACACCACGAGGCGGAGGTTCGCCTCGAGAAGGTGATTCTTTGCCTTGCGTCCATCACGGGCGATGGCGCGCATATCGCGCTTCTCCATGGGAGAGAGCTTGGCGGCCTTGTCGCCCTCGGCACGGGCCTTTTCCATCTCATCCATGCGGTATTGAGCGTACAGGCCGGCCTCGATGCGCTTGGCCAGGGAAACCTCCTGCTCTGCGTTGAGGAGGGCGACCTTGCCGATTTGCTTCAGGTAGGCGCGGACAGAGTCTGCCGAGGCCGTTAGCTCTGCGTCCTTACGAGCCTGACGCAGGGCTGCGGACTCATCCTCATCCCAGACAGATGAGCCGTCATCCTCTTCTTCGGAGTCTTCGCCCTCGAGGTCGTCATCGTCGTCACCGAACTCGTCGTCCTCGTCCAACTCTGCGTTGTCCGGATCGAAGTCGATATCGGCATCGTCGTTGGTTTCGGCATCCAACTCGTCGTTCTGATCCTCTGCGAGCTCTTCAGCAGACTCAGAGCTTTCAGGCGAGGTTGCCTTCTTCGCCGCCGACTTACGCACAGTCTTCTTGGCGGTCTTCTTCGTCGCCTTCTGAGCAGACTTGCGAGTCGTCTTTTTAGCAGCCTTCTTGGCTGTCTTTTTAGCCGTCTTCTTCGCAGTCTTTTTCGCGGTTTTCTTAGCCGTCTTCTTGGCTGTCTTTTTTGCCGTCTTCTTGGCGGTCTTCTGTGCAGGTGCAGATGCCTCGGAGGTGCTCTCGCCCTCGCCGAGTACCTGGTCTGAAGAATCAGTGGCTGCCACGTACGCCCTTTCGACTTGCTCTTTGAGTGGAAACTATGGGGACGCGCAAGTTTATCGCGACTAGTCCCCGATGCTAGCCCGCCTCCGTAATGAGCAGGGGAGGCGCGCCGCTGGATATTCGATAATCGACAGCCCAGTATAGATCATTTTTGTTACCAGGCGGTGACTGGGGTCAACTGGGGAAGATAGGTTCTGCTCGGTTTATGGGCGAATGCCTTCCTTCGCTGCCATTGCGGCCCCGACGATGCCCGCGCGATTGCGGAGCTGAGCTGCAACGACTGGGGTTTCGATGCTCAAGTGCTCGCCCCACTTGTCAAACTTCCGAGAGATTCCGCCGCCGATGACAAAAGCTGAGGGATTAAAAAGCGCCTCGTATTCGTGGAGCACTCGGTTGACGCGCTTTGCCCACTGCTTAGTCTTGAGCCCCTCACGTTCCTTGACCGCGGAAGAGGCTTGGTGCTCTGCCTCCTTTTTCCCGACGATGAGGTGGCCGATCTCCGTATTGGGGAAGAGCTGACCATCGAGCAGGAAGGCGGAGCCGATGCCGGTGCCCAGGGTAAGGAAGATGACAGGGCCGGAGCGCGCAACGTCATCGCCGTAGGCCACCTCGGCGAGGCCGGCTGCGTCGGCGTCGTTAAGCACGGTAAAAGGAGCATCGAGGTACTTGCCCAGCAAGTCCTGCGCGTCGACCCCAATCCATGACTTATCAATATTCGCTGCGCTGCGAATAATCTGTTCTTTGACCACCGCGGGCATAGTAATTCCGACAGGGCCGTCCCAGTTCTTCTCAGCGACGATCTGGGCGATCACCGTGGCAACGGCGTCGGGGGTGGCAGGCTGTGGCGTGGCGATCTTGAGGCGGTCGCCGACGAACTCTCCTGTCGCGAGGTCTACTACGGCACCCTTGATGCCGGAGCCTCCAACATCGATGCCGAAGGCATGGCTATGGTGCTGGGTGCTCGGATTCGTATCCTGCTGCTGTGTTTCTTGCACGGTCATACTGACAGTCTATGTTTAGCCGCCCGATGATGTGGTGATACTTCAGCATTTGCGCCGAAGGTGTGGGGAGAGTCGCTCCGATTTTTGCCGTCTGGCGCATCGTTCCTCAAAGCATTGTGGGTGGGATGTGAGGAGCTTTACCCAGAAAAATCTTCCACGATGCGAAAGGCGCAAACTCGCAGCTCACAACTATGAAAGCAGGAGCGGAGGGGGTAATAGGGTGAGTCGCGTGGTGCCCCCACGGCGGGGCGAGTGTGACAGGCGGGCCTGTGTGGTTTAGGATGCCGTCGATAAATACACGTACCTATCTATCTAACTCACAGAGGCAAGTATTATGGCCACCGACTATGACGCACCGCGTCGCCGCGCTGAAGATGAGCTCGAGGCTGACTCCCTCGAGGGCTTGAAGGCGGCTGAAAATGACAACAATGGCATGGATGACGATGGCGAAATCGTCGAGGCTTTCGAGCCGCCGTCAGTAGACCTGACGGGCGAGGAACTCAACGTCACTGTCGTGCCGCGCAAGGAAAACGAGTTCACCTGCTCCGTGTGCTACTTGGTGCAGTCCAATAAGCGCCTGGACCATGAAGAAGACGGGCAGCCCGTCTGCATGGACTGCGCTTAGCTCATAGGGGTTCAGCCAATTAGCTGATCTAATGAGCTCCCTGGTTTTGCACGCAGCATTTAGGCCTTGGCAGCAGCGGCCTGTTCGGGAACGAAGGCCGTAAGTAGCTTGTCGGGATTCTTAGAGCCGATCAGCCAATAAGGTGTCGGGTCCTCTGGGTCATCGAGGACAAGCATCACATGTTCTGGCACCCAACCATGCGTCACGAGGAATGCAGCGGGATCGAGCTGTGGGCCCAACGCATTGCGACGCGCGGTGGCCGGCACCGCGGTGCTGCGGGAGACGACATCATGCGGCAGCTGCGCATCCTTCACAGTGAGCCACCGCGTGCCGTCGGCATCTTGTTCCACTTGCACCACCGTGTTGGACCAAGCTAAGAGAACCCACGCGGCGATGGCGCTGAGCAGAATAGCGGGGATGATGACCCACATGATTCCGCGGTTGAGGCTGACCGTGGCTGTAGAGATCGCCACAACGGCGGCCGCCATCAACCACCAGTGCCACGGCACCCACTGGCGCTCGCGGTAAAGGATGACGGGGGATTCGGCAGCCGTCGAGGGGGAAGCAGACGAAGAACTCGAAGTCATGGCTTCAGAGTCTAGTCGTCGGGGAAGGGGAGAACCCAACGCGCCGAGTAGACGCAGCCTCTAGGCCCCAGCCCGTGAGTAGGGCACGGCGGGGGCAAGGTAGGCTGGGCCGCGTGAATGAGCAACATCCCCTCGTAGATCCGGTAAGTCCTTTTGGTGAGATTCAGGTCAAGCGCCTTGATAAGGAGCTTCCGCTGCCGCAGCGCGCCCACCGTGGCGATGCCGGTGCGGATCTCTATGCTGCACACGATGTCACTCTGCGTCCCGGCGAGCGGGCTTTAGTTGGCACGGGTATAGCCCTTGCCCTGCCGATGGGCACGGTTGGCTTGGTCCACCCTCGCTCCGGCCTGGCAGCCAAGCACGGGATTTCCGTGGTTAACACACCAGGCACCATCGATGCGGAGTACCGCGGTGAGATTAAAGTCTGCCTTATTAATCACGACCCAGTAGAAACTTTTGAGGTTGAGCGGGGAATGCGTATTGCCCAGCTCCTTGTGCAACGCGTGGAGTTGGTGGGTTTCCGTGAGGTTGAGGAACTCGATGACACCGCTCGCGGTGAAGGCGGTTACGGCTCCACTGGCGTCAACTGACTCGAATAGACCGGTAACACACACGAATTAAGGAAGGCACTAACCATGGCGATGTGGCCCTTTGGCAAAAAGAAGAAGGACGAGAATAAGACAGAGGACGCGGGGAAGAACCCGGATGTCCGTCAGGACGAGGCTGTTTCGGAGGCAGCAGAGGCCGTGGACGATACCGTTGCCTCGGCTCCTGCCGATTCCAACGCTGGCCTAGTCCGGGAAGACAACGATGATTCTCATGGTGTTACCGGGCTGAAGGCCGTGGCACATGATGCCATCAACGGGGAGATGGGACCCTACGACGGCGATAACGTTGATATTGCCGAGTTCAACTTTGAGGATTTTTCGGTTGGTTTGCTGGACTTGGGTTCCATGCGTATCCCGCTGCCCAAGGGCTCGCAGGTCCAGGTGGAGATGGGCCAAGACGGCCCGCGCATGCTCCACATCCTTACCCCGCACGGCCGCATGACCCCCGTGGCCTTTGCCGCGCCGCGCACGCCAGGGCAATGGGCGGAATCTGCGGAGGATATCGTCCAAGGCTTGGAAGCCGATGGGTTTGCCGCGCACCCAGAGGACGGGCCTTGGGGATCTGAAATTGTTGGCTCCAGCGACAAGGGCGGTATCCGCATCATCGGCGTGGAGGGACCGCGGTGGATGTACCGATTGACCCTGGCTGCCCCGGCGGGCAAGGAAGAAGAGCTCGCAAAGCTGGGGCGTGAAGTCGTCGCCCGCACCTTCATCTATCGTGGTGAGGAGCCTATCCTGGCCGGAAGTTCGCTTCCTGTTATGCTGCCGCAGCGACTCGCTGAGCAAGTTCAGCAGGCCCTGAAGGAGCGCCAGCAGCAGGCCGCCGATGCAGACAACGCTGCAGCACCGGAGGCAGGATCAGCTACCGAGGGCGCCGAGAACGCCGCGGAAGCCCAAGCCCGCGAACAGTTGCGGGACCTCGAAGACAACGAGAAGAACTAGACCCTTAAACGTTGTTTTCTTTCCCCGGCACTAGCGAAAAGGATTCTTAGAACACGTGACCACCCCTACGCCTGAAGAGCACGATTTCACCGAGCGCGGCACCGACCCCAACCCCGCATATACCGCGGGGCCGAGTACCGATACGTCACCGCAGGCAAGGGCCGTGGTCCCAGATGCCGAGGCGGAACCATCGTTGCTCGAACAGATGGGAGGCCTGACTGGGCTCGTGTCTGCGACCTTGCCAGTGCTGGTTCTCATCCCAGTCAATAACGTTTGGGGTCTGGGACCAGCTCTGGCTGCGGCGCTCGGCGTGGCATTGGCCATCAGCCTGTGGCGTTTGGCCCGCAAGGAGACTCTGCAACCAGCTTTCTCCGGGCTATTGGGAGTGGCTATTTGCGCCGCCATTGCGTGGTTTACCGGGGATGCCAAGGGATACTTCCTTTACGGAATTTGGATGTCGCTCGTACTGTTCATCGTGGCGGTGATCTCCATCATCGTTCGTTGGCCGCTCGTGGGCGTGGTCTGGAAGGGCCTCAACGGCGATGACATGGGGTGGCGCACAATCCCGAAGGCTCGGCAGGCTTATGCCTTGGCAACGGCGGGGTGGGCCGCAGTCTTCATCGCCCGGTTCATAGTGCAGCGCGCGTTATACGACGCCGATGAAACCACCACCCTCGGCATCGTTCGCATCCTCATGGGGTGGCCGTTGACCGGAATCGTCACCATCCTGACAGTCTGGATGGTGCGCCGCGCCAACGCTGCTGTTGAGGAAGCGCAGGGCTCCGAAAATACTCAAGGAGAAAACTCATGACTAAGACTGAGCGGAACGCTGAGAGCGCAGCCATCACCAAAGGCCAGTCTTTCGATACCACCATCGAGCGCATGGGACACGGCGGTGTCGGAATCGGCGCAGCACCCGACGGGCGTGTGTGTTTTGTCCCCGGCGCCTTTCCCGGAGACCAGGTGACGGTAACCGCCACAAAGGTGAAGAAATCCTTCGTCGAAGCGGAAGTCAATGCAGTGCTCAAGGCAAGCCCTGACCGCGTTGAATCTGCGTGCCCGGCTGCGCAGCGAGGTGCAGGGTGCTGCGATTTCGCCGAGCTAGATTCCGCGGCGGAACCAGGCATCAAGGTCGCGGTTTTGCGGGACCAGCTGCGCCGAGTGGCTCGCCTCGAGGAGGTGCCCGACATTGAATCCATCGATGTGGCGCCCCAGCGTGGATGGCGCACGCGGGTGAGGTTGGGTGTCGACAAGCAAGGCCGTGCCGGCGTGCGCAAGCGTGGCTCCACGGAGCTGATTACGGATGTGGCCTGCAGCCAGCTGGCACCGGGCCTCGTTAGCGGTCTGGTGGGACCGGAGGCTCGCACATTTAGCCCTGGCGCGGAGGTCATCGCGGTTGTGGACAGCGACGGTAACCGGCACGTCGTGGAGACCCGGAAAGCGCCGCGCGGCCGACGCATCGAGACCATTCGGGAGGTCATTGAAGCCCCGACGCAGGACGTAGTTCAACGTGCAGATGGCCACGAGTTTCACTTTCCGCCCACCGCCTTTTGGCAGGCGCACATCGGCGCACCCGATACCTACACGCGCCTGGCACGCCAGTGGCTCGCGGCAGAGGCTGGAGAGAATAAACCTGCACAGGAATCCGAGGCCGCTGCAGTGGCTTGGGATCTCTATGGAGGAGTGGGGCTGTTTGTTCCCGCTCTTGCTGAAGTCACCGCACCTGAGGGCGGCCATACTACGGTGTATTCCGTCGACTACTCGCCGGCGGCCGCGGCAGCGCAGCCGGGGCTTGCGGACATTGATGTGCACTTCCGGACGGCTAAGGTGGAGCAGGCCGCAAGCCAGCTGCCGCGGCCAGCAACGGTTATTTTGGATCCCCCGCGTACCGGTGCGGGTGTTGAGGTGGTGGAGGCCATTGCTGCCGCGGCGCCGCAGCGCGTCCTTCACATTGGCTGTGACCCCGCGACGTTTGCACGTGATATCGCTGCATGGTCTGAGCACGGCTACCGTATAGAGCGTTTAGCCATGGTGAATGCCTTTCCGGGAACACACCATTTTGAGACCTTGGCGCTGCTGGTTCCTGCGGCATAAGGCAGGATGCATCCGCGGTGGAAGATCCCGGGGTAATGATTGACGTGTCACGTGTATAAGCGGGTACGGTGGTAGAGAAGAAAACGATCGATGAAGGGGTTTAAGGCAAGCTCTATGGGCATTCTGGATTCCATTCAATCACCAGGCGATCTCAAAGCCCTGAGCAAGACGCAACTGGTTGAGCTCGCGGCGGATATCCGCCAGCGCTTGATTGAGAAGGTGTCCGCTACGGGCGGTCACCTCGGGCCCAACCTGGGCGTTGTGGAGCTCACGGTGGCGATCCACCGCGTCTTCGATTCCCCGCGGGACCCCATCGTCTTCGATACCTCCCATCAGTCTTATGTGCACAAAATGCTCACCGGCCGTGCCAACCAGTTTGATTCCTTGCGCCAGAAAGGCGGCTTATCTGGGTACACGGACCGTGGGGAATCGGAACACGACTGGACCGAATCCTCACACGCCTCGGCAGCGCTATCCACGGTGGACGGCCTTTCCAAGGCATTCAAGATTCGTGGTGAATCGCACCGCAATGCTGTGGCGGTCGTCGGTGATGGTGCCCTCACCGGTGGCATGTGCTGGGAGGCACTGAACAACATCTCTGCGGATAAAGACCGCAACGTCGTCATCATCGTTAACGACAATGGCCGCTCCTATTCGCCGACCATTGGTGGACTTTCGGAGAACCTCGGGCGCATTCGTGCACAGCATGGTTATGACGAGTTCATGGAGCTGGGCAAGAAGCGCCTGAAGTCGATGGGCTGGGTGGGCGAGCGTACCTTTGATGCTCTGCACGCAGTCAAGGAGGGCGTAAAGTCCACCGTTCTGCCCACCGAGATGTTCCCAGAGCTGGGAATCAAATACATTGGCCCCATCAATGGCCACGATATCGACGCGGTGGTCCGGGCGCTGAGCTATGCCCGGGACTACGACGGTCCCATCATCGTGCACACCGTCACGGAGAAGGGGCATGGCTTTGCCCCGGCGGTCAATGAGCCGAAGGACCAGATGCACTCCACCGGAGCTATCGACCCGGTCACCGGTGTATCCAAGGGACAGAAGCAGCCGGGATGGACTGCGGCTTTTTCCGAGGAACTCATCAAGGCCGGTCATGCGCGCGAGGATATCGTGGCTATTACCGCTGCTATGGCGGGGCCGACGGGCCTTGCGCCCTTCCAGGAGGAATTCCCAGAGCGATTCTTCGATGTTGGCATCGCGGAACAGCATGCCATGGCCTCCGCCTCCGGTTTAGCGCTGGCAGGAATGCACCCAGTGGTGGCTGTGTACTCCACCTTCCTTAACCGTGCAGTCGACCAAGTTGTCATGGACATTGCGCTGCTCAAGCTGCCCGTCACCATCGTGCTCGACCGCGCCGGTATCACGGGCTCTGATGGCCCTTCGCACAACGGAGTGTGGGACATGGCGTTGATGAGCATCGTCCCGGGGATGCGCATTGCCGCACCACGCGATGGCGCTCGTCTGCGTGAGCTTTTCAATGAGGCCATTGCTATTGAGGATGGTCCCACGGTGGTGCGCTTCCCTAAGGGCAATCTCCTGGAGGACCGTGAGGCGATCAAGCGCCTCGATGACGGGGTAGACATCTTGCGCTATACCGATGCTGCCGAATCACCGACTGAGGCAACCGATGTGCTCATCGTCTCCGTCGGAGCGATGAGTGCTCGTTCCTTGGGTGCTGCCGAGTTACTGGAAGCACAAGGTTTCAACGTGACCGTCGTCGATCCGCGCTGGCCGGTACCAGTCCCGCAATCCGTTGTTGCGTTGGCGGCAGATCATGATCTTGTGGTCACGGTGGAGGACGGCCTCTTGCGGGGCGGCGTTGGTTCAATGGTTGCGGAGGCACTCGACGCCGCTGATGTAGATACCCCGGTGCATCGCCTCGGCGTGCCTGGTTGCTTCCCGAAGCATGCCAGCCGCGGAGAAATCCTCGAGGAATTCGGGCTGACCCCGGAGGGCATCGCGGAATCCGTGAATGAGTGGGTAGCTACGCGGAGCTAAAAGCGCGGGGGAGCGGGGTGCTACCGCGCCAGTCCGCGACGCAGGAGCGGCGTGGACAGCTCCACCTGCCATTCGCGCGCGCCCTGGGAACGCAGGAAGTCGGGGATATCGGCGTCTGCTGCGATTTCGCCCGCCACGCCGCCTTCAGGTCCGCAGGCCGCCCAGACTACAGTGCGGACCAAGCTGGGTTTGAGGATCAGTTCGTAGCTCATGCCCAGATCTTCACCGAGGTCTTCGAAATCACCACGGATCTCGGTATAGAGCTGCCATAGCTCGGGGAAATCCCGGTTAAAAACTGATTTGGAAGGAACCGGGTGTGGGCTGCGCAACGCCTTCGGCCACTGCTGGCGCGGGCTAGCAAGGGCGGTCTCGACGGCATCGAACCAGCGCAAGGTGGCGCCGCCGCGGCGCCGAGGGAAGCCTTTAATCTGGTTGATTTCGTGCGGGGAATGGGGTACGCGGCGCGCGATTTCTACGAGCACGCGGTGCGGCAGCACTCGGTTCGGTGCGATGTCCTGGGAGCGGGCGATGGATTCGCGTCGCTGCCACAACTCACGGGCTACCGCGAGTTGCTCACGGGAGCGTAGAGAGGAGACGCCCTTAAGATCCCGCCAGGAACGAGGCTCGGGGCCAGTGATACGTGCGTGGTCTTCGACAATCTTCTCAAACTCTTCATAAGCCCAGTCGAGCTTGTCCTGTTCCGCAAGAATATCTCGCAGTGTCACGGCGAGCTCGTTGAGAAGCTCCACGTCGAGCGCCGCATAATTGCGCCACTTCCGCGGGATGGGGGTTTCGGACCAGTCGGAATCGCCGTAGCCTTTCTCCAGTTCAACGTCGAAAAGCTCCAGCACCATTGCGGCCAAGTTAGGGTGTGCGAAACCGGCGAAGCGGGCAGCCAGCTCAGTATCGAACAGTAAGCCTGGGTATAAACCTAGCCACGCTAGGCTAGGGAGATCGGAGGGGGCGGCATGGACCACCCACTCTTGTCCATTGAGCACCGGTGCGAGTGCTACGCGGAGCTCATCGCGGTGGTGCTCGGGGGCGAACAAAAACGTGCCCGCACCTTCTCGGCGGATTTGCACGAGGAAGGCGCGGTCATCAAAACGGTAGGACGAGGCGCGTTCGGTGTCGATGGCAAATGGCCCAGTTCCCGAAGCTAAGCGGGCGGCACCGGCCTGAAACTCACGGGGAGAAAGCAGGACTTTCGGCGTTCCATCAACCGGTACCTGGCGCAATTCGCTCATCTTAGCGTCCGAGTTCGGCTACGCCCTCTGGTGGCAGACCAGCGACGAGGGAGAGGACTTGCGCAAAAGCTTCGACGTGTGGGGCGAGATCCAGGCCGGATGCGGTCCACGAGGCGCGCATTTCTAATTGGTAGGCGCGCGGTGGTCCGCCGATTTCGCCGAAACGAACGGAAGCGGTCGAGGTGACGGTGCCGCCCAAGTTCGTATGGGTAGCCTCGCGCACGTCGAGGGATTCAGTGAGCCATTCCCAGGCGACGTCGGGAAGCAGCGGGTCGCCGGCGACAGCATCGTCCAAGTCTGCCTGGATGTAGGCCACCAGGCGCATCGCCCCTTCCCAGGCTTCTTCCGCACCTGGGTCGTGCAGCAGGATGAGGCGGCCGAAGGCATCGCCTTCAGAGTCAGTAGGGATGAGGTCCCCGTGTTCTTTGCGCTCAACCTCGAGGCCGATGGCGTGGCTGAATGGGGCCAGGCGTTGCGGTGGG
Organism: Corynebacterium sp. HMSC074E01; assembly: GCF_001808885.1. Classification (NCBI taxonomy): domain Bacteria; kingdom Bacillati; phylum Actinomycetota; class Actinomycetes; order Mycobacteriales; family Corynebacteriaceae; genus Corynebacterium; species Corynebacterium sp. HMSC074E01. The sequence goes on from NZ_KV794847.1 coordinate 347,175, forward strand.
CGGATGGTGCCCAAGGTGATTTCTGGGCGCAGCTGTGCGGCATGGAGGGACTCGACGGCCTCCGTGAAGGCGGTCGGAGTGCTCGGCTCCGCAGGGCGCGATTCGGTAGAAGAGGCGGCGGCGCGATCGTGCAGGTTGGTCGGTGCCCCTGCGAGGTTGCGCGAAGAAACGTCGGAATTGCTCACGGGGATCAAAGTATAAGCTCCGCCCGTGTGGCGGTGGAAGGCGCGCCGAAAGGCTAGTGGCGCGCGGGGGCGCCTCCAACTTATGATGGATAAGAAACTCTGTCGGTTGAAAGAAGGAGAAAGGCATGTCGAAGGTCAACTTCGCCGAGCTCAACAAGGTCCAGCGCTATTCGCAGCACGCGGTATTTCAGGTCATCCCGGGTGCGTTGGGAACGGAGCGCGAGGAGATCGTCGCGCAGGCGCAGAAGTTCTTCTCTGAGCTTGAGGAAGCAGGCGTGGTTACCGTGCGCGGTATCTATGATCTGTCCGGGATGCGGGAGAGCGCTGATTACATGATCTGGTGGCACGCGGAAGAATTCGCCGACATTCAGAAGGCCTTCGCGGACTTCCGCCGCGAGACCGTCCTGGGCCAGGTTTCTGAGGTGACGTGGGTAGGAAATGCTTTGCACCGCCCGGCAGAGTTCAACAAGTCTCACCTGCCGTCCTTCATTATGGGCGAGGAGCCCGGTGAGTGGATTTCCGTTTACCCCTTCGTGCGCTCTTACGACTGGTACACCATGGATGAGGAAAAGCGCCGCCGTATCCTCATGGAGCACGGTATGCAGGCGCGCGACTACCCGGATGTGCGCGCGAACACTGTGCCGGCCTTCGCACTGGGTGACTACGAGTGGATCCTGGCCTTTGAGGCCCCGGAACTGCACCGCATCGTGGACTTGATGTACCTGATGCGCTACACCGAGGCTCGCCACCACGTGCGCGAGGAGATTCCCTTCCACACCGGCCGTCGCGTGAAGGACGTGGCTGAGCTCATCACGATCCTGCCTTAAAGGGGCGCGATTTTGCCGGAAGCCGGTTGAGGAGTTAGTCCTCGACCGGCTTTTCTTCTAGATCAAGGCAGATGGAATTAATGCAATAGCGCAGGTCCGTGGGCGTATCGTAGCCTTCGCCTTCGAAGACGTGACCGAGGTGGGACTCGCAGCGAGCACAGAGCACCTCGATGCGGCGCATGCCCAGCGAATTGTCCTCGCGCTCTATGACGGCGTCGCCGGCCAAGGGGGAGAAGAAGGACGGCCAGCCGCAGTGCGATTCAAACTTTTCCGTGGAGCGGAAGAGCTCGGCGCCGCAGGCTCGGCAGGAGTACACGCCCTCGGTGGTGGTGTTGGTGTATTCACCGACGTGCGGTGCTTCCGTTCCGGCCTCGCGCAGGACGCGGTACTCCTCGGCGCTTAGCCGCTTGCGCCATTCGGTATCAGCAATGAGCTTGAAATCAGTCATGCGGGGATTTTATCGCCCGCCTGAGGCTTTGGGCTAGCCCCTCGTTCCGCGGACCACCAGCCGGCCACGGAGGCGGCGCTCACCACAATGAGCAGTCCCCAGCCAATCGTGGCGATGAAGACGCTCATCCAGTGTGCGGCGGTGGGCATGCTTGTCGACGTCCATTCGAGCGGCGCCAAGAATAAAAATGCGGCCAACCATGCTCCCCACGTGCGGAAGACCGAGCGCTCGAGCATCACAGTAAACAGCATGGGGATAAGCCACATGGAGTAGTACTGCTGGCCTAAGGAAGAAAGGAAGAAGATTCCGACCATGATGGCACCACTGGTGCTCAGCGCCCAGAAGGTGGGCTCACTTTCGCGCCAGCGCAGCAGACCGAGGATCGCCACTGCGGCCAGGGCCGCGAAGAGCAACCAGATGGGGTAGTAGACGATGCCGGGGAGTTCGAAGTAGGCGCGCACACCCGGCCAGGAGGCGTTGGCATAATCGCGCGTGGTGGCCAGGTAGGGAAGAAGGTTGGCGCGGAAGCCCTCCACGCCCGGAACGAACGGCCAAGCCGCAAGGTTGCTCACCAGCGGTATGGCCACGCCCAAACCTACAGTGAGCCAGCGCTTGCGCACCAAGGCGAGGAAGAGCAGCGGGGCAAATTGCGGCTTGACCAAGATTGCCAGCCCGATGCACAAGCCAGCGGCCCACCCGTGTTTATCCAGCAAAGCCAGGAACGCCACCATCGCGAGCAGAAGCACGCCGTTGATGTTGGTAAAGACCAACGTGTTGATGACTGATTCGGTAGCGAAGGCTGCGGCGATACTGACCGGCCACAGCGGGCCTCGCAGGCTGTGGCCTACGAAGCGGGTCAGCACGGCCAAAGCGGCAATGATGGCGGCGGCGTTGGCCAGAATGAAGGCGATGCGCGCGTGTTCCTCGGACACGAGACCCAAGGGGGACAGGAGAACCGTGGCGCCTGGGTTATACAGGTAGAGCGGTTCGACGAAAGAATAGTTTTGCTCGTAGACCGGGGTGCCCTCCCACAGGTTCCGGATCGCGCGGTAGACGGTGCCGAAATCATCAGTCACCGTGCCGTTGAAGGCGAGCACGAAGATGCGATGAAAGACCAAGACGATGGCGGCGGGCCACGCGGCGGCCGTCCATAGTCGCGCAGGAGCTGAGAGTGAGGGAGCCGGAGAAGTCACGGCAGCACAGTTTACGGGGTCTGAGTGCGCCGGTAGCGCAGAAACACCGTGTTGGCGACGGCGGTGACGTTCTCCAGCTCGAGCTTAAGCGCGGGGGAGGTGGCCTCGCCGTTAACGACGGGCTTTTCGACGGAAGGGGATAGGTGCGGATCAAGCGTCAAATAAAGCTTGTCCACGAGGCCTTCTGCGATAAAGGCGGAGTAGACGGATGGTCCACCTTCGCAACTGATGCGGCGTGCGCCCTGGGCGCGAAGAGCTGAAATAGCCTCGCTCATGGTTCCGGTACCTGTGCTGATGATTTCGGCACCAGCGTCGGCTAAGCGCCGTGCCTCGGGTGAAGATGCGCGTTCCTCCGGGGTGAGAACAACGGGGCCAGAGGCTATAAAATCTTCGAACCCTGCAAAGTCAAGGGAGTGGCTGAGTACAGCGAGGCGCGTGTTGCTCGCGGGCCCATAGGATTCTGCCTTCACCGTTGCTGAGCCCACCACGGTAACCTCGGCCCATTCGCGCAAGGCCGCGAAGAGCTCGGCGTCAGTGTCGTTGCCCATCGGACCTGAGGTTCCGTCGATGGTTGCGGATCCGTGGAGCGTACTCACGGCGTTGAGTCGGATGCCCTCACTATCAGGGCCAAGCAGCGTGTCGATGAGTGCGGTGTTGTCCATATGGCCAGCGTACGTGCCCTAGGCTCAGACTCAAGTGCGAGCAAAAGTCTGGGTTAAGGATGGTCCGATAAACGAAAAAAGACCGCAGCTAGACTGCGGTCTTAAAGAGTGGTCCTAGCTGGGATTGAACCAGCGACCTTTCCGGTGTGAACGGAACGCTCTCCCACTGAGCTATAGAACCTCGGTGCAGAACTTAAAGTACACTGCGGTGATGGCAACCCCCTAATCGTCCAGCTCAACTAGGGTGAGCAGAGTTTGACGGAGCTTGTAGCTCAAGGTGGTGGGGCACGCCGGTGTGCTGTGTTGTCGAAGTCTCAATGACATCGATGTAATCTACCTGCTGCGGTGCGGCCTGCGAATAGTGCTGTGGGCTGCGGATTTGGAAACTGGGGCGGTGCACGATAAAGTTTCTTCTCGCACCACGGCATACCAGCCGGGAACGTGCAATGCGGATGTAGCGCAGTTGGTAGCGCATCACCTTGCCAAGGTGAGGGTCGCGAGTTCGAGTCTCGTCATCCGCTCCAAGACTTTCTTGATATCACGCTTATTGGTATCGATGAACGGAAGGTCTTGATAAATGCATAAGCGCGATTAGCTCAGTGGGAGAGCGCTTCCCTGACACGGAAGAGGTCACTGGTTCAATCCCAGTATCGCGCACAAGGACTTAGTCCTAGAAACCGGGCCTGGTTTCGAATGCGGATGTAGCGCAGTTGGTAGCGCATCACCTTGCCAAGGTGAGGGTCGCGAGTTCGAGTCTCGTCATCCGCTCCAGCACATGTAGTGTGTGAGGCGGTATCGCCACGGTGGAATGGCCGAGTGGTGAGGCAACGGTCTGCAAAACCGTGCACACGGGTTCGATTCCCGTTTCCACCTCAAGAGCTGGCACCCAATTCTGGGTGCAGTGAGCGCGTTTAGCTCAGCGGGAGAGCGCTTCCCTGACACGGAAGAGGTCACTGGTTCAATCCCAGTATCGCGCACAAGGAGTTCCTTGCGGACTCCATGGCAAGCTCCGCCTTGCCACGCGGATGTAGCGCAGTTGGTAGCGCATCACCTTGCCAAGGTGAGGGTCGCGAGTTCGAGTCTCGTCATCCGCTCCACATTGAGTGCCCCTCCAGTTTGGAGGGGTACTTTTGGTTTTCTGTATTACGACTTCCAAGGCCGGCGGAGGGGGCTCTTCCCCGTCGACGAGAGAACCGCCAGCCGACTGTTTATGATGTTTCTCACAGTCTTGCCGTCTCAAGAAAGCAGACATCATGAAAGCCATTTCTCCACCTTTGTCTTCCCCGCAGGGCCTGTTACGCGGGGTCTTTGCTATTCTCGCAGTGCTTGTCATCGCGTTTCTCAGCCCGGCGTCGGTGCCAGCTTTTGCACAGAATCCCACAGGGGTGACTTCCAGTGCCGAGCCGAGCTCTGAAGCTGACCCCAATGGGGGTGCCGCCGATTCTCAGAGTGGTGCAACGATGCTTGTCCTCGACTCCTCTGGCTCGATGAATGTGCAAGACGCTGGCGGGCAGACTCGTCTCGACGCGGCGAAAGACGCAACGAAGAAATTCGTATCTGAACTCGGTGGCACCATTCCACTGGGACTCGTTACCTATGGCGGTACGGTCGACGAGGCACCAGAGAACCAAGAAGCAGGGTGCCAGGACATCCACGTGGTCAGCGGTCCTAAAGAGGACGTAGGGGACTCCTTCACGGGTCCTAATTGATGCACTCCAGGCGAAGGGCTATACCCCGATTGGTGATTCCCTGAAGAAGGCCGCCGAGGGATTGGGCGGTCAGCACGGCACCATTGTGCTTGTCTCTGATGGAATCGATACCTGCGCGCCGCCGCCAGTATGTGAGGTGGCCAAGGAACTCCACGAGCAGGGCATTGACCTAGTCATCAACACCATTGGCTTTAACGTCGATGAGGAAGCCCGCAAGGAGCTTTCCTGCATTGCAGACGCCGCAGGCGGCGAATATCTCGACGCCGATGATGCAGACTCACTGGCGTCAATGATTAAGAAGGCCGCTGGACGCGCCGCGGACATCTACCAATCCGATGTCGAACACATTGAAGGTAGCAAAGATATCTCACAGCCAACGGAGCTGCCGCGTTGGGAGTCAGGAGAGGACTTCATCTTTCGTGCCGAGTTGGATGCCCCGCCGAATGCTGGCAAGGAGTCTCGTACCGACTTCCATGCTGAGTCATGGTCTATCCCCGTCAAGCCGGGTGAGCGCTATGTGGCGACGATGTACAAGACACTCGAAGGTGCAGTGGGAACACCGAACGACCTGTTTTTGAAGACGTTTTTCGGCGATGGTAGGGAACCGCCAACGGGTACGCATGGTGGTGACGAAGGCGCAGATGATTGCACAGCTGACTGGGACAGTGCGGACACCGGCTCTGTATCTGAGGCCTTGCCAAACACTAGCGCGTATACCTACGAAATCGGTTCCAAGAATTGCCAGGGCGACTTAGTCTTGACGGCGATGCGCGCAGGCCAGTACAAGGCCGATGAACCTATCGACGTGGAGATCCTGCTTCACCGTGTTGACCCAGTATCCAACATTGACGAGCTTGTAAGTGGTCTTAGCAGCGAGCTGGACGGCGAACTCCATGCCAACGCCAACGGTGCTGAACAGATGGCTCCCGGAAACTGGTTTGACAATGCCACGGAGCTTCGTAGCGGTCAGACCATCGAAAGCGACATTGTTCAGGGCGAAGCGCACGTCTACAAGGTCCCCATGAAGGAAGGGCAGCAGTTGGCTGCCGCAATTAGAGCTGGAGAGGTTTCGGATGAGAAGGCTCTTCAGTACTCAGGCCTCGATGTGTCTATTCTCAATCCAGTTCGTGAGAAAGCTGGAGAGCATGAGTTTTTGATCTGGCCCAATGAGGGGGATGAGGGATCGGCTTCGGCAGCAAGCCCTACTGCTTTTACCAACCGCTTCAGCTCGGATTCCGCACCCTCTTATGGCAACGCGAACTGGTTGGAGGGGGACTACTACATCGTGGTGACGCTAGGAGCGGGCAAGGGGGATGATTTAGGGGAGAGCGGCGACAACCTCACTGATAAGCATGCCACCATGAAGTATTACCTCACGTCCAAAGTGTTGGGTGATCCTATTCAGGGGCCGAAGTACGAGCCAGTCAGGGACAAAACCGAAGAGTCTCGCCCTTTGGACGGAATCAAGACGGATGCGAAGGAGCAAGGTCGCGGTGCCGATGACAAGTCCGGTAAGACGATGAGGGGGCTTCTATACGTACTGGGGCGGCGGGCCTTATCTTCTTGATTGCTCTCATTGTCCTTCTGGTATTTCTTCTCCGAGGTCGTGGAAGGTAAAACTCGCAGCAAACGCTCGCGATGAAACATTTTTCAACAAGATTCGCTGCGGCGGGGAACTTTCCTCCTCGTCGCAGCGACTAGTTGTTAACCTCGCACATTCCGTGCGGGGTAAGGATTGGCTCGAGGATCCCTCCCGGCGATAGGATGAGGGAACCTTCAATCAAAAGTTTCATCAGACCATCAAGGAGTAGTCCGGGAAATGCAGCTGCGTCAGGTCACTACGGGAATTGCCGCTGGGGCCGCGGGCCTTGCGATTGGGTTGTCCGCGCCGCTAGCGGTGGCACATGACTCAGTCATTGGCGGAAACGTGGTGGGTGACGCACCGCTGGAGGAATTCCCCCGCGAAATCACGCTGGAGTTCTCTGGTATTCCCCGGGATGACTTCAATACTTTTGCCGTGAGCGATAAGTCAAGCGGCGAGGTGCTTTTTGACGCCACCCCAACCATTGATGGCCGCAATCTCACTGTTGAGGTTCCTCAGGACATTGAACCTGGTGATGGTGAATACCAGGTAGGTTTCCGCATTACCTCCTCCGATGGTCACTCCACGCTCGGTTCCGTGCCGTTTAGCGTGGGCTCTGGGGCCGGCGGGAATGAGGCCGCAGATGCTTCGGCCGATGGCTCCCAGGAAGGCGAAGAGGCACAGGAGTCTCAGGATCCGTTGAGTTCCTTGCCCACCGCGGCCAAATGGATCATTGGCGTAGGAGCGGTTCTCGTCGTCGGCGCAGCGCTCTTTGCCTTCGGAGCAAAGACCCGCCGCGCAGGTGGAGAAGGCTCAGAAGACTAAACACCACCCGCCTCCGATGAGGCGAGGGTCAATCCGCACTTTCCTTAACTACTGTTACTGCAGAAAGGCATGTTCCATGCTGAATACCCGTTCTTTCCTCCGAGTCTCCCTGGCGGCTCTCGCGGCTGGTAGCCTGACCTTGGCGGCTTGCTCCCCGAGCGAAGAGGATTCCGCCGCAGCTCCGTCGAGCGCTGCAACCAGCGCTGAGAAGGACAAGGATGCAGAGACCAGTGCTTCGGCTTCTTCCTCCGCTGAGTCTGGCGTAACTTTCGAGGATGCTGTTGTGCGCGCTATGGAGAAGGACTCCGATATGACCGCTATCTTCGGCACTCTCCACAACGACACGGACAAGGACATCAACGTGGTTGGCTTCAGCTCTTCGGTGAAGGCGAAGCACTACGAGATCCATGAGGTTGTCGATGGCGTCATGCAGGAGAAGGAAGGCGGCTTCGATATTCCTGCCGGCGAATCCCTCGAGCTCGCGCCGGGCGGTTTCCACTTCATGTTGATGGGAGTGACCGAGCCTGTTATGGCCGGCGAGACTGCCACCCTCACACTGGAGCTTGCCGACGGTTCCACGATCGAGCTCGGTGACATCCCGGTGCGCACCATTGGTGCCGGCGATGAAGACTACGGCGATATGGGCCACATGAACCACGGCGATATGGACCACGGATCCATGGACCATGCAGAGCACATGGACCATTCGGAGTCCGCAGACATGTCTGACATGAAGAAGGAAGAGCACGCGCACTAGAAACCAGCGTGTTCCGGGCCAAGGTAGGCAAGAAATCGGTTCTCACGAGATAGGGAGAAATCAAAGATGAGCGGGTTCGTGGAACCTGTCAGTCGGCGTGGATTGCTCGCCGGAAGTGCTGTGGCGGCAAGCGCGGTAGCGCTTGCAAGCTGTGCGAAAGGGGATGAACCTGGACAGGCATCTGCGGATGCCTCCCGCGCAGCGCAGGCTGGTGACGCCGGAAGCACCGGCCCGGAAAGCCGCGAGGAGACCATGGGTGGCGATATCGTCGCCTTCGACGGCAAGCACCAAGCGGGCATCCAAACTCCAGTCCAGGCGCACGTGGAACTGGTGGGCTTTAACCTGAAAAAGGGGACCACCGCTCGCGGCGCGGCCGCGCTCATGCGCCTGTGGACGGAAGATGCCCGCCGCCTGTGCACCGGTGAGAACCCGTTGGGCAGCCTCGAACCCGAATTGTCTACCACCCCAGCAAACCTCACCATTACGTGCGGTTGGGGAGAGGGATTTTTCGACACGGTGGACGTCGCCAAGCCCAGCTGGCTGCGCGATATCCAGCCTTTTGACCACGATGACCTCCGTCCGGAATGGGGCCAGACGGATATCGTCCTGCAGATCTGCAGCGATGATCCTTTCACTGCTGCCTTCGTGATGCGGCATATGACCCGCGCGGGCAAAGATTATGCTGAAGTTGCCTGGATCCAGCAGGGATTCAGCCATGCCTATGGTTCTGCACCGAAGGGTGTTACTCCGCGCAACCTCTTCGGGCAAAAGGACGGAACGGTCAATCCCCGAAGCGATGAAGACTTCAACGAGCAAGTGTGGATCGAAGAAGGCCCCTTCGCTGGCGGCAGCGCCATGGTGGTGCGCCGCATCCACATGAACCTGGACACATGGGAGCAGCTTGATCGCGCGGCACGCGAAAACTCGACTGGACGCACGCTTGATACCGGAGCTCCTATAGGCGCTAAGGACGAGTTTGACCCGGTGGATCTGGATGCGCGAAACGAGTTTGGGCTCAAAGCTATTGATGAAAACTCGCATGTCGCCAGAGCGCATCCGCCGGCAGAGCATCCGGAGCAAAAGCTTCTGCGTCGCCCGTATAACTACAACCTGCCGCCGACTCCGGAGACCACCAAGCGCGGAGAGCTCAGTAACGCTGGATTGATCTTCATCTGCTACCAGAAGGATCCAACGGCCCAGTTTGAGCCCATTCAGGCACGTCTTGATGAAGCGGATCGTCTCAACGAGTGGATTACCCACATTGGTTCGGCCGTCTACTACATGCCGGCCGGAACTGAGGATGAAACCTTCTGGGGCGAATCGCTCATCCGCAGTTAAGAGGGGTAGACTAAGCCGCTGTAACTTTCTCGTTGAGTGCTGCTCGGCCAGGTATGTCGAGTGGCGCGTGAGCGCAAAGGAGCGCACCAAGTCATGGCGGAAATGATTCCAGCAGTCCCGGTGAACTACGAACCAATCACGGTCCCGGCCGGTACTGCCGTGGGAGCAGCGATGCGCGAGCATGAGCTGCCCAACAAGGGCCCCGAAGCAGTAGTCGTCGTCCGCGGCGCCGACGGTACTCTCTACGACCTTTCCCACACGCCGGACACTGACGCCGAGTTCACTCCGGTTGCTGCCTGCGAGGAAGATGGCCGCGCCGTTATCCGCCACTCCTGCGGACACGTCATGGCCCAGGCCGTGCAGGCGGAATTCCCCGGTACCAAGCTGGGTATTGGCCCGGCCATCGAGAACGGCTTTTACTTCGACTTCCAGACCGCTGAGCCCTTCACCCCAGAGGACCTGAAGGCCATTGAGAAGCGCATGAAGAAGATCATCAAGGGCGGCCAGCGATTTGAGCGCCACGTCTACTCCTCCCCGGAGGAAGCAGAGCAGGCGCTTGCTGCCGAGCCGTTTAAGCTCGAGCTGGTCCAGGACAAGGGCAACGTGGACCCTGATTCCGACGAGGCCGCTGAGGTGGGTGCCGGGGATCTGACTCACTACGACAACGTCAACCCGCGCACCGGCGAGGTCGAGTGGTTCGATCTGTGCCGCGGCCCGCACGTTCCGACCACCAAGTACATTCCAGCATTTGCCCTGACGCGTTCTTCTGCCGCCTACTGGCGCGGTGACCAGTCCAAGGCTGGTCTGCAGCGTATCTACGGCACCGCCTTCGAGTCCAAGGAGGCCCTGGAGTCCTACAAGACCATGGTCGAAGAAGCTGAGAAGCGCGACCACCGCCGCTTGGGCGCTGAGCTGGACCTGTTCTCCTTCCCGGATGAGATTGGCTCTGGTTTCCCGGTGTTCCACCCCAATGGCGCCACGGTGCGCATGGAGATGGAGGAGCACTCCCGCCGCCGCCACATTGCGGACGGCTACTCCTTCGTGTCCACCCCGCACCTGACCAAGGGCGACCTGTTCAAGAAGTCCGGCCACCTGGATTTCTACGCGGATGGTATGTTCCCGCCGATGCAGCTCGACGGTGAGTGGGATGAGGACGGCAACTGCACCAAGCAGCCGCAGGACTACTACGCCAAGCCGATGAACTGCCCGATGCACAACCTCATCTTCGCTTCTCGTGGTCGTTCCTACCGTGAGTTGCCGCTGCGCCTCTTCGAGTTCGGAACGGTCTACCGTTACGAGAAGTCGGGCGTTATCCACGGCCTGACCCGCGCCCGCGGCTTTACCCAGGATGACTCCCACATTTACTGCACCCCGGAGCAGCTCGAAGAAGAGCTGACCAAGGTTCTGGAGTTCATCATTTCCTTGCTCAAGGACTACGGCCTGGATGACTTCTACCTCGAGCTGTCCACTAAGGACCCGAACAAGTACGTTGGCTCGGATGAGATCTGGGAGCGCTCGACGGCTATCTTGCAGTCGGTTGCGGAGAAGTCCGGCCTCGAGCTGGTCCCGGATCCAGCGGGTGCAGCATTCTACGGCCCGAAGATTTCCGTTCAGGCTCGCGATGCCATCGGCCGTACCTGGCAGATGTCCACCGTGCAGCTGGACTTCAACCTGCCGGAGCGCTTCGAGCTTGAGTACACCGCGTCGGATGGCTCCAAGCAGCGCCCGATCATGATTCACCGCGCACTTTTCGGTTCCATCGAGCGTTTCTTCGGTGTGCTACTGGAGCACTACGCCGGCGCCTTCCCGGCATGGCTGGCACCGCATCAGGTGGTGGGAATCCCGGTCGCCGATACCTTCGCCCCGCACCTTGAGGAAGTCTGTGCACAGCTGCGCGCACGCGGCCTGCGCGCTGACGTGGATACCTCTGATGACCGCATGCAAAAGAAGATCCGCAACCACACCACCGGCAAGGTGCCATTCATGCTCCTGGCCGGTGAGCGCGACGTCGAAGCAGGTGCGGTCTCCTTCCGCTTCCTCGACGGAACCCAGGTCAACGGTGTACCGGTCGAAGCGGCAATCAATGTTATCGAAGCATGGGTTCGTGAGCGCAACAACGAGCAACCGACGAAGGACAGCATCGCCGAGCGCGTCTAGATGCATGTGCATCTAGGCAGAGGCTAGAAAGGGAGAACACTAAGAGTGGGAGAGTACGTCGATACCGGCCTGGGAACCCCCGACCGCTTAGAGCGCCTGTGGGCGCCGTACCGCATGAGCTACATCAAGCGTGAGGGCGGCGCCGGCGACGTGCCGAAGAAAGCCCATAATCCGTTCGTGGAGATTCCACAGATGTCGGACGAGGACGGGCTCATCGTTGCCCGCGGCGAGCTTGTCTACTGTGTTCTCAACCTCTATCCCTATAACGCAGGGCACATGATGGTGATCCCATACCGCCAAGAATCTGAGCTGGAAAACCTCACCGAGCAAGAATCTCGCGAGCTCTTCCAGTTTGCGCAGGCCGCCATCCGCGTCCTTAAGAAGGTCTCCGGCCCCGATGCCGTCAATGCTGGCTTTAACTTGGGACGCGCCTCGGGTGGCTCGGTGGGGCAGCACCTCCACATGCACATCGTTCCGCGCTGGAGCGGGGACTCAAATTTCATGACTATCGTGGACGGCGTCAAAGTGCTGCCGCAGCTCCTCAAAGACACCCGCTCCCTGTTGGCGCAGGGGTGGGCGGAGCTCGCCGCCGAAGGAATTATTTCAGGAGAAGCGCATGCTTAGTGTTCATGGGCGCAAACCCGCCGCCGTGGTTGTGGTCCCAGTGGCCAAACTCTTCCTGAAGATGGGGCTGACACCCAATGTCGTTACCGTCGTGGGCACGATCGTCACGATTGCTATTTCGGTTATCCTGATCCCGCTTGATCACCTCTTTGCGGCTGCTCTGCTGTCGGGACTCTTCGCCGCTTTCGACATGCTTGACGGCACCATGGCGCGCCTGACCACCGGCGGATCCAACTTCGGCGCGACACTCGATGCCTCCTGCGATCGCATTACCGACGGCGCTTTGTTCGCGGCGATCGCCTATTGGATGGTGTACGTCGATAACGCCCACCCTCTCAACTTCGCTGCCTGCATGATGGTGCTCGTGAGTTCCCAGGTCATCTCCTATGTCAAGGCGCGCGGAGAAGCCTCCGGTTTTAAGATGGTTGGCGGACTCGTCGAGCGCCCCGAGCGGCTCATCTTGGGCCTCGGCGGCGTGGGCCTGGAAGGCTTGGGCGTGCCTTATGCACTCGAGGTTGCCCTGTGGCTGCTGGCCGTGGGCTCTGCCTTCACCATTTACCAGCGCATGCGCCAAGCAGCGCGTCAGGACACCAAGGCGCGTTTCAAAAAGGATCTGAAGCACCTTTAATCCGACATTCTCTTCCACCGGAAGGTACAGCGCCCCCGGCCCACACAGAAAGGCTCCCGAACCGTGGCTCTACTGGACCGTGACCGGCTGACCGCCGCTGCATACATCGCGTGCTGGAAGGTTGTGCGCTTCCTTCCCCAGCCGCTGGCTGCCTGGTTGTTCGAACGCGGTGCAGATCTGGCAAGTAACAACGGCCAAGGCATGGAACAGCTGCGCCAGAACCTGAGCCGGGTCGTTGGGGCGGAGAACGTCACGCGGGAGCTGGTGCGGGATTCGATGCGCTCCTATATGCGCTACTGGCTCGAGGCTTTCCGTCTGCCTGCCATCCATTCGGACCCTGATCTGCAGAGGCGTCTATTGGCGGGCCTGCGCGGCAAGGAACACGCCGATGCCTCCGTGGCTTCCGGGCGCGGGGTGATTTTCGCGCTTCCGCATTCAGGCAACTGGGACATGGCGGGTGTCTTCTGCGTGGGGCACTATGGCAGCTTCACTACGGTGGCTGAGCGCTTGAAGCCAGAAGTGCTTTTCGATGCCTTCGTGGACTACCGCGAAAGCCTTGGCTTCACTGTCCTGCCACTGACCGGTGGCAGTTCTTCTCCTTACCCGCGTCTGAAGGACACGCTGGAACGCGGTGGGGTGGTGTGTTTGTTGTCTGAGCGGGACCTCACGCGCACCGGTGTGGCGGTAGACTTCATGGGCGAAGAAGCTAATGTTGCCGCCGGCCCCGCCCAGCTGGCCATCGAGACAGGAGCTGCACTCCATGTCGTGCACTCGTGGTTTGACGGTAAGGACTGGGGGTTGTCGGTCAGCCCCGAGGTGGAGGTCACTGACCTGCAGGAGACGTGCCAGCGCCTCGCGGATGGCTTTGCGGAGAACATCAGGGCACATCCAGAAGACTGGCACATGTTGCAGCCACACTGGAACGCCGACGTAGAACGCCGGCGCGCTGCCCACCAGAAGAAGTAGAAAGGCAGACACAGACCATGCGCATAGGCATCATCTGCCCCTATTCTTTCGATGAACCTGGTGGGGTTCAGGCCCACATTCTTGACCTGGCCACTGTCTTCATTGAGCAAGGGCATCACGTGGAAGTGCTGGGCCCCGCGGCGGTGAGCACGCAGGTTCCCAGCTTTGTGCACAAAGGCGGCTGGGCGGTGCCGATTACCTATAACGGTTCCGTGGCTCGTCTCGCCATTGGCCCGCACGTGCGCCGCAATATTAAGCGATTCATCCGCGAGGGAGATTTCGATATCCTCCATATCCACGAACCGAACTCCCCAAGTTATTCCATGGTTGCTCTGGCAGTGGTGCGTGGGCCCATCGTGGCGACATACCATGCTTCGGCCTCGAGCTCTCTGGCATTGACCCTGGCTAAGCCTTTCCTCCGCCCGTACTTGGAGAAGGTTCGGGGAGGTATTGCGGTTTCAGAGATGGCTCGGCGCTGGCAGGTTGAGCAGTTGGGAGGGGACCCTGTGCTCATCCCTAATGGGGTCGACACCTCTGTTTATGCTCGCGAGCGTGCCCGTGCCGAGCATAAAGAGAATGATTCAGAGATTGAGATTGTGTTCTTGGGCCGCCTCGATGAGCCGCGAAAAGGCCTGGACATTCTTCTTGAGGCACTCACGCTGCTCCCGCAGCAGGTCCGGGTGACGGTCATGGGCGGGGGACACCCGCGACGTGTTCCGGGGGTTGACTTCGTGGGGCGTGTCAGCGATGCCGAGAAAGCGGCCATTTTGGGGCGCGCTGATATTTATGTGGCTCCCAATACAGGAGGTGAAAGCTTCGGCATTGTTCTCGTTGAGGCTATGGCGGCTGGATGTGCAGTGGTGGCTTCGGACCTGGAGGCTTTCGCTGCGGTGTGCAACGCAGACTCGGAGGAACCCGCAGGCGCCTTATTCAAGAATGGGGATGCGACCGACTTAGCGCGGGTGTTGCAGGATCTAGTGACCCATGCCGACAAGCGGCAGGCCTTGATTAAAACGGGGGTGGAGCGTGCCCGCGAATACGATTGGGATCATGTGGCCGCAGCTGTCATGCAGGTATATGAGACCGTGGCGGATGGTACGAAGGTGCGGGTGTCCTAAATGGCTATCGAGGTTGTCATCGCCCTCGCTGTGCTCCTCGTACTCGGTATGTGGGCGCTGTACACGGCGCAGCGGCTCAACTCGCTCCACATCCGCACCGATGCAGCTTTGGCGCAGCTTGAAGCCACTCTGGATCGCCGCGCAGCAGTGATAAGTGCCTTGGCTCCTGAGCTTGAGGTCATCGCGGCGCGTGCAGAGTCAACGGAGCTTGCGCAAGGGCATTTCGATGAAAGAGCCACCCGGGAACGGGAGCTCTCGGCGGCTATTGCGCAGCGCTTTGAGTCACGTCCGGCCGTGCTTGCCGACGCCGAGGGCCGCATCCACCTAGCGCATCGCTTCTACAACGAGGCAGTCAGCGATACCCGCGCGCTGCGCCTGCGTCCCGCGGTCAAGCTGCTGCGTCTGGGAGGAACAGCAAAATTGCCGGAGTACTTTGAGCTTAGCCAGATTGACGTGTGATTCTCCCGCGCCTGTCACCCCGCGTCTGATTCGCTCGTGCCACGCGGTACTCAAGCAGGTGCCAATAGACGGCAAAAGCGGTCATTGCCAGGATGAGCAGGTTGCGCAATAACAGCGCGTAGACCGGATTGGGGTTTTCTCCCACATGGAGCCAGATGTAGTTATAGCCATAGGGGTAGATAACGGTTCCCAAGGCAGCGGTTCCCACGGCGAGTACCGCAATGATGGCACGGATCCCTCTGATATCAGCGGCCACCTTCTTCGAAGCTGTAGGTGGCGCGGGGATAGGGGAGCGGAGCGTCACCGCTAGTATCGGCCCAAGCCACACGATGTACTGCGGGGAGAAGACCTTGTTCGTCGCGATGAGAAGGAGGATCGCCGCGATGAAGAAGACGAGGGTGGAGTGCGGACTCCAATTCCCGCGTAGAAAGTGCACGAGTGCTACTCCCACGATCCACACGAGGGCTGCTCCCATGGCAATGCTGCTCAAAACAATTGCCGTGTCGACGCCAGGACCGGAAATTTCATAGCTTTTCGAGGCCGCGTATCCCATCGTCCACACATCAGGCTGGCGATGAGCTTGGTACACGAACCACGTGGCGGCCAGAGATTCGATCTGGAGGCCGCGCTCTCCTTGATAAGTCAACGGGGATAGAACTCTGTCCATGCTGGTCATTGCTGCCACGCCGATGCAAAGGGCAATGAGGCTTCCAAAGAACGCGGCTAGTCGCTGCCACGTAGCGCGAGAGGTTGCGCGCCCGACAAGCCCGGCAGCGAGGACACCAGGCCACAGCTTCGCTGCGGTGGCCCAAGCCAACAGAACCGAGGCAAGCCGCGGGCGGGTGGCCAGAAGTGCGCCCGCACCAGCAACCAGCAAGGCGGGGTAGAGATCGAGCCGCCACGTGAATACGTGTCCCGCCGCGGTGCCGAAGAATACCCAGAACCACCCGGCGCTATACGCCCCTGGGGTGGAGCGGTGATGGCGAAGGAGGAGGGCGAGGAAGGTGGCGTCGGCAAGCAGCATCATTACCGTAAAGCCGATGGCATAGCGCTCAAAGTCGTAGCCAGTAAGCCACGCGAGCAGAACGCTGGGCCAGGTACCGACTTGGGGATATTCCGTCATGTCGCTGGGGTTAGCGCCGTAGACGCCCTCGAGGTAATAACGAACGTCCCCGAGCGGCCCCTTCTCGTTGAGGAGTAGGTAGATGAGGAAAAGGCGTGCCAGCACCCAGCCAGCCCAGATACTTGGGGCCTTAGCGATTATTTTCAATGGCGGACTCGACGTCGACGGGCGGTCCCAACATGAGCAGAACGCTGAACACTACGGCTACGACGAGTAGCGCAATGAGCGCGGTGCGCACAGGGTGGCGAATGGCCTGTGCCAAGATCGTGTCGAAGACACCGTGTGGCTCCGAGTCATCGTCATTGCTAAACCGCCACGGGCCGGCGACGAGTCCGCGCCGCGATACCCATACAGCAAAGGGCAAGGCCGCGAAAGGGATTACGGTTACGGCCAACCCCAGAATTCCCACGCCAAGTGACCACCGGTTATTGATCCAGACCAGCGCCGTCATGAGCAGGAAACAGAGGAAACCGAAGCCGTGGATACCTCCCGCGATGGGGGTGAGTACTTCGGTCGTGCCGGAGTACTTGAGGATCATGGAGAAGATCAGCAGGCCCCACGTGAACATTTCCAGGTACGCGGCCACACGGTGCACGCTGTGCGGGGTGGTTGAAGTCATGCGGAATATAGTACGCAACTCCCGAGAGCGGATCAGCACGTGAGTAGGATGGTCGGGGTTAGTGTGGCGAGCGCCATAACAGAAAGGAAAGGGGAGCAGAACATGGCATCGGTGGCCCAGGCGGTCGATATCGAGCGGATCGGTGACGACGAGTTCCGCGGCCCTGTGGTTCCCTCGCTCATTACACGCACCTTTGGCGGACAAACCATGGCGCAGGCGCTGCGGGCAGCGCAGCTTACTGTCGATGAGAAGCTAGTGCACTCTATGCACTGCTACTTCGTGGGCCCGGGCGATTCCAGCGTTCCCACTACCATCCAGGTCGAACGGATTAGGGATGGCCGTTCTTTTGCTCATCGCCACGTGCGGGTCTACCAAAAGGACCGCATGATTTTCATGCTCAGCGCCGGTTTCCACGCGACTGGGGATATCGGCCCTGAGCATCAGGCCGACATGCCGCAGGTGCCGCCGCCGGAGAGCATTACAGAGTCCCCTTACTCCACCCGGATCATCTTGAAGGAGTGGGAAGACTGGGACGTGCGGCTCGTTCCGGATGCGGACCGCGATGCTGTCGCTGCCGAAACCACCGGGGCAGGGTTTAGGAATATCTGGTTCCGCAACACCGGTGATCTGCTTGCTGCTACCTCCGACCAATCCCTCCACCAAGCAGCGCTGCTCTACATGTCCGACATGACGTTGATTCGCACGGCGCTGCTCCCGCACCAAGGGGAGAGGATTCAACTAGCCAGCCTGGATCATTCGCTGTGGTTCTTGCGCCCGGTCCGGGTGGATGAATGGATGTTGTACTCGCAGTCGAGTCCCTCAGCGCAGACAGGGACTGGTCTCGCGCAGGGCAAGATCTTTAACCAACGCGGGGAGCTACTCGCCGTGGCCATGCAGGAGGGGCTGACGCGGACCATGCATCCGGAAAGTGAGGGCACCAGCGCCAACGGCAATTGGCAAAACGTCTAAGGCCTAAATCAGTTTTCTCCACTGGATTCTGCAGCCGACGCAGTCGGGGCACGGCCCCCTGTGCTGGTGGAGGCTTGCTGAGGCCGTATACTTACAACAGTTTCCACACAAGTTTTTAAGCCACATCGAAAGGGATGACATGGCAGGCCACTCTAAATGGGCAACTACGAAGCACAAGAAGGCGGCGAACGATGCCAAGCGTGGCAAGGAATTTGCCAAGCTGATCAAGAATATCGAGGTGGCAGCACGCACCGGCGGCGGCGACCCCGCAGCCAACCCCACCCTCGATGACATGATCAAGAAGGCCAAGAAGGCCTCCGTTCCCAACGACAACATTGAGCGCGCCCGCAAGCGCGGCTCCGGCGAAGAGGCCGGTGGTGCCGACTGGGAAACCGTGATGTACGAGGGCTATGGTCCGAACGGCGTGGCCATGCTCATCGAGTGCCTGACGGATAACCGCAACCGTGCGGCGACCGACGTTCGCACCGCGATGACCAAGAACGGCGGCAACCTCGGCGAGTCCGGCTCCGTCGCGTATATGTTCTCCCGCACCGGTTTGGTCATGGTGGAAAAGGGCGAGCTCAGTGAAGATGACATCCTTCTTGCAGTCCTCGAGGCCGGCGCCGAAGAGGTCAGCGATAACGGCGAGAAGTTCGAGATCACCTGCGCACCGGGCGATGTTCCCGCTGTGCGCGAGGCTCTCGTTGCTGCCGATATCGAGGTCGATGACACTGATACCGACTTCCGTGCTTCTGTTGAGGTGCCGCTGCAGGCAGATGATGCCCGCAAGATCTTCCGCCTCATCGATGCTCTCGAGGATTCGGATGATGTCCAGAACGTTTACACCAACATGGACCTAAGCGAAGAGGTCCTCGCCGAGCTGGGCGAGGACTAAGGAGACTAGTCGAGATTGAGGCCTTCTATGCCATGAGCAGTCACCGTCTCTGACAGTGGTGCGCGGCCCGGGGCAGTCTTGAACACGGGGCTGGTCTGGTCTGCTACGCCGAAGGTTAGGGCGGTGACGAGCTTGTGTTCCTCGTCCACGCCTAGGAACTCACGGACGGTTGGGGCGAGCAGCGAAATCATGCCCTGCGGGACGCCGTGATAGCCGTGCGCCTCGAGGGAGAGCAAGAAATTCTCCGCATAGGTGCCTTGGTCGAAGGCGGCGCGTATGCGGTCACCCATCGGGGGAATGAAAAGCAGTGCGGTGTGCGGGGCGCCGAAGAAGCGAAGGTTTTCACGGATAAATTCCGTGCGCGCTTCCTTATCCTCGCGCGCAATGCCGAGGAGTCCATACATCTTGGCCGCTAGCTGCTGAGAGCGCTGCGGGTGAACGCCTTGACCGTATTCAATCGTAAAATCTGGGTTGATGCCGTTCTTATCAAATTCGGCTATGAGAGCATTGCTTAGGTCCTGCAGTGCCGTACCGCCGACGAGGTGCACATTCCACGGTTGGGTATTGGAGTTGGAGGGGGCGGATTGGGCGTCGATAAGCACCTGCTCTATGACCTCGGTGGGGAGTGGTTCTGGAAGGAACGCGCGCGGTGAATGGCGGGAACGGATAAACTCTGAATAGTCATTAGGATGTTGAGACATGCGCGCCACTCTACGCCGCGCGGTAGGACAGGCGAGTAATCGGCTTGGGGACTGCCTAGACTAGAACACATGTGTGTACACTGTTCCTAGATAAACAAACGCATCACAAGGGCGCGTGTGACAAGGGTGAGGAGGCGGCCGTGAACTTGGAGGGGTTGCGCGTCATGGGTATTGATCCTGGTCTAACGCGCTGCGGCCTGTCAGTTGTCCAAGCCGGTCGTGGGCGTGGGGTTATTCCCATCGCCGTAGGCGTTGTGCGCACCCCCAGTGACAAGGATTTGGGGGAGCGCCTGAAGCGACTATCGGTGGCGGTCCGGGGGTGGATGGATGACTACAAGCCGGATGTCGTGGCCCTCGAGCGCGTATTCGAACGCGGTCAAGTCTCCACCGTGATGCAGACCGCCCACGCAGTCGGGGTATTGGTCCTTGCCGCAGCAGAGCGGGATATCCCGGTACACATGTACACCCCTTCCGAAGTCAAGAAAGCAATTTCGGGCAATGGGCGCGCTGATAAGAAGCAGATGACCGCCATGATTACTCGAATTTTGGGGCTCAGTGAGGCGCCTAAGCCGGCCGACGCTGCGGATGCCCTAGCCCTGGCCGTGTGTCACTGCTGGCGCGCACCAGCCCTGGCATGGATGACCGGCGGTGATGCGAGCGCTGGCGTCGGGGCCGGGGCACGCACCAGCGGAGTGCGGGGTACCTCGCCGCGCACCGCGTCCGTCTCCCGGGCGGCGAAGACGACCTCCTAAGCTAACTGGCACAACCACTCACACCAAGGAAACTCATTAATGATTGCATCTTTGCGTGGAACCGTCTTAGACATCCAGCTTGATCACGCCGTGCTCGAGTGCGCTGGCGTGGGCTATAAGGTCCTGGCCACCCCGGCCATGCTGGGAACCCTACAGCGCGGCGAGGAAGCGAGGGTCATGACCACGCTCGTGGTCAAGGAAGACTCGATGACGCTCTACGGCTTTACCAGTCAGGATGACCGCGATATGTTCCACGTCCTCCAAACGGTTTCTGGCCTGGGGCCAAAACTGGCTCTAGCTGCCCTGTCCGTGATGAGCGCGGGCGATTTGGCTCAGGCGATTGCGGGGGAGGAGGCCGCACGCTTGCAGAAAATCCCGGGAGTGGGCAAACGCGTTGCGCAACGGTTAATCCTAGAGCTCAAGGATAAGGTCAAGGCCTTCGCGCCGGCAGATAACGCAGAACTCTCGGCTGCTGCCCCGGCCGCAGCCGGGCCGGTGGTTGAGGATGTCGTCGAAGCGCTTATTGGGTTGGGCTTTACTGATAAAATGGCCCGCCCCGTGGTGGAATCTGTGGTGGCAGAGCAACCTGATGCGGCGACGCCGGTAGTGTTGCGCGCTGCGCTGAGCCAGCTCGGCGCCAAGAAATAGGGGAGAGTGGGTGACATGTCAGACGTAGAACGCACTGAGTTTAAGCTGCCGGAGGGGATGGATTTAAGCTCACCACCGCAGCGTAACCAGGATGTGGACGCCACTGAGCAACAGGGCGAGCACGATATTGAGCGCTCTCTGCGCCCAAAGTCCCTCGATGAATTCATTGGCCAACCCAAGGTGCGCGAGCAGCTGTCGCTCGTGCTCAATGGCGCGAAGAACCGTGGTGTCACCCCGGATCACGTGTTACTCTCTGGCCCGCCTGGGTTGGGCAAGACCACCATGGCGATGATCATCGCCCAAGAGCTGGGAAGCTCCTTGCGTATGACCTCGGGCCCGGCGCTGGAGAGGGCAGGGGATTTGGCGGCGATGTTGTCGAACCTGATGGAGGGTGATGTGCTCTTCATCGATGAAATTCACCGCATCGCCCGCCCGGCTGAGGAAATGCTCTACATGGCAATGGAGGATTTCCGCATCGATGTCATCGTGGGCAAAGGCCCGGGAGCGACCTCCATCCCGCTGGAAATCCCACCTTTTACTTTGGTGGGAGCGACAACCCGCGCGGGCATGCTAACCGGACCGTTGCGTGATCGCTTCGGTTTCACCGCGCAAATGGAGTACTACGATACTGAGGATCTCACCCGGGTCATCAGCCGTGCAGCGCGCATTCTGGAGGTGGACATCGATCAGGATGCCGCGGTGGAGATCGGCTCCCGCTCGCGTGGAACGCCGCGTATTGCCAACCGGCTTCTGCGCCGAGTCCGCGACTATGCCGAAGTCAACGGGGATGGACATATTGATGTTGCAGCTGCCCAGGCGGCGCTGCGGGTCTTCGACGTCGATGAGCGCGGATTGGACCGCCTTGACCGCGCGGTGCTCGGGGCTTTGATCAAGGGCCACGGCGGTGGCCCCGTAGGAGTGAATACCTTAGCTATCGCGGTGGGCGAGGAACCATCGACGGTGGAGGAGGTCTGTGAGCCCTATCTCGTGCGCGCCGGCATGATCTCACGAACTGGCCGCGGCCGTGTGGCAACAGCCGCTGCATGGCAACACCTAGGACTGGAGCCGCCCGAGGGGGCGGTTGGCGGGACCCTTTTTTAATTGGCCCGGAGGTAGGGCGGTCTGGCACACTGGCCTTTTATGAACGGAACTCAACTTCTTCTTCTCCTTGTCCTCGCCATCCTCGTCATCTTGCCGAGCTTCATGTCGATGCGTGCGCAGCGCAAGCGCCAGGCGCAGATGCAGAAGCTCCAATCCTCGCTGCAGGCGGGGCAGGAAGTGATTACCGCCGGCGGCCTCCACGGCACCGTCGTGGAAGCCCGCGGCGAGCAAGTTGATCTGCAGGTAAAGGATGGCACGGTGATGACCTTCGACACCATGGCCATCGTTCGCTCCGCTGACGCAGCCAGCGCGAACACTAATGAACCGGTCGAGGCGGAGGACGAGAGCGACGAGCGCTTCCCGAAACTCTAAAATTGCGTTGCGCTCGTCACAGTACGGGCGCGTACCTTAAGCCTGTTAAGGAAAACAACGGTCCATGACGTACCATGGTGGACTGTGCTTTAGTCATGGTGGCACCGCGGCGTCCAGTGCGTGCGCGGCGTTAGCTGCCATGACCTATGATTTTTAGCCCTGTTCCTCACAACACAGGAGATCTTTGTGTCCGCTTCGAAACGTGGTGGCGTTAGCAGCCGTCAACGGCAATGGCCCAAGCGTGCGATGGCGCTCTTCGCGCTCATTGTCATCGTGGTTTATGCGCTGATATTTTTGACCGGTGATAAATCACCAACCCCCAAGCTCGGCATTGACCTGCAGGGCGGAACCCGCGTAACCCTGGTGCCACAGGGTGAAGACCCCACCCAGGAACAGCTGCAGCAGGCGCGCACCATCCTCGAGCAGCGCGTGAACGGCATGGGCGTATCCGGCTCTGAGGTCGTCATCAGCGGCGACAGCTTGGTCATTACCGTTCCCGGTGAAGATGCTTCCCAGGCGCAGGCCGTGGGCCAAACCTCCCAGCTGTTGTTCCGCCCAGTGGGCGAGCAGCCAATGCCAGATATGGACAAACTTGAAAAGACCATGACGGACATGGCTAACCGCTGGGTTAAGTACGGGGTAGTAAGTCCGGAGCATGCCAACCAGTCGCTGGCCTCCATCCACGAAGCACTCAACCAGAGTGCCGACGCTGCCCAGGGCGGCGATCAGAAGGACAAGGAGAAGGATGACAATTCACCGGCTCCGACCGTGAGCGAAAAGCCGCTTCCGGACCCAGCGAACTCCCTTGAGGAAACTGAGCGCCGCGACAAGGTCACTGAGGTTCTGCTCAAGGACCGCCAGTCCGAAGACCCTACCGTGCAGACCGCAGCCCTGGGGCTGATGACCTGTGATGCGGAATCTGATCCGCTGGCAGGTACCGACGACCCCGCAAAGCCCTTGGTGGCTTGTGATTACTCGAATCAGCAACCCTACATTCTTAACCCGGCTCCGCTGCTGGACGGTATTGACGATCCGCACGGAACTCGCCTGACCGGTAATGAGATTGATAACAACGCCCCGATTCAGGGCGGGCTGAATTCTCAGACCGGACAGATGGAGATTAACTTCGCCTTCAAGACCGGCGATGGGCCCAATGGTTCGCAGACCTGGGCCACCCTGACCCAGGAGTACCTGCAGAAGCAGGTGGCTATCACCCTTGACTCCGCCGTGATTTCCGCGCCGGTGATCCAAGGTGCGACCCCGGTTGGTTCTGCTACTTCCATCACCGGTGACTTCACGCAGGAGGAGGCCCAGAACCTGGCCAATAACCTCCGTTATGGTGCGCTCCCGCTGTCCTTTACCGGCGCTAACGGCGAGCCGGGCGGCACGGTAGAAACCGTTCCGCCATCGCTGGGTAAGGCAGCTCTTGAGGCAGCGCTCATCGCGGGCATCGTGGGCCTCATTCTGGTTTCGCTGTATTCCATCTACTACTTCCGTGCTCTGTCTTCGGTGGCCCTGTTGGTCCTCATCGCAACCTGCGTCCTGCTTTATGGCGCACTGGTTCTGCTGGGCCGGTGGATCGGTTACTCGCTTGACCTTTCCGGCATGGCGGGCTTGGTTATCGGTATTGGCGCCACGGCTGACTCCTTCGTGGTTTACTACGAGCGTATGAAGGATGAGCTCTTGAGCGGACGTACCTTCCGCTCCGCCACCCGCACTGGTTGGGAGCGTTCGCGAGCCACGATTGTCACCGGTAAGGCCGTGACCCTCATTGGCTCCGTGGTGGTCTACTTCTTGTCCATTGGCGCAGTCAAGGGCTTCGCCTTCACCATGGGCCTCACCACCATCTTCGACCTCGTCGTATCCTTCCTGATCATGGCACCGCTCATGCAGCTTCTTGGTAGCCGCCCGGCCTTTGCCAAGCCGTCCATGAACGGCCTGGGCGGTATTTACAACCTTGTGGAGGAGCGCCGTGAACGCGGCTTTTATGCCAAACCGGCCAAGAAACTCGTGGCTACTGCTACGGATGAGGAGAAGTAACCATGGCTGTCGAAACTACTAACCGCAAGATTTCCCGTTTTGACCGTCTCTATGTGGACGGCAGTGGATTTGACTTCGTGGGCCGGGCTAAGACCTGGTACACCATCGCCGGCGTGCTGCTTATTGCCTCGATCCTGGCTATCGTACTTCGCGGCTTCAATCTGTCTCTTGATTTTGAGGGCGGAACGAAGCTCAACATGCCTGCCGGCGATCTTTCTACTGAACAGGTAGAAGAAACCTTCACTGAAGCCACCGGTGTCACTCCGGAGCTGGTGCAGATTGTGGGTGCCGGTTCCTCGGAGACTCTGGAGATCACCTCCGAGCGCCTATCGCAGGAGGAGGTTAACCAGGCCCGCCAGGCCATCTTTGAGACGTACCAAGTCAAGGACGACAACGGCAAGCCGAGCCCGGATGCAATTGGCTCCTCGACGGTGTCGGAATCCTGGGGTTCGTCGATCACCCAACGCATGGTCGTTGCCATGGCGGTCTTCCTCGTACTGGCCACCATTTATGTGGCGGTCCGCTTGCAGCGCGATATGGCCTTTGCCGCAATCCTCGCGCTCATCTTTGACGGCGTCTTCATCGCGGGTATCTACGCGCTCTTCGGCTTCGAGGTGTCCCCGGCCGTCATCATCGGTCTGCTGACAGTTCTGACCTTCTCCCTCTACGATTCCGTCATTGTCTTCGACAAGGTGGATGAGAATACAACGGGCCTGGAAGGCCAACGCAGGAAGACCTACGCCGAGCTCACTAACTTGGCCGTTAACCAGACCGTGATGCGTTCCATCTCGACCTCCGTGATTTCGGCCTTGCCTATCATCGCGCTGTTCGTCGTCGCTGTGTGGTTGATGGGCATTGGTACTTTGCGAGATCTGGCATTGGTCCAGTTCATTGGCGTTATTGAAGGTGTCTTCTCCTCTATCTTCCTAGCCACCACGTTGCTGGTGACCTTGTCGAATCAGCGCAAGAGTGTCAAGAAGCACAACGAGGTGGTCGCTGCCTACCGTGCTGAGGGTGGGAGCGCCGAAGCAGAGGGTGAGGATGCGCCGAAGGCAACGCGCACCGTGGCATCCCCGGCCGCAGCTTCCGCACCAGCCGTAACGCAGACCGAATCCGGGCCGCGTAGCGACGAGTCTGGTAGGGCGTCCTGGCGCCCTGGGCGCTAAACCGTGCGTATTCCATCAGTCGCGGCGCTGCTTGCAGCCGTAGCGCTTGCTGTGACCGGATGCGGGGCACAGGAAGGCGGCACTGACAAAGACACACCACCTTCGCGCTTTGCGGTGCTGGCCGACGCCCCCATTGCCACCAGCAATGCCGCCACGGCGTGGGGGGATGCGGTGGGTGCTGCCCAGCTGGCAAGCCGCGTGTTCCCGGCACTCTACGTACCGGGCCCGGCGGGGCAGATGGTCCCTAATTCAGATCTCGCCGATGCTGAATTCTTCCCCGCCGAGGGGGAAAACGCTGGGGCGCACGTGGACTTTACGCTTACCGAGCAGGCGCGTTTTGCCGACGGCGAACCCGTGACCTGTGACGACTACCTTTTGGCCTTTACCGCCGGGCAGTTGAGCGAGACTTTCGGTTCCCACCTTCCACTGATGGAGGAAGTGACGGAGGTGGAATGCGCGCCCCATAGCAAGAAGTTCACCGTATGGTTTACACCCGATTCCGGTTCGCGGTGGCGCTACTTGTTTGGGCCGGGTTCGGTAGTCCCAGCACACGTGTTGGCCAAGCGGGCCGAAATGAGCATCGAAGAACTCAATGCAGCTCTGCATTCCCAGGACGTTGCGACTTTGCAGCCGGTAGCAGAGGCGTGGCGCTATGGTTTCTCTATGGAACCAGGCCGCTTTGACCCGGAGTTACAGGTTTCCTTCGGTCCTTATAAAATCGAACGCGTGGAGGATGACGGTGCTATCGTGCTGACCTCCAACGAAAACTATTACGGCGATAAGCCGACTCTGCGCGAAATCCTCATGCTTCCGAGAAGCGCAGACGCCGCCGCGTTTGTCGCCTCAGATGAGCTCCGCGTTGCCGAAGCCGCCACCGCGTCACCGTCGTGGTTCGACCGGGATGCAGAGGGCAAGCCAGTGGAGGTGACGTCTGTAGCGGGAAGTCTGACAGACACCTTAGTATTCTCCGATGCTGGGACTCTTTCCCAGCCGTGGGCACGCGCTGCCTTTGCGGCCTGTGTGGATGCACAGCGTTTGGCGCAGGTCTCGTCGAAGGAATCGGGCGTGGACGTTCCTGCTGTCACAGTCCGTACCGTGCGCAATGATGATCCGGTCGCGGCGCAGATGTCCTCGCTGACAACCGTTCCGCTAGACAATGCAACGGCATCCGGCCTATCCGGCTACACCATCGGAGTGGGTTACCTCGCGCCTAACCCGCGTTATAAGGCGATGGTGGAGGAGCTCCGCGCGGCGTGCGAACCGGCGGGAATCACGGTGGAGGACCGTTCCGGTGAGCGGGTTTCCCGTGCGCAATTGGCCGCAGATCCTGCAAGTGGGCTGCCGGAGATAGATGTCTACCTCGACGCCGTGGATCCGATGCGTGAGCATTCCGCGCCGTCCTCTAGCGTGAAGCACGCGGCGGCGCTGCGGAATCTGGAGCAGGAATTGTGGGAGGAGCTGCCTTCTATTCCCATCGCCGCGCAGCCTCGCACATTCATTGTCGACCGCGCTGTCACCGGCGTGGTGCCCTACACTGGCCTTGCGGGTATCGGGTGGAATCTCGACCGTTGGAGCTATAGCCCCACAACAGCAACTGAAACAAAGGAAGAGTCGTGAGCGAGATTTACGTCGCAGCAGCACAAGCCTTGAAGGATAAGGTGCGCCTTGTCCAGGATTTCCCAGAGGAGGGAATTCTTTTCGAGGATCTGACCCCGGTGTTGGCTGATGCTGATTCCTTCACCGCGGTTGTCGATGGCTTGGCAGAGGCCTGCAAGGAGCTTGGCGCTGACATGATCGGTGGCCTCGATGCACGCGGTTTCCTGCTGGGTTCAGCCGTAGCCTACAAGCTGGGACTAGGTATTTTGGCTATTCGCAAGAAGGGCAAGCTCCCGCCGCCCGTCTTGACCCAGGAGTACGAGCTGGAATACGGCACTGCAGCACTGGAGATCCCCAATAGCAGCATTGACATTAAGGGCAAGCGCATCGTGCTTGTCGACGACGTCCTCGCCACCGGCGGCACACTCCACGGCGCCACCTTGCTCTTGGAATCCGCTGGAGCTGAAGTCGTGGGCAACGTCGTGGTCTTAGAGGTTCAAGGACTTGAGGGCCGCGAGCGCCTGCAAGGTTCTCCGCTGATTGTGCTCAACCAGATGGGGTCGAAGGACTAAGGTTGTATGCCTAAGCTACTTCGCGGAGGCAGACATGACGACTGAAAAGCAGGACAAGACTGCATGGCGGCCAGGCAGCGTGCGCGGCATGTCCGCCCGCTTGGCCCGCTCCCTGACGGGTGGCCGAGTAAAGATTAACCCGGCGCTGGACCCTTTGATGTCTATCCACCGGGAATTTCATCCGAAGGCGGACGCGGAGCTGCTCAACAATGCCTACACCACGGCACAGCGCCTGCACGAAGGCGTTTTCCGTAAGTCCGGCGAGCCCTATATCACGCACCCGTTGGCGGTGGCGACCATTGCGGCTGAAATTGGTATGGACACCACGACTGTCGCGGCGGCTTTGCTCCACGACACGGTGGAAGATACTGACTATTCGCTGGAGGACCTTACCCGTGACTTCGGTCCCGAGGTGGCCCGGTTGGTCGACGGCGTAACGAAGCTCGACAAGGTCGCCCTCGGTGCCGCCGCGGAAGCAGAAACAATCCGCAAGATGATCGTGGCCATGGCCACCGACCCGCGCGTGCTCGTCATCAAGGTGTGCGACCGCCTGCACAACATGCGGACCATGCGCTTCCTGCCACCCGAGAAGCAAGCGAAGAAGGCACGCCAGACCCTCGATGTCATTGCGCCGCTGGCTCACCGCCTAGGAATGGCCAGCGTCAAATGGGAGCTTGAGGATCTGGCCTTCGCCATCCTGTACCCAAAGAAGTACGACGAAATCGTGCGCATGGTGGCGGATCGTGCTCCCTCACGTGATCGAGCGCTGAAGGAAATTAAGGCCCAGGTAGGCCAGGCCCTCAAGGCCAATGGCATTGAGGCCGAGGTCATGGGGCGCCCGAAGCACTATTGGTCGATTTACCAGAAGATGATCGTGCGCGGCCGTGACTTCGCGGAAATTTTTGACCTCGTGGGAATTCGCATCCTCGTCGATGACATCAATTCCTGCTACGCGGCCATTGGCGTGGTGCATTCGCTGTACCAAGCTCTTCCAGGGCGCTTTAAGGACTATATTTCCTCGCCGCGCTTCGGCGTCTACCAATCACTGCATACCACCGTGATCGGAGCGGGTGGGTCCACCCTTGAGGTGCAGGTGCGCACGCACGAGATGCACTATAACGCGGAGTTTGGCGTGGCCGCCCACTGGCGTTATAAGGAAACTAAGGGCAAGAATTCGGGCCACCAAGAAGAAGTGGACCAGATGGCGTGGATGCGTCAGCTGCTGGATTGGCAGAAGGAAGCTGCAGACCCCAACGAGTTCTTGGATTCCCTGCGCTATGACCTTACGGCCAAGCAGATTTTTGCCTTTACCCCCAAGGGTGACGTGGTTAACCTGCCCGCCGGTTCTACCCCTGTGGACTTCGCCTATGCGGTGCATACTGAGGTCGGGCATAGGTGCATCGGTGCCAAAGTCAACGGCAAGCTCGTAGCCCTGGAATCGGAGCTGAAATCTGGCGATAAGGTCGAGATCTTTACCTCTAAGGATCCGAATGCTGGTCCCTCGCGGGATTGGCAGGACTTCCTCGTATCACCTCGGGCAAAGACGAAGGTGCGGCAGTGGTTTGCCAAGGAGCGCCGTGAAGAGCACCTCGAGGCCGGACGCGATGCCTTGGCTGCTGAGGTACAACGTGGCGGTTTGCCCATGCACAGGCTGTTCACTGCCAGCTCGATGAAGCAGGTGGCTGAGCAGCTGCACTATCCAGATGTGGACGCGCTGTACACCGCCATCGGCGCGGGCCACGTGTCGGCGCAGCACGTTGCCAACCAGCTCATGGCCCTTTTCGGGGACCAAGACGATGCCGTCGATGCCTTGGCTTCGCGTACCCCACTGAGCGAGCTGGAAAACTCCCGCGCTCAGCACACGAAGGATTCCGCTGCCGGTACCGGAATCTTGGTGGAGGGCAGCCCAGATGTCATGGCCAAGTTGGCGAAGTGCTGCCAGCCGGTGCCTGGTGACGCTATCTTTGGTTTCGTCACCCGCGGCGGTGGTGTGTCTGTCCATCGAGCGGACTGCACCAATGCCGAAAAGTTGAAGTCCGAGCCGGAGCGCATGATGCAGGTCGAGTGGGCCGGCGGACCGAAGTCTTCCGGCGCATTCGCCGCAACCTTGCAATTGGAGGCGATCGACCGCCAAGGCCTGCTTTTTGAGCTCACGCGAATCTTCAGCGAGCAGAGCCTCAACGTGCTGTCGATGACGTCCAATCGCGGTGATGATCACATCGCCACCGTGCGCTTTTCTTTCTCGGTTTCCGATACCAAGCAGCTGGGGCAGCTCATGACAACGTTGCGCAACACGGAGGGTGTCTTCGACGTTTATCGCGTCACCGCTTAACCCGCCACCCCCTGATTCGGGGGTGCATGGCTGAACTCAAGGTTGCGCGTGGGTGAAACTGGGAAAGATCTTTGATGAACGCGCAGGTGGCGGATTCAACGTGCGCTGCGCCTTCGTGATGCATGCGTTATAAACACGTGGACAAGATTCCTCTCATTCTCAGGAGAACCACGTGAACTTCCGTCGCTTTGGCCAGCTACTGGCCGCTACCACAGTCACCGCCGTTGCACTCTCCGGCGCACCTGCTTTCGCCGCTGAAGCTGACCAGGTGACCATTTCCGTTACTAATTTCACCGACTTCCACGGCCACCTTGAACCTGCGAACGACCGTGCGGGCAATCCTGATGAGCTCGGTGCTGCACGTATGGCAGCCCTTATCAAGCACGTCAACCAGGACCAGGAATACGCGTTGACTTCCTCCGGCGACAACGTCGGTGGTTCTCCGTTCGTGTCTGCCATCACCGGTGACAAGTACACCACCCAGGCCTTGAACGCCATGGATCTGGATGCAACCGCCGTTGGTAACCACGAGTTCGATAAGGGCACCGAAGACCTTACCGGGCGCATCATGAAAGAGTCTGATTTCCCAATTCTTGGCGCCAACGTGATGAAGGACGGGAAGCGCCTGCTCGAGGCTTCCGCAGTCCGTGAGATCAACGGTGTGAAGGTCGGCTTCGTCGGTACCGTCACCGAGAACACTAAGTACAAGGTGTCCGCTGCGTCCATCCCGGGCGTCGAGTTCACCGATCCAGTACAGGCCACTAACGAGGAGGCCACCCGTCTGAAGGAATCCGGCGAGGCCGACGTTGTTGTCGCCTTGTTCCACGAGGATGCACAGGGCTTTGCCAAGGACTTCAACAAGGACGTTGACATCCTCTTTGGCGGAGATACCCACCAGAAGACTGTGGGCGAGGTTGAGCGTGAAGGTGCGCTCCCGCTGCAGTGGGCACAGGGCCACGAGTACGGAAAGCTTCTGAATGACGCCGACATTACCTGGGACAAAGCAGAGAAGAAGGTCACCAAGATTGAGCTGAAGCAGTACACAGCTGCCGACGCCGCAGAGCTTGCCGACGACCCAGAGGTTGCCGAGATCGTTGCTCAGGCCAAGGCCGAGTCTGACGAGGAAGGCAACAAGGTTGCCGCCACCATCGAGCAAGCCATGTACCGTGGTTCCGATGAGGGCGGCGAGCCAGGCTCCAACCGTGGTGTGGAATCTACCCTCAACAACTACATTGCGGATGGCCAGCGCTACGCACTGTCCCAGCAGATTGGCAAGGACATTGACCTTGGCATTATGAACGCCGGCGGCGTCCGCGCAGACCTCAAAGCAGGGGAGGTTACCTACAAGGACATCTTCGCGGTCCAGCCTTTCGGCAACCAAGTTATCACCGGCACCGTTTCCGGTCAGGAGTTTATCAACGCCCTAGAGAACCAGTGGCAGCCAGGCAGCGAGCGCGCTCGACTGGCTATGGGCCTGTCCAACAACGTCACCGTGGTTTATGACCAGAAGGCAGAGCAGGGCAACCGCGTCAAGGCAGTGACCATCAACGGCGAACCGCTCGATCCGAAGAAGGACTACACCATTGCGATGTCCTCTTTCCTCGCTCCGAGCGAGACCGAGAAGGGCGGCGATGGCTACTTCAACGCCGGTGCGCTGAAGGACCGCAACGACGTCGGCTACATGGACACCCAAGCGATGATTGACTATGCCAAGTCCGACAAGGCTGAGGTGCGCACCGGCCAAGGCCAGATCGGTGTCCACATCGAAGGTGATGTGAAGCCGGGTAACGAAATCGCTATTGACCTGTCCTCTCTGAACTACTCCAATGCGGAGGAACCGCAGGCTAAGAAGGTCAGCGTTGCTCTTGGTGATGCAAAGGCAGAGGCCGAAATCGACAACGCCGCGCAGGAAGGGGACAAGGGCTTCGGTGAGCGTGGCCGCGCAACCGTCAAGCTCACCATCCCGGAGGGGCTGAAGGGTGAGCAGAACCTCGTCATTACCACCGATGCGGGTACTGAGGCTGTTCTTCCGCTGTCCCTTGATGGCCAGGATGGCTCGCAGGATGGTGGCTCCGCTAAGGACGCCGGCTCCTCCATAGGCTTGGGAGTAGGCATCGCTGCCGCAATCGCTGCTGCCATCGCGGCAGTTATCGGTGCAATTAATATGCCGGTTGCTGCACTCCCAGCGCCGGTACAGCAGATGATTGAGCAGCTGCGCAAGCAGTTCAACATCTAGTCACTTCTAATGCACAGGCCCGCACTACGGTGCGGGCTTTAGCTTTTTCACCCGGAAGGTAGGGTAGTAGGTTGTGGATACACTGAGGCTTTTTGGACGCGAGGCAGTTTACCAGCTCGGCATTGAGCCTCACCGAATCCCCCTGGTGATGCTCGCTACGCTGGGTATCTATCTGGCCTTCATGGTCTTGGTCAAGCTTTTCGGCAGCCGTGTTCTGACATCCATCACTGCCTCTGACGCCGTCATCATCATTATGTTCGGTGCGGTCTCTGGCCGCGTCATCGTGGGAAACCCACCGACGCTCGCTGCGGGCGTCATCGGCCTTTTCACCCTGATGCTTTTGGAAGCTGCATTCGGTACCTTCCGGCAATTAGTGACGTGGTCACGGTTTATCGACCGTAGGCCTGTCTTGCTGGTCTATAAGGGGCAGTTGCAGGAAGACAACATGAGCTTCGCCCACATCACTGAAAGGGACATTAATTCCGCCGTGCGCAAGGCTGGCCTGGGTCGGCGCAGCGACGTCCAGTTGATGATCTTGGAGCCAACCGGCCAGATCTCCGTCATCCGTCGAGGCCAGCTCGTTGATGCCTCCGTGTTCAAGGATGTCCTTGGCGCCGAGCGCATCGAGGAAGTAGATGAACAGGACTAAGAACTGTCTTCCAGGTTGCAAGAGTAGCCGCGCTTAGAAGCCGCGTCGTGTTTGGATGTTGAATCCGCTGTTAGGAAAAACGAAAAATCTCCCCCTGCGCGGATTGCGCAAGGGGAGAGAGCGGCGCTTGTGGCTTACTTGATGCCAGCGAGCTTATCGCCGAGACGCAGAGCGTCATCCATGGCGCCGATGATGGAGGTGAAAACCTTGATCCACTCGCGGATCTCCTTCGGCGTAACGTTGCCTTCATCGTCGGAGGAGAGAGCGAAGAAAGCCTTGGAGGAACCCTCATCCTCAGTCGGAGCTGCGGAAGCAACTGCGGTACCGGAGAAAGCGATGGTTGCAGCGGTAGCAGCAGCAACGATGGACTTACGGGAGAAGAACTTCATAGTGTGTCCTAATCTGTCTCGAAGGTGAACGAAAAGTCTGACTTATGTGGTCTGACTTACTTAGCGAAGTTCTTGTTGTAGAAAGCAAAGACGGTGCCCAGGGCGCCGATGATGGCGGTGAAGACAGCGATCCAGTCACGGATCACCTTCGGGTCCATGTCGGAGAGCGAGGAGCCCTCGGAAACGCTGGAGGACTCTTCGTCCTTCTTCTTATTGCCGTCGGTGTTCTGATCCTTGTTCTTACCGTTCGCGGAGTTGTCGGTGTTCGGTGTGGCTGCGACCGGGGTACCCTCTGCAGGGGTCTCAGCAGTAGCAACGGTCACGCCGGACAGGGAAACGGTAGCGGCGGTAGCGGCGGCAACAAGTGCCTTACGGGAGAAGAGCTTCATTCTCGTTCCTTAGGTATCTCGGGAATTTCAAAGACCTCACAAATGCTACTGAGACGCTGTGTGTTTTGCAAGGGTTCTGTCATTTGGATGGCCAGTCTGGAGGACTGCTGACCGTCGCATGTGAGCTGGGTTTATCCCGATGTGACGCCTGTGACTAAGCATGGTTTGGCAAACGAACAGCTCAAGGCTAAGAAATTCTTAGTACGCGATGGATAGTGTGGGATGGGAAAGGAAAAGCCCCGCTCACTGAACGTGAGCGAGGCTGATCACCGTAAAGGGGGTAAAACTTAGCTTTCGATGGTGGCCTTAGTAATGCGAACCTCTTCAGCAGGTTCACCATCGGATTGCCCATCCTTGACGCCCTTAGCGGCAATGGCGTCGATGGTCTTCTGGCCCTTCTCCGTCAGGTTGCCAAAGTAGGTGTAGGCAGGCGGAAGCTCCGAATCCTTGTAGTTAATG
Organism: Corynebacterium sp. HMSC074E01; assembly: GCF_001808885.1. Classification (NCBI taxonomy): domain Bacteria; kingdom Bacillati; phylum Actinomycetota; class Actinomycetes; order Mycobacteriales; family Corynebacteriaceae; genus Corynebacterium; species Corynebacterium sp. HMSC074E01. Next base: position 381,661 of record NZ_KV794847.1, read on the forward strand.
AAGAACTGGGAACCATTGGTGTCCTCGCCGGCGTTAGCCATGGCGATGGAACCCTTCGGGTACAGAGCCGGCTGGGCCATTGCGGCGTCGTCAGCCTCATCGGTGGGGTACTCGTTGGCAAACTGGAATCCCGGTCCACCCGAACCCTTGCCGGACGGATCACCGCACTGCAGGACGAAGATGCCGCCATCAGTCATGCGGTGGCACACGGTGTCGTCGTAGTACTTCGCCGAAATCATGTCCGTAATCGCGTTGACGGTGCACGGAGCCAGGGAGCGATCAAGAGTCATTTCAATATCGCCTTGCTTGGTGGCGAAGTTGACGGTCACCTCACCCTTGGCAGGAATGTCCTTGCCCTCCGGAGTGGGGACCTCACGGGAAGCGTCGCCGGACTCGGGGTATTCACAGGTGACGGTCTCGCCAAGGGGCTTAGCGCGCTTGCCGCTCAAAGCCTCGGCAGTGGGGGCTTCGGTGGTGGTTTTCCCAGCGGAGGTCTCTTCTGCCTGGATTTCTTCTTCTGATGAGCGCGTGGACAGGAACCAGATACCGCCAACGAGGGCAACAATAACGACGGCGGCCATCAGAACGACGCCGAGCGGGCGGCTCTTCTGTTTACGGTCGCGGGATTTCAGCTCGCGATCGAGCTGGTTGAGCGCATCATCCAAGCGCTGGCTGTTAGTAGACACCTATGTTTCCTCCACAGTGGTGGTTTAAAAACTTTGACCCACCTATCCTAACCGCACGGTAGTACGCCGTGGCGCGCCGCCCCGCACGTCAGTACGCTTGGGTGCCATGGCTACTACGAATTTTCAGAATGAACCCGTCGAAACCAATGCTGATCTGCCGAAGGTCGGTGACGCCCTGCCGGACTTCACCCTCGTCGGCACTGACTTGTCTGAGCTGACCAATGCGGACTTCGCTGGTAAGCGCTTGGTGGTGTCCTGCTTCCCATCCGTAGACACTGGTGTGTGCGCGGCACAGCTGCGCAAGTTCAACGAAGAGGCAGCTGGTCTAGAGAACACCGTTGTCCTGTCCGTTTCCCGCGACCTGCCTTTCGCGCAGGAGCGTTTCTGCGCTGCAGAGGGCATCGAAAACGTCGTCAGCGCTTCTGATTTCCGCTCCGATTTCGCCGACAAGCTCGGTCTCGTCCTGGAAGGCTCCCCGCTCAAGGGCCTGTTCGCCCGCGCGGTTATCGTCACGGACGAGGACCACAAGGTGACATACACCGAGCTGGTTCCGGAGGTCACAACTGAGCCGGACTACGACGCAGCTTTGACAGCACTCAAGTAATGAGCGCTCCCGAAATCTACGGTTTCGCCGCTGGGCCCTATAAAACCAACACTTATGTGGTTGCTAACGGTTCCCGGGCGTTCATCGTGGACCCAGGGATGCACACGCGCGAGAAGCTCGAGCAGCTCGCGCGTGAGAAGTCCCTGGAGTTTGAAGCCGTCGTGCTCACCCACGGTCACATCGATCACACACGTGATGCCGCCGAGTTTGACCTACCGGTTTACATCCACCCGGATGACGCGTTCATGCTGGTGGATGGCTCCGGAGTATCTCCCGAGTCGCAGATGCTCTTTGCTGCCGCCTCCATGAAGCAGGTAGCGGACCGCCGCGACTTGATCGGCGGAGAAACGTTGAGTCTAGTTGGCCTTGAATTCGATCTGCTCCATGCACCGGGGCATTCGCCGGGATGCGTCATCCTCGTGGCTGAGGGGATTGGCCTGACCGGCGACGTGCTGTTTAAGGGCTCCATCGGGCGCACTGACTTGCCGCACTCTGACCACGCCGCGATGCAGCGTTCACTGCGCGGTCCGGTGTGGGGACTTGATGACTCCCTTGCTATCTTGCCGGGCCACGGTCCAACGACGACCATGCGCCGCGAACGCGCGACTAATCCGTTTCTCCGTGCGGCGGGGGATGTACTCTAAAGGGCGTGAGTGATAAGAAGCAGTTCAAAGCCCTGTCCGCGCCCAAGGGTGTGCCGGACTACGTTCCGCCGCAATCGGCCATCTTTGCCAAGGTCCGTGAAACCTTCGTGCATCAGGCACATCTGTCCGGCTTCCAACACATCGAGCTCCCCGTCTTTGAGGACACCTCACTGTTCGCCCGCGGCGTGGGGGAGTCCACGGACGTCGTGTCGAAGGAGATGTACACCTTCGCCGATCGCGGCGACCGTTCCGTGACTCTGCGCCCCGAAGGCACCGCGGGTGTCATGCGCGCAGTTATCGAGCACAACCTCGACCGCGGCCAGCTTCCAGTGAAGCTCAACTATTTCGGCCCTTTCTTCCGCTACGAGCGCCCGCAGGCGGGCCGCTACCGCCAGCTGCAGCAGGTCGGCGTCGAGGCCATTGGTGTCGATGATCCGGCGCTGGACGCGGAAATCATCGCGCTGGCGGATCGCTCCTACCGCAGCTTGGGGCTTAGCCAGTTCCGCCTCGAGCTGACCAGCTTGGGTGACCACGACTGCCGCCCGGCCTACCGTGAGAAGCTGCAGGAGTTCCTGTTCAAGCTGGATCTAGATGAGGAGACCAAGGCCCGCGCGGAGCTTAATCCCCTGCGCGTGCTCGATGACAAGCGCCCAGAGGTCCAAGAGCAGCTTGTCGACGCCCCCCTGATGCTCGACCACCTCAATGCCGAGTGCCGCGAGCACTTTGAAACGGTCACCGGCCTGCTCGATGACATGAGCGTGCCGTACACCATCAACCCGCGCATGGTCCGCGGTCTTGACTACTACACGAAGACCTGTTTCGAGTTCGTCCACGATGGCCTTGGCGCGCAGTCCGGCATCGGTGGTGGCGGCCGCTACGACGGCCTCATGGCCCAGCTTGGTGGACAGGAACTGTCCGGCATCGGCTACGGCCTTGGTGTGGACCGCACTATTCTGGCCCTCGAGGCAGAGGGCGTCGAGCTTGAGGGCGTCGACGAGCGTGTAGCTGTTTATGGTGTGGCCTTGGGTGCTGCGGCAAAGCAGAAAATGGTCAGCATCATTAATGACCTGCGCAAGGCCGGCATTTCTGCCGATATGTCCTTCGGTGACCGCGGCCTTAAGGGAGCGATGAAGGGCGCTGACCGCGCCAACGCCCGCTTCGCGCTCGTCCTCGGTGACCAAGAGCTAGAGGCTGGCTCCGTGGCGCTCAAGGACCTGCGCGCGCACGAGCAGCAAGACGTCCCCGTTGGGGACATCGTCAACCAGCTCCGTCAGCTGGTTTAGCACTCCACCTGGGAGACGGTGAAGCCCATCGTCTTCGCTAGGCCGCCGAGCGAGGTCTCCTTGTACTTGGAGAGCATGTCGCGTCCGGTTTCGGCCATGGTGCGCACCGCGTTGTCGAGGGTGACGTGGTGCGTTCCCTCACCCATGCGGGCCAGGCGAGCGGCATTGATGGATTTGACGGCGCCGATGGCGTTGCGCTCGATACAGGGGATCTGCACGAGCCCGCCGACAGGGTCGCAGGTCAGGCCGAGGTTATGCTCAAGCGCGATCTCGGCGGCGTTTTCCACCTGTTCTGGGGTTGCACCGAGCAGCTCCGCCATGCCGGCCGCCGCCATGGAGGAGGCGGAGCCTACCTCACCCTGGCAGCCCACCTCAGCGCCGGAGATGGAGGCATTGGACTTGATAATGATGCCCACGGCACCCGCAGTGAGCAGGTAGCGGCGAGCATCGGCGCGCGTAAAGTCCGCCATGAAGTCGCGGGCATAATGGAGTACCGCCGGTATGATGCCACAGGCGCCATTCGTCGGCGCAGTAATGACGCGGCCGCCGGCGGCGTTCTGCTCGTTGACGGCGAGCGCGTAGAGGTTTACCCATTCCATCGCGGAAAAGCCACAGGACTCGTCGTCTTGCTTGGCCAACAACTGCTGGTACATCTGCGGCGCGCGGCGGTTGACGCGGAGACCACCAGGCAAGATTCCCTTGGTGGAAATTCCTTCGGTCACGCATTCGCGCATGATGTCCCACACAAGGTCGAGGTGCTGGTAGACGTAGTCGAGCCCACCTTCTTCGCGGTGCAGGACTGCCTCATTGGCGGCGACGATTTCCCAAATGGCCATGTCGTTGGCCGCGCACAGGTGAAGCAGGTGCTCACCAGATTGGAATTCATAAGGAACGGTGTCCTCGGCGGTAGCCGCAGCGACACCGGCCGGAACGCCAGTGTCGGTTTCGAGCTGGGCGTTGTACTCCTCGCGGGACAGAATGAAGCCGCCGCCGACGGAGAAGTATTCCGCGTTCTCGGCGAGGATGGAGCCATCTTCGTCCCAAGCGGTGAAAATGAGGCAGTTCGGGTGCTCTGGCACCGGCTCGTTGTTGAACTCGATGATGTACTGCACATCGCCTGCAGGGCCTGAGATGGAGCCCTCGCTAGGGATGAAGGCATCAGCGCGCGGCTCGGCGTCGAGCGGTACTGACAGCGGGTCCCAACCAGCAAGGCCCAAAATTACGGCGCGATCCGTAGCGTGGCCGCGGCCGGTAGCAGAGAGCGAGCCGCGCAGCACGACGTGGACCTTTGCAGGGTGTTCATCCAGTGTCTCGAGGAAAGCCTTGGCGGCCCGCATGGGGCCGACGGTATGAGAGGAGGAAGGGCCGATGCCGATGGAGAAGATATCGGTCACGCTAATTGTCATGTGGGGTCAAACCTCCTTAGAAGCGTTAAATAAGTTACGCCTTACGATAGTACCGAGAGCCCTCCATACCTGCTTAGTCCGGTTGGCCGTCGTGGCGGGACAGGAGTGCGCGGAAACTGGCAGGATCCGAATCCAGTATGGCTTCGGAACTGTCCTGCGGCGTTTCCTGCGTTTCGCTGAGGGGGCCGGTAAGCCCAGCGACGCGGTCGAGCGGGCGCACCATGAGGTCCGCTAATTCCCCAGCGGCGCGCTCGATGCGCCTTTCATTACGCGCGCCTTCCGCGGTGCCATAGTCCTCCGTGGCTTGGAAGACACCGGTAGGGACCACCGTGGCGTGCAGGTAATTGAGTAGAGGCCGCAGGGCATAGTCCAGGACCAGTGCGTGCCGGCTGGAGCCGCCTGTGGCCGCGATGAGGGTAGGAAGCCCCTCCAGGGAATGCGGCTCTAAGGTATCGAAGAACATCTTGAACAGGCCCGAGTAGCTTCCTTGGAAGACTGGACTGACGGCGATGAGACCGTCGGCATTCAGTACGGCGGACTGTGCCGCGTTCAGACGAGGCGTAGGCGAGACCCAGTTGGTCATGGCTTCGGCCAGCTCACCCGCGAGCTCGCGTAGCTCCACGACGGTGATATCCACGCCCTCACCCCGGGCAGTGACGTGAGTGGTGGTGGCGGATGAAAGGGCGTCGCCAAGCGCGCGCGTCGACGACGGCGAGGACAGCCCAGCCGTAACAAGCACGAGTGAGCGCATTTATTTCTCCTCTCCAGGGCTGACCAGTGCGTGTGGGGCATAGGAGCCGAGCGTGGCGTGCGTTGGCGGGTCAGAAGGTACATGATCTGGGCGGCGTTCCTCAAAGCGGCGGCGCAGTTCCGGCACTACCTGGGTGCCGAGGATTTCGATCTGCTCAAGCACCACCTCTTGCGGCAGTCCGGCGTGATCGATGAGGAAAAGCTGGCGCTGATAGTCACCGACCCAATCAGCAAACTGCAGCGTGCGCTCTACCACTTGCTCTACGGTGCCTACCGTCAACGGGGTCTGAGCCGTGAATTCTTCTAGGGAAGGGCCGTGGCCGTAGACCGGAGCGTTGTCGAAGTAGGGGCGGAAGAAGTCCTTCGCTTCCTGCTCGGTAGACCCGATGAAAACATGTCCGCCGAGGCCCACGATGGCCTGATCGGCACGGCCGTGCCCATAGGATTCATAGCGGTTGCGGTAGAGGTTCACCATCTTCGCGGTGTGTTCTTTGTTCCAAAAGATGTTGTTGTGGAAGAAGCCATCGCCATAGTAGGCGGCCTGTTCGGCAATCTGTGGGGAGCGGATGGAGCCGTGCCAGACAAAGGGTGGGACGCCATCGAGAGGTGCGGGCGTGGAAGTAAAACCCTGCAGCGGGGTGCGGAACTTTCCTTGCCAGGACACGACGGGTTCGCGCCAGAGGCGGCGCAGTAGGTGGTAGTTCTCAACGGCGAGGGGAATGCCCTCACGGATGTCCTTGCCAAACCACGGGTAAACCGGGCCGGTGTTGCCGCGGCCTAGCATGAGGTCGACGCGCCCATCTGCCAGGTGCTGGAGGAAGGCGTAGTCCTCCGCGAGGCGGACGGGGTCGTTGGTAGTGATCAGCGTGGTGGCAGTAGAGAGTTGAAGGTTCTTTGTCTGTGCCGCGATATAGGCCAGGTGAGTGGTGGGTGCCGATGGGACGAAAGGTGGGTTGTGGTGCTCGCCGGTGGCGAAAACGTCGAGACCTACCTCCTCCGCCTTGAGCGCGATCTCCGTTATCGCGCGGATGCGCTCGGCCTCGGTGGGGGTGCGGCCGGTGGTGGGGTCTTGCGTGACGTCACCGATGCTGAATACTCCAAATTGCATGCCAATCTCCTTTCTGTGACGTGTCAACAATAATGTACCAGGAGATTATTCCCATTCGAGGGCGTCGACCAATACTGCGAGATCCCCCGGTGTCGCGATACCCAGCGGACGCTGCGAAGGCTTTCCGTGCTCGGTGAGGAGAACTGCGCTGGCATGGACGCCATCTGCGGTGGGCTCCGTGAGAGCGTCGATGACCTCTTGCGCGCTGGCTGTGCGAGGCAGAAATTCGGCGCGGTCCTTCTTCTCGGCGAATTCCAAAACGGCGCTAATCGACGCCGCGTTGACCACGCCATCGTCTCCCAAATCGGCCGCAATCCACCGCGCGATGACGTTGGTCGTGAGCAGCGCCTGGTATGCCCCCGACTCATAGATAGGTATCTGAGAATAGCCGGTCTGGTTAATGAGCCGCAAGGCCTCCATGATTGGGGTATCTGGGGCAAGGATCGTCACGTCACGGTCAGAAAGAAGGGACTGCGCCGTAGGCGGATCCGTGAGCAGGCGTCGCAGGTTTTCCAGCTGCGTGATGACCTGTGGGTGCGGGGTGGCGATGGGTGCGCCGTCGAAGTAGCGGCCATGGGCAATGGCATTGCGTAGGTTGCCAAAGTCTTTCAGTTGTTCTGCTTGGCGCTTGCCCAATAGATGCTTGTCGTGTGCGCGATCAACAATCCACCAGAAAGAATCTGAATTCTTCGCCCCAATAGCCTGGCGGAGGAATTGTTCTATGTCGCTGAAGTCTTAGAAGGCGACGCGGAGGATGGAAACCGTCACGGCTGCGATGGCAGCTGCTGCCGGGAGGGTGATAACCCACGCGAGGGCGATAGGCTTCATCAGCTTCCAGTTGGCGGCGCGGTTTACGATGCCGACACCAAGGACAGCACCGATGAGGATGTGGGTCGATGAGACCGGGAGGCCCAGGAGGGAGGCTGCCATGACGACGGCCGCGGCGGCCAGCTCAGCGGCGAAACCGGAGGAAGGGTGCATCTGAGTCAGGCCCGAACCGACCGTCTGGATAACGAAGCGTCCAATGAACCAGAGGCCAGAAATCAGGGCGATACCCATGGCCACCATGACTGGGAGGGGGACAGTGACTTCATTGGAAATCTGGTTCGTCTGCAGGACGTCGAAGACGGCGGCGAAGGGGCCAATCGCGTTAGCGATATCGTTCGAGCCATGTGAGAACGCGAAGGCCGAAGCAGTGAAGACCTGCATCCAAGAGAAGAGAAGGAAGGTCGATCGTGACAGGGACTTCTTCTTCAGGGAGCGGGCGAAGATGAACACTGCCATCCAAACCACGGCGCCAATCATGCCCATGACCAGGAAGGTCTCCAGGGTGGAGAAGTCAACGCCGGTGTTCTTCAGACCCTTGAAGAGCATCATCGCGGAGATAATGATGGCGCCCAAAGCGGCTAGCAGCGGGACCCAGTTCTCCAGTGCGCGATGCGCGTTGATGTCCTCGAGATCCTTGTTGAGGTTGTGCAAATCCCGGTAGTAGTCGGACTCGAGGGCCTCTGGGTCGTAATCATCTTCCGCGGTGAGGGCGGCATCACGGGCCATGGCGTTGGTGTAGGAAATCTGCTGTAGTTCGTTCATGCGCTCGAAGCGGGTCTTGTGCTCCTTGCGCAGCGCGGCGCGGCGAACCTTGATCTCGCGCAGGCGCTCGTCTGCGGTGTCGTTGTACACCAAGATGGACGTCTTGATCCACTTGAAGAGCAGGAAGGCGGCAACACCACCAAGAACTGGGGAAAGGACCCAGGAGAAAGCGATGGTGCCAATGCCGCCCCACTGCACCATATCCATGCCGCCCTTGCCGGTGATGAAGCCGACGGTCAGTGCGGCGCCGACGATACCGCCGACGATGGAGTGGGTCGTGGAAACTGGCCAGCCCATGCGGGTGGCGACGAGCAGCCAGATGGCAGCGCCAAGCAACGAGGCCATCATGATGTAGACGAACTCCATGGGGTCGAGCCCGTCAATCGCTTCCAGGTCCACGATGCCGGAGCGGACGGTATCGGTCACCTCGCCGCCTGCGAGGATGGCACCGGATACCTCGAAGACTGCTGCGACCGCGAGGGCCTGCTTCATCGACAAGGTTCCTGCACCCACGGAGGTACCGAAGGAGTTGGCGACGTCATTGCCGCCAATGTTGAAGGCCATGAATACGGCGAAGATGATCGCTGTAACCAGGACTACGCGATTAGCCCCCTCAGCAACTTCGCCGTTGCTCCAAATGATGAAGAAGATCAGCGTGACAGCGGTGATGGCGCCGAAGAACAAGTGCCAGATCCAGTCCTTGTTCTTGCCATTCATCGATTCGAGGTCAGGCATCGTCGGCGTGGCGGTGCTCAAAACGTCGTTCCTTTCATGAAGAGAACGTTGCGTGATGAGGAAGCGCGGGCTGCCGCGGGCAGGGCGGATGCGCCGTGAAAGCAGGGGATAGTGTGCCTGTCGCGGTGCAGGGTGATGGCATCACGCATGGTTCTTTTATGCTTTTAAAGACAGAGCGGAACCCACCGCAAACCGGCGGGAACTTGATCAGGGTAAAGCATCAAGATTGCCAGCAGGTAAACACTTCATGTATTTGAATTTAATCTGCATTTTTGTGGCACATTTGGGGGTGGTGCGACCTTGTGGCGACCGCACTAGCACTATTTAAGCTCAGTATTAAGACTTGTATACGCCTCGGCCCAAGGTGTCGCACTGTTCCATCTTGCCGGTGTTATATCCAGCGAGGAAGGCCTGAGCGCGGTCCTCGGAGGAGCCGTGCGTCCACATGTCTGGGCGTACTTCGCCGCCCGAGCGGCGCTGGATGTTGTCATCGCCCACAGCACGAGCGGTGTTCACGGCATCGGTTACTTGTTGTTCAGTAATCGTCTCGAGCAGAGCGTCTTCGCCCTCATCGGCGTAGTGTGCCCAGAGGCCGGCATAGCAATCAGCTTGCAGCTCAATCTTCACAGCGTTGGAATCCTCGCCGGGCTCGTTGTAATTGGACAAGCTGAGCGTGCCTTCCAGCTTTTGAATGTGGTGGCCAAATTCGTGGGCCACGATGTACATCTGTGCCAGAGGAGCATTCTCGCCGCCGAAATTGCGGAGCTGATCAAAGAAGGCGGTGTCGAAGTAGGCCGACTCATCCGCCGGGCAGTAGAACGGGCCCGTGGCGCCGGAGGCTTGGCCACAGCCGGACATGGTGGTGTTGTTGAAGATGACGCGGCCCGGTTCGATGTACTCGATGCCTGCCTGATCCGGCAACTGCTGGGCCCAGACCTTATCGACGGACTGGGCGGCAAACATGACGCGGCAATCGTCGTACTTATTGCCGTCCTCGGCAGTTTGGCAATGCGCAAATGCGTCTTCGCCGCTTTCCTCTGGTCCCACCTGGGTCTGGTCGGTCTGGGGATCGCTTCCGGTGATGGCGCCAGGATCGCCGCCGAGGAGTAGATAGAGACCAATAAGAAGGAGAGAGCCAATGCCGCCGCCGGTAGCGATCATGCCGCCGCGGCCTCCACCGCCGGAGCTAGCTCGCTTACCATCAAAATTGGCGCCAGATTTAAAAGTCATGCCAGAGATTTTGCCACAAGCTGTAGGTGGTGTCTGCTCGATGAGTGGACTGCCGACAAGCACACGGTGTTCACCCTAGCGCTGAGCAAGTCCGGTGCGGGCGGTAGACTTGGGCCGTTCAAGTACTTGCATCCCTCGGCGCGTGCTGTCTACGCGTGGCGTGTGTGGGTGCGAGCGTCAACGATGAGAAGGGATTGAACGAGAGTGCTGCGTACACATTTGGCAGGCGAACTACGCAAGGAGATGGCAGGGGAGACCGTTACCCTGACGGGTTGGGTCGCTCGCCGCCGCGACCATGGGGGTGTTATCTTCATTGACCTGCGTGACCGCTCTGGCGTTGCCCAGGTGGTTTTCCGTGAATCTGAGGTAGCTGAGCGTGCCCACGATCTGCGTTCTGAATACTGTGTCAAGGTTACCGGCGTTGTGGAGCCGCGTCCGGAAGGCTCGGCTAACGCAAACCTGGCATCTGGTGAGATTGAGGTCAACGTCTCGGTTCTGGAGGTGCTCAATAAGTCCGCAGCGCTGCCGTTCCAGATCGATGATCCGTCTTCTTCCGGTGAGGTCGGTGAAGAGACCCGCCTGAAGTACCGCTACCTGGACCTGCGCCGCGAACGCCAGCACGAGGCGCTGCGCCTGCGCTCTGCCGCTAACCGCGCCGCCCGCGAAGTTCTGGACAGCCACGACTTCACCGAGATCGAAACCCCGACCCTGACTCGTTCCACCCCGGAGGGCGCTCGTGACTTCCTCGTGCCCGCCCGCCTCAAGCCGGGTAGCTGGTACGCACTTCCGCAGTCCCCGCAGCTGTTTAAGCAGCTACTCATGGTGGCCGGCATGGAGCGTTACTACCAGATCGCTCGCTGCTACCGCGATGAGGATTTCCGCGCGGACCGCCAGCCTGAATTTACGCAGCTTGACGTTGAGATGTCCTTCGTGGACCAGGACGATGTTATTGCCCTAGCGGAAGAGATTGTATCCGCTCTCTGGAAGCTCATCGGCTACGAGATTAAGACGCCCATCCCGCGCATGACCTACGCCGATGCCATGAAGTACTACGGTTCTGATAAGCCGGACCTGCGCTTCGACATCAAGATCGTGGAGTGCACTGAGTTCTTCAAGGACACCACCTTCCGTGTCTTCCAGAACGAATACGTCGGTGCTGTTGTCATGGACGGCGGAGCTTCCCAGCCGCGCCGCCAGTTCGACGCTTGGCAGGAATGGGCAAAGCAACGCGGTGCGAAGGGCCTGGCTTATATCACGATCGCCGAGGATGGCACCCTGGGTGGCCCAGTGGCCAAGAACATTACTGATGCCGAGCGCGAGGGCATTGCCGAGCACGTCGGTGCTAAGCCGGGTGACGCCATCTTCTTCGCCGCAGGTGACGTAAAGTCTTCCCGTGCTTTGCTGGGCGCAGCGCGCGGTGAGATTGCAAAGAAGCTGGACCTCATCAAGGACGGCGACTGGGCCTTCACCTGGGTTGTGGACGCACCGCTCTTCGAGCCGGCCGCTGATGCCACCGCTTCGGGCGACGTAGCTCTGGGCCACTCCAAGTGGACGGCAGTCCACCACGCCTTTACCTCGCCGAAGCCGGAGTACCTGGATAACTTTGATGAGAATCCGGGAGAGGCCTTGGCCTACGCCTATGACATCGTCTGCAACGGCAACGAGATCGGCGGCGGCTCCATCCGTATCCACGACCAGGATGTGCAAAAGCGCGTCTTCGATGTCATGGGCATTGGTGAAGAGGAAGCACAGGAGAAGTTCGGCTTCCTACTCGAGGCTTTCCAGTTCGGTGCTCCGCCGCATGGCGGCATCGCTTTCGGCTGGGACCGCATCGTCTCCCTGCTGGGCGGATTCGATTCCATCCGTGACGTCATTGCCTTCCCGAAGTCGGGTGGCGGCGTAGATCCCTTGACCGATGCTCCGGGCACCATCCCTGCTGAGCAGCGCAAGGAGACCGGCGTAGACTTCAAGCCGGAAAAGGCCGCTAAGGCTGCACAAGGGGAGAAGGCTGGGAAGGAGTCTTAAGACCGCGCAGCGCCGGTAATGTAGTTGGGCCTACGACAAGTGGAGGCAGGCAAGCAAGTGAATTCGATGGGACACGAGTCCATGAATAGTTCTGCGGCTGATGCCGTGGTGACGGAAGCATCGCTGATGATTTCCCGCCGCTATGGCGGCGAGCCTGAGCTGAGTGACATTCAACAGCTCACCGGCTCGGGCAATGCTGTGGTACTTCGTGCCCGCACGACACCAAGTGCCTTCTTTCCACATCGGTCGGTCGTCATCAAGTACAACCCGGTCACCGGGCACACTATTGATGACGCTGCGCTTCTACGCGAAGTGGTGGCCTATCAATTCACCACGGCGCTGTCTGAAGAGGTCCGCCCAGGCCCAGTCCTGCTTGCGCACGATGTGGAAAAGCGCATCCTCGTGCTTACCGACGCCGGCGATGGCGACACCTTGGCGGATACCCTCGCCCACAGCAGCGATGAGGATCGCGGTGAGCTGCTCCGATCCCTGGGCAGCGCGCTGGGCAAGATGCACGCAGGAACGGCGGGGCGCGAAGAGGATTACGAGGCCCTGCTGAACCGTCAGCTGCGCCGGCATCCCGAATATGCTGAGCACCAGGCGCTGCGTGATGATTCGCTGAAGCGCTCCATTATGATCGGCGCTGACATTCTCAGTGAGGCCGGACTGGAACCGCCGGAGCACGTCCGCGACTTGGCTCGCAGCGCCATGCAGAGCTTTAGCTCTGGCCGCAACCGCGCTTTTACTCCCTTCGATCTGTCCCCAGACAACATCATTGCGGGGACAACGTTGACCTTCCTGGATTATGAGTGGGCTGGTTTCCGTAACGTTGGTTTCGACGTGGCCTGCGTTGTTGCTGGCTTCCCGCAATTCCTGTTCTCACGGCCGATTACTGATAGTGAAGCGGATGTCTTCATCCAAGCCTGGCAGCGCCGCATCGTCGATGTATGGCCCCAGTTTGCTGATGAGAAGACACTGCATGAATTGCTCGTGGCCTGCCTCATCGGTTGGGCTCTGTCGAGCGTGACAACCATGTATGCCGGTGGGATCGAAGGTGTTGTAGCTCTGGCGGAGGGCAATGCCGAGATTTATCGTGACCCGCGTCGCTCGCTGCTTCGCCGCTCCGATCAAGGGCCCTTCACCGAAGATGAGGCCCTCATCCGCCGTGATCTTTATGAAACCTTCGAGGCGCTGTCGCGGTTTGCCGCGCAGTGCAAGAATGATGGATGCTCCGCGGTGGCCGCATTTGGCCGCGCAGTAGCTTCCCGTCTCCGGGAGTCCTGATGGGGCAGGAGTCACTCTTCGGCGATGACCAGTCAGCGCCACGCCTGCCGGGTGGCCCCGATATGTTTGCAACTCATTCCGGCTCACCCCTTGCCGCTCGTATGCGGCCGCAGAGCCTTGATGAAGTGGTGGGGCAGAAGCACCTACTGGAGCCGGGGACCCCGTTGCGCCGGCTGGTGGAGGGCTCGGGGGAGGCCTCAGTCATCCTCTACGGCCCGCCGGGAACCGGAAAGACAACGCTAGCCTCCCTCATCGCTTCCTCCTTGGGGGATAACTTCATTGGGCTTTCTGCCCTAGACTCTGGGGTTAAGCAAGTCCGCGAAGTGATTACTCATGCGCGCCGCGAGCTCATCGAGGGCCGCCGCACGGTGCTCTTTATCGATGAGGTACATCGCTTCTCCAAAACCCAGCAGGATGCATTGCTGGCTGCCGTGGAGAACCGCACTGTCCTTCTCGTGGCCGCGACCACCGAGAATCCTTCGTTCTCTGTGGTGGCGCCGCTGCTTTCGCGTTCGCTGCTGCTGCACTTGGAGCCGCTTGACGACGCCTCCCTCCGCAGCCTCGCGGAACGGGCGCTGAGGAGTGAGCGCGGTTTGGCGGGGCGAATAACCGCATCGGAAGACGCTTTGGATCAGCTGGTGCTGCTCGCCGGCGGTGATGCGCGACGCACGCTGACCTATCTCGAGGCGGCTGCCGAAGCGGTACCGGATGGCGGCGAGCTCACCGTCGACATTCTCAAAGACAACGTCAACCGCGCGGTGGTGCGCTATGACCGTGACGGGGACCAACACTATGACGTTGTCTCCGCCTTTATTAAGTCCATCCGCGGCTCCGACGTGGACGCAGCGTTGCACTACCTCGCCCGCATGATTGAGGCCGGTGAAGACCCACGCTTCATCGCGCGCCGGCTCATCGTGCATGCCTCCGAAGACATCGGGATGGCGGATCCCACCGCTTTGCCCACCGCCGTGGCCGCGGCGGAGGCTGCGGCCCTGATTGGCCTGCCCGAGGCGCGCATTCCGCTGGCGCAGGCCACAATCCACCTGGCCACGGCGCCGAAGTCGAACTCTGTTATTAATGCCATCAACGCCGCCCAAGCCGATGTCCAGGCCGGTAAGAGCGGGCACGTGCCCGCGCACCTGCGCGACGGTCACTACGAGGGGGCTAAGCGCTTGGGAAACGCCGTCGGCTACCAGTACCCGCACGATGATCCACGCGGTGTGCTAGCCCAGCAGTATTTGCCGGAGACGCTGGCTGATGCCGAGTATTATCAGCCCACCGACCACGGCGCGGAAAAACGGGTGCGCGAGTACCTGGGGAGGTTGCGGGACATCATCCGGGGGCGGCGTCGCTAAGCACAGCACCGGACGGGTAAAGTTGAGCGCTGACTAGAAACCATTCAACAGTGAAGGACTTTTGCTCGTGAAGACTCATGAGATCCGGGAACGCTTTACCCAGCACTTCGTCAAGGCCGGCCACGAGGCTGTGCCCAGCGCATCGCTGATCCTGGATGACCCGAACCTGCTCTTCGTCAACGCCGGCATGGTTCCCTTCAAGCCCTACTTCTTGGGCCAGCAGAACCCGCCTTTTGCTAACGGTACGGCGACCTCTATCCAGAAATGCGTGCGCACCTTGGATATCGAGGAAGTAGGCATCACCACCCGCCACAACACCTTCTTCCAGATGGCAGGCAACTTCTCCTTTGGCCAGTACTTCAAGGAGGGGGCCATTACCCACGCCTGGAACCTTCTGACGAACTCGGTAGAGGATGGCGGCTTGGGGCTCGACCCCGAGCGTTTATGGGTCACGGTCTACCTCGATGACGATGAGGCAGCTGATATCTGGCACAACAAGATCGGCGTTCCCCGCGAGCGCATCCAGCGCCTCGGAATGGAGGATAATTACTGGTCCATGGGTATCCCCGGCCCGTGCGGTCCGTGCTCCGAGATCTATTATGACCGCGGTCCGGAATATGGCCAGGACGGTGGTCCCGTCGCGGACGATAACCGCTACATGGAGATCTGGAACTTGGTCTTCATGCAGAACGAGCGCGGCGAAGGCATCGGCAAGGGCAACTTTGAAATCATTGGTGAGCTGCCCAAGAAGAATATCGATACCGGCATGGGCATCGAGCGCGTCGCCTGCATCCTGCAGGGCGTGGACAATGTTTATGAGACGGATCTGCTGCGCCCGGTTATCGACGTAGCCGAAGAGCTCACCGGTGCGAAGTACGTTCCGGATGCGCCGAAGGAAGACCTGATCCGTTTCCGCGTAGTGGCAGACCACTCGCGCACCGGCATGATGCTCATCTTGGATGGCGTTACCCCCGGTAACGAGGGGCGTGGCTACATTCTGCGTCGCCTGCTTCGTCGCATCATTCGCTCCGCTAAGTTGTTGGGCGCGAAGGGGGCGACCATGGAGCGTTTCATGAACACCATCATGGACACCATGACCCCGTCCTACCCGGAGATCGCAGAAAACCGCGAGCGTATTCTGCGCGTTGCCGTGGCGGAGGAGAAGGCCTTCCTGAAGACGCTGGAGTCGGGCACCAAGCTTTTCGACGAAGCCGTGACCGAGCTGAAGAACACCTCTCGTGCGGCCACTCCGAAGGTCCTCTCCGGCGAGAAGGCTTTTGAACTGCACGATACCTATGGTTTCCCCATCGACTTGACCCTGGAGATGGCGCAGGAAGCCGGTTTGACCGTAGATATGGACGGCTTCGACGCCGCCATGGGCGAGCAGCGCCGCCGTGCCAAGGCTGATAACCAGGCCAAAAAGCATGGTCATGCTGACTTGTCGCTCTACCGCGAGTGGGTGGATAATCACCCGACCCTGTTCACGGGCTATGAAACCTTGGAGTCCGAGGCCAAGGTCATTGGCCTTGTGCGCGATGGCGAGAAGGTCACGGAGGTCGAGACAGGAGACACCGTCGAGGTAGTTCTGGACCAGTCGCCGCTCTACGCCGAAGCCGGCGGCCAGACCGCCGACCGGGGCCGCATTATCGCTGGCGAGACCCTCCTTGAGGTCAACGACGTGCAGAAGATCGGCAAGAAGCTGTGGGTCCACAAGGCCACGGTGACCGCCGGCGGCCTTGAGTTGGGCAATGGCGTGACCGCCGCAGTTGACGAGCAGTGGCGCCACGGCGCCGTGCAGGCGCACTCCGCCACGCACCTCATCCATGCCGCGCTGCGCCAGGTGCTTGGCCCAACCGCCGTCCAGGCTGGTTCCTTGAACCGTCCTGGCTACCTGCGCTTTGACTTCAACTACACCGACCAGCTCACTCAGGAGCAGCTCGATGAGATCGCTTTGGTGACCAACCAGGCGGTAGACCAGCACTTCCCGGTCAACACCATCGAGACCTCCTTGGATAAGGCCAAGGAGATGGGCGCGATGGCCCTCTTTGGTGAGAACTACGGTTCCGAGGTTCGCGTCGTGGAGATGGGTGGTCCCTTCTCCATCGAGCTCTGTGGTGGTACGCACGTAAAGAACACCGCAGAGATCGGCCCGGTGTCTGTCCTCGGCGAATCCTCCGTGGGCTCGGGCGCGCGCCGTATCGAGGCTTATTCGGGCCTGGATGCATTCCGCTACTACTCGAAGGAGACCGCCCTCGTAGAGGGGGTCTCCCGCGAGCTCAAAGTCCAGACTGAGGACCTGCCGGAGCGCATCGCGCAGTTGACGGAGAAGCTCAAAGCCGCTGAGAAGCAAATTGCCGAGCTTCACAAGGCCCGGCTCATGTCCCAGACCGCGGAGATGATCTCGACGGCGAATACCATCAACGATTTCACCCTCGTGGCTGCCAAGCTACCAAAGGGCGTGAACGGCGGTGACCTGCGTACGCTGGCCTCCGATATCAAGAACCGCCTCGGCGATGTCGCTGCTGTGGTCGTCTTGGCGTCGGAGAATGAGGGCGGCAAGTTGCCATTCATCGTGGGGGCTACCAAGGCTGCCAACGAACGTGGTGTCAAGGCTGGGGACTTGGTTAAAGTGGTTTCCGGCTATGTTGACGGCAAGGGTGGCGGTAAGCCCGATATGGCACAAGGCTCCGGCGCCAACGTCGAAGGCCTCCGGCAGGCCTTCGACGCCGTCCGTGATGAGCTCGAAGCCCACTAACGAGCGCGCCTTAATTGGCGTGCAGTTGTAGCTGACTCGCAGAACCAGGAGGAGCACGATGGCCGTAGAACCCGACAAACCAGGTGTGGACGATCCCGGCCCGGGGCGCCGATTGGGCCTCGATGTCGGTACCGTCCGTATCGGCGTGGCGGTATCTGACCGGGACGCGCGCTTGGCCATGCCGGTCGAAACCGTCCGGCGTGAGACCGGGTTTAAGGATCGCGACAAGGGCGATATTGACCGTTTGCTTGACCTGATCCATGAGTATGACGCCGTCGAGGTGGCTGTTGGTTTGCCGCGTGATCTCAAAGGCAATGGCTCATCAAGTGTTAAACATGCCAAGGAAATCGCGTTTCGTATCCGCCGCCGCTTGGCAAAAGATGACAGGATGAAGGAACCTCCGCCCGTGCGAATGGTGGATGAGCGCCTCACTACGGTGGTGGCAACCTCTGCTTTGCGGGCCTCTGGCGTGTCAGAGAAGCGTGGCCGCTCGGTCATTGACCAAGCGGCCGCGGTGGAAATTTTGCAGTCCTGGCTGGATGCGCGCCATTTCGCGTTGAACGGCCACAGCCCTTCAAACGTAGGAGACGAAGTACGTGAGCCGTAAACCTTCACGCATCGGACGCTCGATGGAACCTCAATATGTCAAGCGCCGTCAGCGCGGCATGGCCGTGCTCATTGCGAGCTTGGTCCTCATCATCGGTGGACTCGGCTACATCGGTTTCCGCCTGTTGGGAGGAGGCAGCACCTTGGACTACGAGGGACAAGGTAATGGAGTAACCCAGCTCGTTCAGGTCCCAGAAGGCTCATCCATGGGTGAACTGGCACCCGAGCTGGCAGAAAAGAACGTGGTGAAGACATCCGAAGCTTTCTCCTCAGCGGCCAACTCCAACCCACGCGCAAGCCAAATCAAGCCCGGCTTCTACCGTCTCCAGGAGGAGATGAGCGCGAAGGCAGCCGTCGAAGCGCTGCTCGATGAAGCTAATATGGTGGACCTCCTCGACGTCCAAGGCGGTGCAACGCTGCTCGATGTCAATGTGCTCGGCGGTGATGTTCGCTACGGCATTTACTCCTTGATTTCCCAGGTTTCGTGTAAGGAAGGCGGCTGCGTTTCCGCTGAAGAGCTCGAGAAGATTGCGGCCACCGTGGACCCGGCTGAGCTGGGCGCACCGGAGTGGGCCCTGGAAGAGGTTCGCGCACGAGGCGAGGACCCGAAGCGCCTTGAGGGGCTGATTGCCCCAGGCCAGTATGTGCTCGACCCGAACATGGATGCCCAGGAGATTCTGACGGATCTGATCACCCGCTCGACGAAGAAGTACAACGACACCAACATCGTTGACCGCGCCCAAGCAATTGGTTTGAAGCCCTATGAGCTTCTGACTGCGGCTTCCCTGGTGGAGCGCGAGTCCCCGGCTGGTGAATTCGACAAGGTTGCTCGAGTGATCCTCAACCGTCTCGATGAGCCGATGCGCCTGGAGTTGGACTCCACCGTGAACTATGGCCTCGAGGACGTGGAGCTGGCCACCACCGATGAGGACCGCCACCGCGAGACGCCATGGAATACCTATGCCAAGGACGGTCTTCCTGATTCGCCGATTGCCTCTCCTTCGGAGGAAGCTATCCAGGCCATGGAGAACCCAGCGGAAGGTAACTGGCTCTTCTTTGTCACCGTCGATGACAAGGGCACCACGGTGTTTACCGATAACTACGATGAGCACCTCGCCAACGTTGATGATGCGGTGCGCTCCGGCATCCTGGACAGCCAGCGCGAGGCCGTTGGTGAGGCACCGGCCGAGGAGCAGTAATCTGATGCCGCGCGCCGCAGTCTTGGGCAGCCCCATTGCCCACTCGCTTTCACCAGTCCTGCATAACGCAGGGTATGAGGCCTTGAGCCTGAAGGAGTGGGACTATACCAAGCATGAGGTGACGGACTTGCCCGCCTTCCTCGCCGAAGTAGGCGAGGAGTACTGCGGTTTCTCCGTCACCATGCCGCTCAAGTTCGATGCCCTCGCCTGTGCTGATATCGTCAGCGATCGAGCTGAGCTCATCGGCTCCGCGAACACCTTGGTGCGCACCTCGGAAGGGTGGCGCGCGGATAACACGGATACCGAAGGCGTGCTGGGCGCGCTGGATGAGCTTCTGGGCTCTTCCCAGCCGTCTTCGGCGCTGCTCATCGGCGCCGGCGGTACCGCGCGGCCGGTCCTGTGGGGTCTGGCTCAGCGCGGCGTGAAGCATGTTACCGTGTTGAATCGCTCCGACCGTTTAGCAGAGCTGCGCCCGCTCGCTGAGGCCCTCGGTCTCACGCTCTATGCGGCAGACTTCGAGGATGATCTAGCAGGGCTTGCGAGAGCAGCAGATCTCCTTGTCTCCACCGTGCCCTCTGCTGCGGTGGAGGGATACCTGACGCAGCTGGCCAAGGCGCCGGTCTTTGACGTTGTTTACGATCCGTGGCCTACTCCGCTCACAGTGTATGCGGCCGCTGATGGCTACCCGACCGTCGGCGGGCACATCATGCTGGCGAACCAGGCCTATTCACAGTTTGAGCAATTTACCGGGCACACCGCCCCGCGGGCAGAGATGCTGGCGGCGCTCAACAAGGCGCTCAAGCTGCTCTAAGCAATTCCCCGCAGCTTACCGCGTGCGTCTTGTCCGCCCACGCGGTAGGCTGCGGGACCATGGGGGACGTGCTTTTCTTGGCGTGGGGGTGCACCTTAATTATTTATGACCTGCGTTTCAAACGCCTGCCTAACTATTTGACCCTGCCTGCCGCCGTACTGTCGCTGTGGTGGTTCGACCCTGCCGGGCTGCTGTGGCCAGGACTTTATATTCTGGTTGCCTTGCTGAGCCGTGCCGGAAGCGTGGGCGGGGGAGACCTAAAGCTGGCGCTGCCGCTAGGAATGGTGACCGCCCATGCGGCGGGAGTACCGGGGGTCGCGCTGGCGATGATGGGGGCGTCGTTAAGCACGGTGCTCTGGGGCTATATAGCCAGGGATAGGACACCTGCGCATGGACCCGGGATGCTGATTGCCGCAGGACTTGTCGTGATATTTTGCCCCGACACGGTGTAATAGTCGGCCTAGTGGCCCCGAAGGAAACCCTGGCGTGTGATAATAGTCCGCATGCTTCGTTGGACTACCGCAGGTGAATCTCACGGCCAGGCACTCGTTGCACTCATTGAGCACATGCCAGCCGGGGTTCCCATTTCTCAAGACGATATTGCTCTCCAGCTCTCTCGCCGCCGCCTCGGCTATGGCCGGGGCGCCCGCATGAAGTTCGAGGCCGATGATCTCACTCTGCTCAGCGGCATCCGCCACGGTCTTACCCTGGGAAGCCCCATCGCGATCATGATCGGCAACACGGAGTGGCCAAAGTGGACTACCATCATGTCGCCCGAGGCCTTGGATCTTGAGGACCCAGAGGTCGCTAAAGCTATGGCCTCCGGTCGCGGTGCCCCGCTGACTCGCCCGCGTCCCGGTCACGCCGATTTCGCTGGAATGGTGAAGTTTGATCACTCCGAGGCTCGCCCCATCTTGGAGCGCTCCTCCGCGCGTGAAACCGCTGCTCGCGTGGCCGCAGCCACGGTCGCGCGCAACTTCCTCCGCGAAACCCTGGGAGTCGAGGTGCTGTCCCACGTCATCTCCATTGGTGCCTCTGAACCTTATGAGGGCCCGCACCCTAGCTTCGCGGACCTTGAGGCTATTGATGCTTCACCGGTACGTGCCTGCGATAAGGCCGCAGAGGAATCGATGATTTCAGAAATCGAGACCGCCAAGAAGCAGGGCGATACCCTCGGCGGCATCGTAGAGGTCATCGTGGAGGGCTTGCCGATTGGCTTGGGCTCGCACACCTCGGGTGAAGACCGCCTCGACGCACAGCTCGCCGCCGCCTTGATGGGTATTCAGGCGATCAAGGGCGTCGAGGTCGGCGATGGTTTCGCTGAGGCCCGCCGCCGCGGTAGCGAGGCACACGATGAAATGGTCCGCACTGACAATGGTGTGGATCGTGAGACCAACCGCGCTGGTGGTCTGGAAGGCGGTATGACCAACGGCCAGACGCTGCGTTTGCGTGCGGCGATGAAGCCGATTTCCACGGTCCCGCGTGCCCTGAAGACCGTTGATATGTCCACCGGTGGGGCAGCCACTGCCATCCATCAGCGTTCTGATGTCTGCGCAGTTCCAGCGGCTGGTGTAGTGGCCGAAGCCATGGTAGCTCTCGTCCTTGCGCGTGCCGTGTTGGAGAAATTTGGTGGCGATAGCTTGGCCGAGACCAAGCGAAACATTGCTGCCTACCAGGATTACGTGGCTAGCCGCCTGGATTGGGGTGAGGCATGAACTCCCCGCACGTCGTTCTCGTAGGGCCTCCCGGTTCCGGAAAGACCACGATTGGCAGGCGCCTCTCCCGGGCGCTGAACTGCGAGGTTGTTGACTCCGATGCCCTTATCGAGGCCCGCTACGGCAAGGCTTGCGGCGAGGTTTTCTCTGAGCTGGGTGAACCAGCATTCCGTGAGGTCGAAGCCGAAGTAGTGCGCGAGGCACTCGCCACTACTGGTGTGGTGAGTTTAGGCGGCGGGGCAGTACTGACTGAATCCACGCGAGCCCTGCTCGATGGCCTGACTGTTGTATTCCTTGATATCACTCCCGAAGAAGGCGTAACCCGCACGCTGGGGGATAGCAACCGACCTGTGCTGGAGTCTGCGGACCCGCTGGCGCACTACACCCAGCTTTTGGAAGCGCGCCGGCCCCTCTACAGCGAGGTGGCTGACCTAAAGGTGCGCACGGGTGTGCGCTCCCCGCAGCAGGTGGTGGGTGACATCTTGAGCTTCCTCGAAACCTTCTAGGAAAACGAACCTTCTTTACCCGCTACATGTCAACGCCTCACGAACCTTGCCACCCCAGCCAAAGGAGCACCACCCATGCACACCATTGCTGTTAATGGACCATCACCTTATGAGGTCACTCTTGGCAGTGGCCTGAGTACCGCCATGATTAAGCGCGCCGCGGCGATTGGTGCGGCTAAGGTCGCAATCATCCACCAACCGCCGCTCGCGCAAGCTGCCCATGACCTAGTTGAACAGGCTCGAGCACAGGGGATTAAAGCCACCTCAGTTGCGGTCCCCGATGCCGAAGCCGCAAAGCAGCTCGACGTGCTCGCTCGCTTGTGGGATATTTTCGGCGAGGCAGGGTTTAGTCGCCGTGACGCAGTCATTGGCCTAGGCGGTGGTGCGGTGACAGACCTGGCTGGGTTTGCTGCGGCCACGTGGATGCGCGGTATCCCGGTGATTCAGGCACCGACGACGTTGCTCGCCATGGTGGATGCCGCCGTGGGCGGCAAAACCGGCATCAACACCGCCGCGGGAAAGAACCTGGTTGGGGCTTTCCACGAGCCGGACTCAGTCTTTGTTGATCTGGATCATTTGCGCACGCTACCGGCCGACGAAATAGTCGCCGGTTCTGCAGAAATCATCAAGACTGGCTTCATCCATGACCCGCAGATCATTGAGCACTACCTGAAGGATGCCGCTGCATGTCTTGAGCCCGACGGCCTGCTGCCGGAGCTCATCGAGCGTTCTATTGCGGTCAAGGCACACGTGGTGGGCCAGGACTTGAAGGAATCCGGGCTGCGCGAGACCCTCAATTACGGTCACACCTTCGGCCACGCAGTGGAGCGTCGCGAGAATTACTCGTGGCGCCACGGCCGCGCGGTGGCGGTGGGAATGATGTTCATTGCTCACCTATCCCACGCGCGCGGGCTTATCGATGCCAACCTCGTGGCCACGCACCGCGACATCTTGACCCGGATCGGGCTGCCGACCACTTATGAGCAGGGACATTTCGAGGAGCTGCTGGATGCAATGCGCCATGACAAGAAAAACCGCGGCGGCCACATCCGCTTTGTAGCGCTCACCGGGATCGGGGAAACCACGCGATTGGAAGATGCCACTGATGAGGAGCTGCGCGCAGCCTACGCGCAGCTCACCGCTTAGGAATTTAAGGAGTTCGCCATGACTATTCTCGTCCTCAACGGCCCGAACCTTAACCGCCTGGGCAAGCGCCAGCCAGAAATCTATGGCAGCGAAACCTTGGAGGATATAGAGACTCGCGTCCGTGCGGCGGCGGGGGAGGAAGAGATCGTCTTCTTCCAATCCAACCACGAGGGCGAACTCATTGAACAGGTGCATCGCGCTGCCGATGAGGGCTGGCCGGTCATCATCAACCCGGGTGGTTTTACACATACCTCGGTGGCCCTGCGTGATGCCTTGGCGGAGGTAGCCGATGGCCCAGGATTCGTTGAGGTACACCTCTCCAATGTGCATGCGCGGGAAGCGTTCCGGCAGCACTCTTACATAAGCCCCATCGCTCGCGGTGTTATTGCGGGCCTCGGTTCTTATGGCTATGTCGCGGCACTGGGGTACTTCCTGGCGCATTAGCTATCATGAAGTATCGCTTGAATTGATTGGAGTGGTTCTCTCATGGCATTAGCCGATACTCGTTATAGCAACCGCCGCCGCAAGCTCATGACTGAGCTGACTGGTCAGCGCATTGACGCCATTATCGTTACCCACCTGACGCACGTGCGTTACTTGACCGGGTTCTCGGGGTCGAATGGTGGACTGCTGTTGCGCAAGGACCTCTCCGCGCTCATGGCAACGGACGGTCGCTATACCACGCAGATCGCCGAAGAGGTTCCAGACATTGAAGCCAGCCTCGGTCGCGATGTGGGCCCGCACTTGCTGGGGCAGGTTTCCCAAGATCTACGCGTGGGCTATGAAGCCGACTACCTCACCGTCTCACAACTGGAGCGTCTGGAGAAGGCGAAGCCGGAGGGCGTGACGCTGGTACCGGTCACCGGCGTGATTGAGAAGATCCGCTTGGTCAAGGATCGTGTTGAGCTGCAGAAGCTCGAGGAAATCGCTGCCCTGGCAAATCAGGCACTCACCGATCTCGTGGAGGCCGGGGAGGTTGCCGCTGGGCGCACGGAACGTCAGGTCGCTGCTGATTTGGAGTACCGCATGCGCATGCTCGGTTCGGAACGTGTGAGCTTTGACACCATTGTGGCTTCCGGTGAGAACTCCGCTAAGCCACACCACGGCGCGGATGACCGCGAGTTGCGCAAGGGAGATTTGGTCACGATCGACTTCGGAGCCCACCTGCGCGGCTTTAACTCCGACTGCACCCGCACCTTCGTTATCGGTGAGGTCACTGACTTCGCCCGTGAAATCTACGACATTGTCCTGCGCGCCCAGGAAGCTGGCGTGAAGGCGGCGGTGCCAGGTGCCAAGCTTGTCGACGTCGACGCGGCCTGCCGTGACATCATCACTGAGGCCGGCTATGGCGAGTATTTCGTTCACTCGACTGGCCACGGCATCGGCCTCGACGTGCACGAAGGACCCTCCGCTGCGCAAACCGGCAAGGGCGAGCTGGCCGAAGGAATGACGCTGACCATTGAGCCGGGCATCTACGTTCCGGGTAAGGGCGGTGTACGTATTGAGGACAGCCTCTTTATCACCTCAGGGGCGCCAAAGATCATCACGGCCTATCCGAAGGAACTTCAGGTGCTGTAGCCAGCACCCCTTCGCGCCGCTGGTGCGGCGCGTGAGGTATGCTTAGACACTGTTTTCATAGTTTCGACTACAAGTAATTTGGGAGAGTCATTTCATGGCAGATACCACTGATTTCAAGAACGGCCTCGTTCTGAAGATCGACAACAAGCTGCAGCAGATCGTTGAATTCCAGCACGTCAAGCCTGGCAAGGGTCCTGCATTCGTGCGTACCAAGCTCAAGGATGTGGTCTCTGGCAAGGTCACCGACAAGACCTTTAACGCTGGCGTGAAGGTGGAGACCGCCAACGTTGACCGCCGCGACATGACCTACCTGTACAACGATGGCCAGAACTACGTGGTCATGGATGATAAGACCTACGAGCAGTACGAGCTGCCGTTTGATAAGTTCGGCGACGCTGGCAAGTTCCTCCTGGAAAACATGCGCGTGCAGGTCTCCTTCCATGACGGCGAGGCTCTGTTCGGCGAGCTGCCGATCTCCGTTGACCTGAAGGTTGAGCACACCGAGCCGGGTCTGCAGGGTGACCGCTCCAACGGCGGCACCAAGCCGGCGACACTCGAGACCGGCGCCGAGATCCAGGTTCCGCTGTTCATCGAGATCGGAAACGTTCTTAAGATCGATACCCGTACCGGCGAATACCTCTCCCGCGTCAACAACTAAAATGACCCAACCAGAGCCAAACTATAAGCGGCACACCGCGCGCTACCGCGCGCGCCGCCGAGCTGCGGATATTCTCTTCGAGGCAGAATCACGCGACGTTGATCCGGTAGCTATCGTGGAAGACCGCGTCGAGCTTGCTCGTGATCCGGAAAACGGCGTGGCGCCGATCGCGGACTACACCCGCGAAATTGTCAGTGGAGCAGCTGAAGAGCTGGATGCCATCGACGATGCGATTGCTCGTTACCTCTCCAGCGAGTGGTCGCTCGAGCGCATTCCCGCCGTTGACCGCGCGATCATGCGCGTATCGGTATGGGAAATCCTCTTCAACGCGGATGTTCCGAACGCTACCGCGCTTGTTGAAGGCGTGGAGCTTGCTTCCGAATACTCTAATGACAAGGCCGCGCCTTATATCCACGCGGTGCTGGATGACGTCATCCAATACCAGTCTGCGGATAGCCCGATGGCCTCGGCCTCTTCCGAGGAGTCCGAAGAGCCCGCTGAGACTGCGGAAGACGAAGGCGACTCCGAGTAGAGCCCACGTCTTTCCCTGAAGCCCGAAACTCCGGCCAGTTACCCTTTGCGGACTGGCCGGAGTTTTGTCTTGGACGGGTTCAAGTAGAGAACTGCCCAAGCGTTCTACAAGAGCGAAGAGAGGAAATCCTTCGTCCGTTGGTGCTGAGGATTGTCCAAGACCTGCTCCGGGGTGCCGGTTTCGATGACGCTGCCGCCGTCCATGAAGACGATGTTGTCGGCGACCTCCCGGGCAAAGCCCATCTCGTGGGTCACGACGAGCATGGTCATGCCATCGGCGGCAAGTTCCTTCATCACGCGGAGCACCTCACCGACGAGCTCGGGGTCGAGGGCCGAGGTGGGTTCGTCGAAAAGCATGAGCTTCGGGTCCATGGCAACCGCGCGGGCAATGGCGACACGCTGCTGCTGACCACCAGAGAGCTGTACCGGGTAGGCATCCGCCTTGTGCGCGAGGCCAACCTTTTCCAGCAGCTCCATGGCCTTCTTCTTCGCCTGCTCCGGGCTCTGCTTCTTTACCTGGACGGGGGCCTCGATGATGTTCTCCAGCACGGTGCGATGGCTAAACAGATTGAACTGCTGGAAGACCATGCCGATATCTTGGCGCTGGGCTGCAGCTTCCTTCTCGGAGATTTCATAAAGCACGCCATTGCGCTCGCGGAAACCGATGAGTTCGCCGTCGATGTAGAGGCGGCCGGCCGTGACCTTCTCCAGGTGATTACAGCAGCGTAGGAAGGTGGACTTACCGGAACCAGAGGGGCCCAGTAGGCACGTGACCTCGCCAGGCATGACGGTGAGGTCGATACCTTTGAGAACTTCGAGCTGGCCGAAAGACTTGTGCACATTCTGCGCGGAAATCATGGGAGTCGGCATTAGTTCTTTACCTCCGGGATGACAGAGACGTTGCGGGGGATAGTTCCTTCGGCGTCCGCAAGCGCGGCCAGCTGGCGGCCGGTGAGCTCGCGGGTGGCGCCGCGCTCAAAGCGGCGCTCCAAGAAGTACTGGCCCACCATGAGCAGGGAAGTGATGGCCAGGTACCACGTCGCCGCGACCATGAGCAGGGGGATGGGCTCGAAGAGCGCAGCGGAAATGTCCGTGGCGCGGCCAAAAATCTCCGCCGTGTAGGGAATTGCCACGACAAGAGAAGAAGTCTTGAGCAGTGAAATAAACTCGTTGCCAGTCGGCGGGATGATGATGCGCATGGCCTGCGGGAGCACCGTGCGGCGCATGGTCATCCACCAGCCCATTCCCAAGGCCTTGCTGGCTTCCTTTTGGCCCTCCGGAACAGAAGAGATACCGGAGCGGACAATCTCCGCCATGTACGCGGCCTCGTTTAGGCCCAAGCCCAAAACCGACAGGAGGAATGCGTTATTAAGTACCTCGGTGAGGGAAATCTCTGTGAATCCAAGGTTGATGGATTGATAGAGGGCCGAAAGTAGACCCCAGAAGACCAGCTGTACGTAGATTGGGGTGCCACGGAAGAGCCACAGGAAGACCCACGACACGCCACCCAGCACAGGGTTAGGGGACATACGCATCACCGCGAGGGCCGCACCGCCCACGACGCCAATGATCATCGCCAGAATCGTAATAGCAATGGTGTGCAGTGCAGCGGTGGCAATCCGAGTATCGAAAAGATACTGGAAGTAGGTTCCCCATCCGAAGGCTTCATTGCGCGCCGAGGAGATGATGAACCATACGGCAAGCAACGCGAGGAGGGTAGCAAAGACCCAGCGCCAAGGGTGGCGCAGTGGGCGGGCTTCGATCTTTTCTGGGGTAGTCGAAGCCGACGACTCCGACGCTGCTGGGAGAGAGGAGTTAGTCATTGATCGGCCTTTCGTTAATCATTGCGTGTTCGACGAGTCCGTCGTTAACACCCCATTTATCGAGAATTTCGGCGTATGCCCCGGTATCGATGAGATGCTGGAGCGCCGCCGCTACGGCAGGGCCGAGGTCGGAATCCTTCGGGACGGCGAAGCCGTAGGGCGCGGCGTCGAACATCTCGCCGACCATGGACATACGTCCATCTGAGCGGTTGACAGCCCAAGCAGAGACTGGTGAATCTGCTGAGAGCGCATCCGCGCGGCCCATCAAAACCGCAAGAGCGGCGTTATCGCTTGTGTCATAGGGCAGGATGGTCAGATTGCCATCGCAGGCCTCCTGTTTGGGGCGCAGATCGTCGGTCTCCGACACCGTGGTGCGTTGCACCGCGACGGTGAGGCCACAAGGGTTAGATGGGTCTACCTCGTGGGGGCCATCGGTGAGCTTGGCCCACTGAATACCGGCGTAGAGGATGTCGACGAAATCGAAGTTCTCCCGGCGCTCTTCGGTATCGGTGAACCCGGAACCGCCGAGATCAATCTGTCCCGACTGAACCGCCGGCAAGATCATGGAGAAGTCTTGCTCTACCGGCTGGAACTCGAGCCCCAACACTTGGGCGACTGCATTGGCTAGGTCCATTTCCAAGCCGATGATCGAGCCATCGGAATCCTTGAACTCGAAAGGTGCGAATGGTGGGTTCGTGCCCACGGTGAGGACTCCATCTGCGTCCTCATACATCGCGGCAATCTCGGGAACTTTCTCCACGTTGGGCTCGGACCAGCCTTCTGGCAGCGCCGGCTCCTCGTTGGTGACGCAGCCGGAAAGAACAGTAGCGGCAAGTGCTCCGACGACGCCCACGATGCCCGTTTTCTTAATCATGCTTTAACTCTCTTGGTAGCTTGCGGCTTTGCGCCGGTCCACAACGATGAAAATGGCCACGATGATGCCGCCAATCGCGAACATAAGCAGGATGAGCGGTGTGGAAGCATCTTGGTCAGCGCCCCACGGCCACAACGCGCGCAGGGAGCCGAGCATGAAGCCGGCCATGGCCGCGAGGGTGATATCGCGGTGATTATCCAGCAGGTAGTTCAACACCTTGACGAAAGCCGCGAGGCCGCACACCGCGCCGAGTGCGAAGACACCCACGACGATCATGTTGCGGTCCGAGACTGCACCGATGATCGGCGCGTAGAGGCCCATCGTCAGCAAGATAAGGGAGCCTGAGACACCAGGAAGAACGAGCGCACACACAGCCACCATGGCCGCTATGAAGACCACGACAAGGTTGGGGTCTTCTACTGGGGTGGAGGTGAAGCCGGTGACGAAGAAGATTGCGACGGCGGCGATAACAAGCGCGGCGATGGACGCGGGAGAAAAACGCGACATCATGCTCAGTGGCACGACGATGGAGACGGCGACCATGCCGAGGAAGAGGGCGCTGGATAGCGAAACCTGACCCTCCACAAAGTTATGGAGGATCGTGGAGAAACCGAAAACAGCGGCGAACATGCCGACGGCTACGGAGACGAGGAAGCCCCATTCGACCTTCTTGAAACGGCCGGAGATGAGATCATTGGCGTTATGCAAAGCGCGCTCATAGATGCCGACGATGAGCGCAACGGTGCCGCCGGAGATTCCGGGGACTAACTCGGCCATGCCAATGAGGGCGCCGCGAATGGCGTTAAAAAGATAATGCATAAACCGAAAGTAACCTTGACTGTCTACCCGGTGGGATTGCCGTGCCGGGAAGAGTGGGTGAGCAGATGACTTTTTATTCTCTCACCGCACAACAGGCTTATGCAAACTATTCAATTTACGGAAGGTTATACGCCTTTTACATGGGCAGGCGCTTAGCTATCTCGCCGTAGATTGAACCCAAGATGGCGAAGGCAGCGAGGCCTACAAGGCCATCGAGAAGCACAGTGGCGAAAGTGTTGAGCTGCGGATCATCCGAGAAAGCCGCAGATTTACGCAGCTCTTGGTAGTAGGAGGAACCTTCGATCTTGGGAAGGACCTCTTTATTAGCGCTCGATTCTGCAGCGGTAGCCACGGTGGTACCACCCAGAGTAAGGGCAACCGCGGTGCTCAAAGCGATGATAGTGCGACGCATAGAAACGGGTTCCTCTCAGTTGAAAAAACGCTAACACCCCACAACAGACTCTGTTGTGGGGTGACATTGTGCCCCTGGTGAGACTCGAACTCACACTACACGGGTTTTGAATCCGTTGCCTCTGCCAATTGGGCTACAGGGGCGCACAAGCAACGATAGTAGCGCAGTAGACCAACGTGAACCTAATTGCCTGCCTAAGGCCCTCAACGGTGCCGCTCCATGCAACACGTTAGGATGGGCCGGGTGACTACTTCTCAGCCCCGACTCTTGCTCATTGACGGCCACTCCATGGCCTTTCGCGCATTTTATGCACTGCCCGCGGAGAACTTTTCAACCTCGGGCGGCCA
The DNA here is from genome assembly GCF_001808885.1 of Corynebacterium sp. HMSC074E01. Taxonomy (NCBI): domain Bacteria; kingdom Bacillati; phylum Actinomycetota; class Actinomycetes; order Mycobacteriales; family Corynebacteriaceae; genus Corynebacterium; species Corynebacterium sp. HMSC074E01. The sequence goes on from NZ_KV794847.1 coordinate 412,141, forward strand.
GCACACGAACGCTGTGTACGGATTCCTTTCCATGTTGGCGAATATCCTGGCCGAGGAGAAGCCAGACTTCGTCGCTGTAGCTTTCGATGTGGGCCGCAAGACCTTTCGCACTGACATGTTCCCCGAGTACAAGGCGCAGCGTGAGGCCGCCCCCGAAGAGTTCCGCGGCCAAGTTGAGCTCATCCGGGACGTGCTGGAAACGCTGGGAATCACCACGCTCTCGCGCGAGAATTTCGAGGCAGATGACATCGTGGCCACGTTGTCCACCGAGGCGGGCGCAGATTATGAGACCTTCTTGGTCACTGGTGACCGCGACTATCTGCAGCTTGTCGACGACTCCACGACCGTCCTCTATCCCATGCGTGGGGTGTCCAAGCTGCATCGCTTCACTCCAGAGGCGGTGAAGGAGAAGTACGGCCTGAGCCCCAAGCAATACCCAGATTTCGCAGCCCTGCGCGGCGACCCTTCCGATAACCTGCCGTCTGTCCCTAAGGTGGGGGAGAAAACCGCCACGAAGTGGATTACCCAGTATGGCTCCCTCGATGGCCTCATCGAGCATGCCGAAGAAATCAAGGGCGTGGCGGGGCAGAACTTCCGCGATCGCATCGAGCAGGTCAAGCTCAACCGACAGCTCACCCAGATGGTGACGGATATGGACCTAGAGGTCGGCCCGGCGGATTTGGAATTCAAGGGTGCGGTCGCCAACGAAGTCGCGGCACGTTTCGATGAGCTGGAGTTTGGTACCAACTTGCGCGAGCGAGTCCTCAACGCCGTTCCTCATGACGCCGCCGCCGAGGCTGCTGCGGTAGAGGAAGCACCAGAGGTAACGGTGACCGTGGTGGATACACGGCTGACTGAGTGGATCAAGGGCAAGGAACATGTCGCGGTATTCGTGCAGGGCGATGGGACCCCGGGCGCGGGTGATGCTGCGGCACTGGCACTGGTTGATTCCTCCTTTGAGGGCCGCCAGATTGAGTTAGCAGATCTCGATGCTGAGGACGACGCCGCGCTCGCCGCGTGGTTGTCGTCAGATGCGCCGAAGTATTTGCACGAGGCAAAGGCTGCTTGGCACATGCTGGCGGGGCGAGGGATCGAACTGCGCGGAATCGCCCATGACACAGCCCTCGCTGCCTACCTCCTGCGTCCGGGTCAGCGCACGTATGCGTTGACGGACGTGTACCAGCGCCATCTGCAGAAGTCCCTGGGAGCAGCGACAGAGCAGCTTTCCATCTTGGATGAAAACCCGCTGGTGGATCAGGCCGCTGCCATTATGGAACTAGCAGCAGAACTGACGCGTCAACTCCAGGAGATTGACTCCTTCGAGCTGTATACAGACCTTGAGTTGCCACTCGTGAGCATCCTGGCCCAGATGGAGGCCGCTGGTATTGCGGTCGACCGAGACGTCTTGGAAACGCAGCGCGATGCCTTCATCGAGCAGGTCAATGAGCAGGAACGCGCCGCCCGCGAGTTGGCTGGTGATGAATCACTTAATCTGAACTCCCCGAAGCAGTTGCAGGCGGTGCTCTTCGATACCTTCGATATGCCGAAGACGAAGAAGACTAAGACAGGTTATTCGACCGCCGCTAAGGAAATTGAGCAGCTTGCTGCCACGCACCCGCACCCGTTCCTAGACCACCTGCTGGCGCACCGCGAGTACCAGAAGATGAAGACGACGCTGGAGGGGCTCATCAAGACCATTCAGCCAGATGGTCGTATTCATACCACGTTTAATCAGACGGTGACCTCAACCGGACGCTTGTCGTCGACGGAGCCGAACCTGCAGAATATCCCGGTGCGCACGGAGGCTGGACGCCAGATCCGTTCGGCCTTCGTGGTTGGTGAAGGCTACGAGACCTTGATTACGGCTGACTACTCACAGATTGAGATGCGCGTCATGGCGCACCTCTCCGCTGATCCGGGGCTTATTGAGGCCTACCGCGAAGGTGAGGACCTCCACAACTATGTCGGCTCCAAGGTCTTTGACGTTCCGGTGGATGAGGTAACCCCGGAGCTGCGCCGCCGAGTCAAGGCCATGTCCTATGGCTTGGTCTATGGTCTCTCCGCCTTCGGCCTATCGCAACAGCTGGGAATTCCGGCGCGTGAGGCCAAAGAGATTATGGAGAGCTATTTCGAGCGTTTCGGTGGCGTCAAGCGTTACCTCGACGAAGTTGTCGTGCAGGCCCGAAAGGATGGCTACACCTCCACGGTCTTTGGGCGTCGCCGCTACTTACCGGAGCTGAACTCTGATAATCGTGTTGCCCGTGAAAATGCGGAGCGAGCTGCTTTGAATGCACCCATCCAGGGAACTGCAGCAGACATCATCAAGGTGGCCATGATCCGCGTGGACAGGGCGCTTGAAGGTTTAGCATCGCGTGTGCTGCTCCAGGTTCACGATGAGCTTGTCGTGGAGGTGGCTCCCGGCGAAGCGGAGGACGTGCAGCGCATCTTGGAGCGAGAGATGGACAAGGCTATCGGGTTGACTGTGCCCCTTGAAGTCTCCGTTGGTGTGGGTAAGAACTGGGATGCCGCGGCGCACTAGGCCTTAGGTTAAGCCCACCGCGCGCTCGTCCTCGGTGGGCGTGCGGCGCTCGACCAAGCACCCGGCAAGGAGGTCGAATGGGGTTTGTCCCAGCAGCAGGACACTGAGACCGAGGATGCCCAGGATGGTTGCCTCCACGAAGGGGAGTCCTGTCAATGCCAGAAGTGTGAGGAGGAGCCAGCTGTTGCGAACGGCTGCGCTGCCGATTCCGGGATGCTCAGCAATAACCTCTAGCCTCAGCGACCACTTGCCCAGGGAGGTCTGCTTTGCAGCCTCAATCCACACTCGGAAGACGTAGAAGACGAGCGCAAGGGCGACGATGTCATAGACCGCGCCCGCTCGGCCGGTTAGCACTCCATCGGTGATGAGGTTGATAAGCCACTTGAGCGCCACGATGATGGCGGCGGCGAGAAAGGCATCAATCCACCAGGCCACTGTGCGGCGCACGAAAATCCCGAGGCGTTCTAGAAGCATGCCTGTCAGCTTAGTTCGCTGCAGCCGATTGATTCGATACCAGGGGAGGCAGTGTCTGACCTAACGTGCTTCGCACACGAAGATGGCGGTACCTGGAAAGACCGCACCTCGCTCAGGAGACCACTGGCCCCAAGTGATGTCGAGGCCCTCTGGCCACTCGGGTTCAATGAGGTTGCAGATCTCGAAAGAACCGCGAGCCTGCAGTGCTCGTACCCAATCACCCATCGTGCGGTGGAACTCGGCGTAGGTGAGCTCACCGTTAGCGTCCTGTTCTAGGTAGGCGCGCTCAAAATAGGACAGCTCCGCGGTGAGGTCCTGTGGATTGTCAGGGAAAACCCAACGCATAGGGTGCGGCACGGAAAAGACGAAGCGGCCATGAGGTCGCAGAACACGGTGGACTTCGCGCAGTGCCGCGTCTAGGTCGGCGACGAAGGGTAGGGCGCCGAAGGCAGAAAAGGCGATGTCAAAGACTTCATCACGATAGGGAAGAGCTAGGACATCAGCCTGAACGAGCGGTAGGCCACCCTCGGCATGGGAGAGCATGCCGGACGAGAGATCGAAGCCCGTCGCAAAGCGTGCGCGTCCTTGCAGCCACCGCGTGCAGGGCGCGGATCCGCAGCCGAGCTCGAGGACGGTCGCGGAGGAGACATCGCCAAGCAGCTGCGCATCAGCCTCGTGCAGCATCTCGGGGCACCAGTAGAAAGAGGATAGATACTCGGGATGTTCGGCGTGGTAGGAATCGGCGTCACGATCCCAAAAATCACGATTGGCTGAGGACGCAGAAAAAGTTACAGAAGACATTGATCTTTTTCGATTCTTATTCCATGGCGCATTTGCCGTTTTAGCTGCGAGGATGTAGGGTTGTACGGGCGTGTCTATGACTTGGGACGCGCTGGGCTACTGTAGGAGAGCTCAGCTCGGCTGCGAGTCGGGATTGAAATCCATCTTAAGTCTTGCGCATCTGCGCTGCTTAATGACGCTTTTCAAGAGACACGTAACTGTCCAATTACGATCTCCTACGTTTATTCGGAGCATAACTACATGCCAACTTCTAACACCCCTCAGGTTGCGATCAACGACATCGGAACCGCAGAGGATTTCCTCGCTGCCGTCGACGCCACCATCAAGTACTTCAACGATGGTGACATCGTCGAGGGCACCGTGGTCAAGGTTGACCACGATGAGGTCCTGCTCGATATCGGCTACAAGACCGAAGGCGTCATCCCGTCCCGCGAGCTCTCCATCAAGCACGACGTCAACCCGGATGAGGTTGTCGAGGTCGGCGACCAGATCGACGCACTTGTTCTCACCAAGGAGGACAAGGAAGGCCGTCTGATCCTGTCCAAGAAGCGCGCACAGTACGAGCGCGCTTGGGGCGCCGTCGAAGAGCTGCACGCCAAGGAAGAGCCGGTTACCGGTACCGTCATCGAGGTTGTCAAGGGTGGTCTCATCCTCGACATCGGCCTCCGTGGCTTCCTCCCGGCTTCCCTCGTTGAGATGCGCCGCGTTCGCGACCTGGAGCCGTACATCGGCCAGGAGCTCGAGGCCAAGATCATCGAGCTGGACAAGCAGCGCAACAACGTTGTCCTGTCCCGCCGCGCATACCTCGAGCAGACCCAGTCCGAGGTCCGCTCCGAGTTCCTGCACCAGCTGCAGAAGGGCCAGGTCCGCAAGGGCGTTGTCTCCTCCATCGTCAACTTCGGCGCCTTCGTCGATCTCGGCGGTGTCGACGGCCTGGTTCACGTTTCCGAGCTGTCCTGGAAGCACATCGACCACCCGTCTGAGGTTGTCACCGTGGGCGACGAGGTCACCGTCGAGGTTCTTGACGTCGACCTGGACCGCGAGCGCGTGTCCCTGTCCCTGAAGGCAACCCAGGAGGATCCGTGGCGCGTCTTCGCCCGCACCCACGCTGTGGGCCAGATCGTCCCGGGCAAGGTCACCAAGCTCGTTCCGTTCGGTGCCTTCGTTCGCGTCGAGGAGGGCATCGAGGGCCTCGTCCACATCTCCGAGCTGGCTCAGCGCCACGTGGAGGTTCCGGACCAGGTTGTCAACGTTGGCCAGGAAGTCATGGTCAAGGTCATCGACATCGACCTCGAGCGTCGCCGCATCTCCCTGTCCGTTAAGCAGGCAGACGAGGACTACACCGACGAGTTCGATCCGTCCAAGTACGGCATGGCTGACTCCTACGACGAGCAGGGCAACTACGTGTTCCCGGAGGGCTTCGACCCGGAGACCAACGAGTGGCTCGAGGGCTACGACGAGCAGCGCCAGGCTTGGGAGGCTCGCTACGCAGAGTCCGAGCGTCGCTTCAACCTGCACACCGCTCAGATCGAGCGCAACCGTGCTGCAGCCGCTGAGGCCGCCGAGTCCGCTGCCAACTCCAACTACTCTTCCGAGTCTCAGGATGCAGCTCCGGCATCCGATTCTCAGGCAGAGGTTGGCGGCTCCCTCGCTTCCGACGAGCAGCTTGCTGCTCTGCGCGACAAGCTCGCTGGCAACTAAAAACTAAGTCCTCTCGGATAGGCTCCGCCGCTTAGTCCGAGACGATGTAGTTCTTGCAGAAAGGCCGCTTCTCCCCGCTGTGGGAGGGGCGGCCTTTCGCGTATCCTAAGCCGGTATGAAACTCATTGGACTCACCGGCGGAATCGGCAGTGGAAAATCGACTGTGGCGCAGCTTCTCGTGCGCCACGGCTGGGAATTAGTGGATGCCGATCAGATAGCCCGGGACATTGTTGAACCGGGTCAACCAGCGCTCGCTGAGTTAGCGGACGCTTTCGGGGAGGATATCCTTCAAGCCGATGGAAGCCTCGATCGAGGGCAGCTGGCTTCTCGCGCCTTCGCCAGCCGGGAGAAGACCAATCTCCTCAACTCCATTACGCACCCGCGTATTCAGGAGGAGACCCAGGCCCGCTTTGACTCCGCGCGCCGCGCTGGAGCCGATTTCGTGGTTTATGACATGCCGCTCCTCGTGGACAAGGGTCTACACAAAGATATGGACGCCACCATCGTCGTTGACGTTGAAGTGGCGGAGCGGGTGCGCCGTCTTGTGGAGTATCGCGGGCTGGATGAGGAGGATGCACGCCGCCGGATAGCGGCGCAGATCCCAGACGATGTGCGTCGTGCCGCTGCTGATTTCATCATTGATAACAACGGTGCTCGCGATAAGCTCGATTCGCAGGTTGACGGGCTCGTCGAAAAGCTCCGCGCTTTCCTAAGAGCAAGCAGCGCTACGTGGTCAGAAAGCTAGTGGTATTTGGATTTTCTTTGCTTTCTCTTGCAGAGGCCGGAGTAGTGCACATCACGTATCCTGCGCCGGAGAGCGCCAACTTTTAAAGGATATGGTGGCCAAAATTTACCTTGTGCTCGCACCCCGTTCACTTTCCCTGCTTAATCTGCACCTTCATGGGAACGTGGGATGTTGGGCCTTTTGATAATCACGCCGCGTGCGAAGTGCTCGCGGCAATCCGTGATGGCTCCTTCGATCTTGATACGTTTAAGAGAAGCTGCGTGGATTCTCCCATCGATGTCGACGATGCTGGGGTAATCATCGCCCTGGGTGCATTGGCCACCACGCCTGTAGATAGGCTCCCCGCTGGAATTAGCGCGGATGACGTCAAGGTATTGCGCACACCGCAGACCCGGGCCTGGTTGCGCAAGAAAATCAACACAGCGATGGAACCCAACAGTTCCCCGATTTATGCGCTGTGGGAAACCACGGGTGAGCTTGAACTGTGGTTGCGCAGGACGCGCGCCGCGTTGCCCTAAAATGCAGTGAGGTCTCGTTCCACAGGCACAGATGAGGCAGGTTGCCCAGCCTGTGGGGCCTAGCAGGTTTCGTGGTGGGCGCGTTAGACTGGTCAGCATGGCTTTTGCTGCTGAACACCCCATCCTGCCCGTCTCCGAACATCGCCCTGTTGGTGAAATCGAGCGGCGCTCAGCCGAGTTCCGTGTTGAGTCCGAATTCCAGCCCGCTGGCGACCAACCCGCCGCCATCGCGGAACTGGATGAGCGTCTCAGCCGCGGCGAGCGGGACGTGGTACTCATGGGTGCCACGGGTACCGGTAAGTCCGCGACCGCCGCCTGGCTCATCGAAAAGCAGCAGCGTCCAACACTCGTGATGGCGCCGAATAAAACGCTGGCAGCGCAGCTGGCGAATGAGCTGCGCCAGCTTCTCCCGCACAACGCGGTGGAGTATTTCGTCTCTTATTACGACTACTACCAACCGGAAGCCTATATCGCGCAGACGGATACCTACATTGAAAAGGATTCCTCCATTAACGGGGACGTGGAACGCCTGCGCCACTCCGCCACGTCAGCTCTTTTATCCCGCCGTGATGTGGTTGTGGTTTCTTCTGTGTCGTGCATCTATGGCCTGGGCACGCCGCAGTCCTATCTCGATCGTTCTGTTGTGCTGGAGGAAGGGGAGGAGATCGACCGGGATCGCTTCCTGCGCTTGCTCGTGGATATCCAGTATGAGCGCAATGACGTGGGCTTTACGCGCGGAACCTTCCGCGTCAAGGGCGATACCGTGGATATTATCCCCGCCTATGAAGAGCGCGCTGTGCGCATCGAGTTCTTCGGCGATGACGTGGACGAGCTCTACTACATCCACCCCTTGACGGGCGACGTGCTGGAGCGGGTCGACGAGGTAAGAATCTTCCCCGCAACGCACTATGTAGCTGGGCCAGAGCGCATGGCTCGTGCCATCGAGGACATCAAGGAGGAACTCACGGAGCGCCTCGCGGAGCTGGAGAACCGCGGCAAGTTGCTCGAAGCGCAGCGCCTGCGCATGCGTACCGAATATGACCTTGAGATGATCGAACAGGTGGGCTTTTGCTCCGGCATTGAGAACTATTCGCGCCACGTTGACGGACGTCCCGCTGGTTCCGCGCCGGCGACGCTCTTGGATTATTTCCCCGAGGACTTCCTCACTATCATCGATGAGTCTCACGTGACCGTCCCGCAGATCGGCGGCATGTTTGAGGGCGATATGGCCCGCAAGCGCAACCTCGTGGAGTTTGGCTTCCGTTTGCCTTCTGCCGTAGACAACCGGCCGTTGACCTTCGATGAGTTTGAGGAGCGCGTGGGCCAAACCGTCTACATGTCGGCCACACCAGGTGACTTCGAAATGACGGCTTCCGGCGGCGAGTTCGTGGAACAGGTCATTCGCCCCACCGGCCTCGTAGATCCCAAGGTGACGGTCAAGCCCACCAAGGGCCAGATCGATGACCTCATCGATGAGGTCCGCGCCCGCACCGCTAAGCAAGAGCGTGTACTGGTCACCACCTTGACTAAGCGCATGGCAGAAGACCTCACCGATTACCTTCTGGAGCATGGCATCAAGGTGCGCTACCTCCACTCGGATATCGATACGCTGCAGCGCGTGGAGCTATTGCGGCAGCTGCGCTTGGGTGAATTCGATGTCCTCGTGGGCATCAACCTGCTGCGCGAGGGCCTCGACCTCCCTGAAGTGTCACTCGTCGCCATTTTGGATGCCGATAAGGAAGGTTTCCTGCGTTCCACTACTTCGCTTATTCAGACAATTGGCCGCGCCGCCCGAAACGTCTCTGGTGAGGTCATCATGTACGCGGATAAGATTACGGACTCGATGCAGGAGGCCATCGAGGAGACTGAGCGCCGCCGTGAGAAGCAGATTGCCTATAACAAGGAGCACGGCATCGACCCGCAGCCGCTGCGCAAAAAGATCGCCGATATCTTGGATCAAGTCTATGAGAACGCCGACGAGCAAGGGCAGGACGCGGATCCCACGGCGATCGTCGACAAGCCGGATGTGTCCTCCATGGCTGCCGACGAGGTGCAGGCGCTTATCGACGACCTAACGACTCAAATGCGCGAGGCAGCCCGCGAGCTCAAGTTCGAGTTAGCAGGGCGCTTGCGCGATGAGATTGCTGATCTGAAAAAGGAGCAACGCGGTCTTAAGGAGGCCGGGATCTAGTGGCGCGCGTCAGGGCTCAGAGTTTTGCCCACTCAATGTGCGGGTAAAACCCATCTCTGTGCAGAAGACCGTGTCATACTATTAAGGATTAATCGCTACTTATAAGGAGAATTATGCTGAGCTACAACGTGATCGCCGTCGGAACCGATGGCTCGCAGACTTCCATGCGCGCTGTCCAATCTGCCGCATCAATGGCGCGCGCCTATGACGCCACGCTGATTATCGTGTCCGCTTTCTACAACCACTCGGGTTCGATGCTCGGCGCCCCGAACTCAGAGGACGCACGAGTACCGGTGGTGAGCGAAGAGATGTCCGAAAGCTTCCTCAACAATGCCGCGGAGATTGCGCACGGTGAGGGTGCGAAGCGCATTGAAATCATTGCTAAGTCCGGTGATCCTGTGAATTCGCTCCTCGAGGTGGGCAAGGACTACGACGTGGATATGTTCGTCGTGGGCAACAAGGGAATTCACTCGGTGCGGGGTCGCGTCTTTGGCTCTGTAGCGACGGAGCTCACTCGTAAAGCCCACGCCGACGTCGTGGTGGTCAACACCACTGACTAGGACAGAACATGGCGCGCTGCGCCTCGTGCGCGCTGATCGACGTGAACGCGCCAGCGTTGTTAGACTAGCGGGTGCGCAAAAGCTTTAAAATTTTGTCAAGCGGTGGCCTCATGGTTGGGGCCAGCGAAGAAAGGTCATCATGAGCGATTACAACAAGATCGTGGTCGGCACCGACGGTTCCAAGTCCTCCCTGCTTGCAGTGGAGCGCGCCGCCAAGATCGCCGCAGCCTTCGATGCCACTCTCATCATCGGTTGCGCCTACTACGAGAACCAGGAGCAGGCTTCCAAGACTTTGCGCCAGGATTCTGTGACGATTCTCGGTGATGAGAAGGCCCAGGCCAACCTCGCCTCCGGCAAGGAGCACGCAGAGAAGTTCGGCGTGACGAAGGTGGAGACCGCTGTGCGCCCGGGCACCCCGGTTCAGGCCCTGATGTCCATTGTCAACGACAACAAGGCAGACCTGCTCATCGTGGGTAACCGTGGAATCAATTCCCTGACCGGCCGCCTGCTTGGTTCGGTTCCGGCGGATGTCGCACGTCAGTCTGATTGCGATGTCATGATTGTCCACACCGTCAACTAACGCTTCATTGCGTTCACGGCGCGCAGCGCTCAGAGACCTTCAAAGAAGAAGCCTCCTGGGCCGCTGCGCGCCTTTTCTTATCGTCCTAACTGGAAGGAAGCGTGCGGTAGGCACGGGCAAGGGCGTTACCGTCAGTGCCTTGAATGAGCGGAATATTGAAAGAAGACTGTTCGTTGACCTTCACCAAGGGAGCGAGCGAACCATGGGAGAGCAGCTGCTCCTGCGGGGTGAGGTTGCGTATGGCAACTGCGGCCACATGGTTGGGGTGCTCCGCTGCCGCGTCGGCATAGGTTAAGGGATCGTGCTGGCCATCATCACCGATGAGCAGCCAACGCAGTTTGCGGAAAGCGATGAACAGGTTTCGCAATTGGACGCGCTTGTGCTCGAGGCCATTGCGGAAGAGGCCGGTGGGTGTCGGCCCCCAATCCGTCAGCAGTAGCGGGCCGCGAGGGAACCCGTTTTCCGCCATGAAATTCACCAAAGTGTCATAGGTGTTCCACGCACCGGTGGAGAGGTAGATGAAGGGAGCCTCTGGGTGCTGTTGGGAGATCTCGCGGTAAAAGCTGGCCATGCCTTCTACGGGTTTGCGCGTATTGGTGCGCTTGACCCAGGAATTCCACGCCGCAATCATCGCGCGTGGTAGCCACGTCACCATGATGGTGTCATCGATATCGCTGACCACACCGAAGGTCGTGTCTTTGTCCACGATGAGGACCTCCGCGCTGGCCTCCGCGGCGCCCTTGGCACGGATGGTGACCCCGTGCCAACCGGGTTCTAGCCCGTGGTCATGGACTAGCACGTCGATATAGCCGTTGTCGTTCGTGGCGCCCGCTACCGTCTTCCCGCCAACAGTAACTTCGACCTCGTGGTGAGTGACTTGGATGGTGAAGAACTGGCGGTATCCGCGTTGAGCCCACGTATCGCGCTCTTCGGCGGCAGGGTCATGCATGAGAACCCGCCCCAGCACGTGGACGAATTCCTCATTGCCGTAGCCGGCATAGCCAGTAACACTGGGGCGCCAGCCCTTGCGTGCTGAGCGCTTGAGAGAATAAGCATTCGCGGTGGATTCGACTTTGCGGGCGATATCGGAAAGTGCCATGCGCACCAGATTAACGGAAAACCTCCGCGTAGCGGCCGGCGATGGTGAGGGATTGCGTCGCACGCGTCAGCGCCACGTAGAGATTGTGCAAGCCCTGCGGGGACGCTGCCACGATGTCATCCGGGTTGACTACGGTGACGTGGTCAAACTCCAGGCCTTTGATCTGCTCAACATTGGCCGCGGTGATCACAGCGCGTAGGCGCCCGTCAGCGTCCTGGATGGTTGCTGGCTGCAGGTCGCTCTCGCCGTCCTGCCAGATAACGTCCACACCGTCGCGCACCGCGATTCCTGGCGTGGCCTCCGGGTTAATGGATTGAAGGAGTTGGTTGGCCAGCTCCGTGATCGGGCGTGGGGTTCGGTAGTTAACGCTCAGGCCGTGCAATCGGAAGCGCTGGCCGACGAAAGGTTCGAGTGTCTCGCCCCAATCATCAACGCCGGCGGGGGCTCCAGTCTGGGAGGTATCGCCGACGAGCGTCATCCACCGGGAGGGGCTGCGACGGAAGATCATGCGCCACTCCATCGGGGTCAGCTCCTGGGCCTCATCGACGATGACGTGCCCGTAGGCCCACGTGTAGTCCTCGCGGGCACGTTGAGCGGTGGTGCGGGAATCCCGAACTTCGTGGCGTCGAGCGAGGTGCTCGGCATCGATGACGTCGTGGGCGGAGAGAATCTCCGCTTCGAACATGTCATCATCGTTGTCGGTGGAATCGGAGGAGCTCAGAATATCGAGGGCATCTTCTGCTTCAGCAACTTGCTCACGCCATTCCTTCTCCTCGGCAGCGCGTTCTGCCTCTGGGTCAGGCATACCGATGAGGACAGCGAGCTCGTCGAGAAGCGCAGCATCGGACGCCGCCCAAGCCCTGCCATCCTCGCGGTAGAGGGCACCTCGGGTTTCCTCATCGTAGGCGCTGGCCGCCGAATCGATGCGTTCGGTGCTGCTCAGTAGTTCGGCGAGTACCTCGGTAGGCGCGAGATGGGGCCAGAACTCGTCGATGAGTTCTGTGACCTGTGGTTCCTCGGCTAGATCATCGTGGAGCTGGTCCACGTCCGCGCGGGAGAGCAAGTTGGCGCCTCCCAGCGGATCAGAACCGATCCGTTCGGCCATCTGTTGGGCCAACGATTCAATGAGGTGTTCCGCAAACGCCGCTTGAGCATCGTTGTGCGGCTTGCGGGAGCGCCGTGCGCGGGTTCGTGCTGCCTTCACCATCTGGGGGTCCACGGTGAGCTCGAGCCGATCGATCTCCAGCGTGCGCGGATGCTCGGGCAAACGCTGGTGGTCCTTCACCGCGTTGCCGAGGATCTCCACCATGGCTTCGGAACCCTTAATCTCGCGGGCGAGTAGAGACTCAGCGTGCGTGGCCTCGATGCCGGGGAAAAGGGAAGAAATGGTGGAGAGCACAACGCCGGTCTCACCAAGTTCCGGGAGCACTCGGGAAATGTATTCCAGGAAGGTGGAATTGGGGCCCACGATGAGCACGCCCGTGGCGGCTAATTGTTCGCGGTAGGTGTAGAGCAAGTAGGCCACACGGTGCAGCGCTACCGCAGTCTTGCCGGTTCCTGGTCCGCCTTCAACTACCATGACACCGCGCGTGCTGTCACGGATGATTTCATCTTGCTCGCGCTGGATGGTCTCCACGATGGATGGCATATGGCCGGTTCGGGCGCGCTGCATGACGTGGTGGAGGGCGGATTCGCTAGCGACATCGCTGCTTTCTGCAGCGTTGTCTCCTTCGAGGATCTCGTCGCTGATACCGGTGACAGTGCGACCAGTAGTCCTGATGTGCCGGCGTACGTGAACCCCTTCAGGGTGTGCAGTGGTTGCCAAGTAGAAGGGCCGTGCCATCGGGGCACGCCAATCCAAAAGAAGCGTGCGGTAATCCTCCTCCCGGGCATCGAGTCCCATACGGCCGATATAGCGGCGGTCTAGGCCTTCTGGGGTGGGGTTATCGCCAGGTGCATCAATGTCGATGCGGCCGAAAACTAGACCGAGTTGGGCGATGTTAAGCCGATCTAATTTTGCTTGCAGGCCGTGGTATTCGGTTTCGCGGCGCACGAGCGCATCAGCATCTGGGGTATGAGGGTCGACGGCTGCTTGCACCTCGTTGAGGCGCACATTGGCGGCGTGGACCTCGTTGTCCAGACGCTCGAAGAGGCCATCGACATAGGCTTGCTCGCTAGCTATTTCCGCGCTCTGCTCGCTCGCGTGGGCGTCGACTTTCCCGGTGTGAGTCGCGAATGAAGATTCAGACACAAGGCTCCTTGGGTGCGTATGAAGACTTCTCGAGGACAGACGGGAAGTTAAAAGGAGATAAGGATGGGTGGACAGGAAAAAGAACAACGGCCCAGCATACTAGCTGAGCCGTTGATGTCTCCACCGCGGTCATTATCGCGGTGTGTTGCGGGGCTTTCCGCAGCGTAGGAGGGAGAGCTTAGAAGCGGTCTCCAAACTTCTTGAAAGCCTTATCCAGCTTCTTGGAAGCTTCCTTCTGCAGCTTTTCGGCGCGCTTGCGAGCCTTCTTCTGGGCACGCTTTCCATCGAGCGAATCCGCCTTGGCCAGTGCTTCGTCAGCGCGGTCCTGTGCCTTGCCGGCTGCCTTTACCAGACCCTTGCGGGCGGTTTCGGTGTTGTCACGTGCAGCGTCGAGCCAATCATCCTTGTTGTCTTCAAAGAACTCACGAGCGGTTTCAGCCTTGTCCTCGACGAAGGAGCGCGCGGAGTCGATGAAGTCCCGGCCAGCGGACTCCCAATCATCACGGTTGTCCTCGACGTATTCCTTGGTGGTTTCGAACCAGTCATTGGCCTTGGTGGTCACATCAGAAGAAATCTCGTTGGCGCGGTTGGAGAAGTCTTCTGCGAACTTCTGCTGCTCGGACTTACCCGGCAGAGCCTGCTGGATCTTCTTGTTGGCACGCTCCGAGGCCTTGGCAGCACGCCAACGCACGGAGGGCTTGCCCTCAGTGTCCTGCGTAACAATGGCCAAGGCGCCAAGCAGGGCGGTGTTGGTGATGAAGCTGTTGCGCTGTGCTTCCTTGTCCTTCTTGGAATCGGCGGTCCAGAAAGCATTGCCCACCAGGTTAGGGACGTGGGTCAGCGCGAGCACTGCAGCCGAGGTACGCGGGGCCTTGCCCAGCGCCAAAGTGGTACCTGCAGCGGTCTTTGCACCGCCGAGTGCGCGGGTAACCAGCTCTGGGTCATTCGGGATGTAGCCTGCGTATTCGCGGGGCAGCACCTTGCGTAGGCGCTTGAGCACGGACTCGGTGTCCGCGACGTGCTCCGAGGTGTTGCGGAGCGTATCCACACCATCCCAAACAAACACGGAGGCCAGCATAGGACGGGCAAATTTACGAATCATAACGTGCTCCATTCAATAGATCTGTAAAGACGTTCGTCACACCATAGTACGCGGGTTAAACAATTGCCGCTGTCAGCGCAGCAGTTAATACGCAGTTACCAACGGCGCTTCCACCACGCATCTATGTGCGGGCGCTCCGCGCCAAGCGTCGTGGGTGCGCCGTGCCCGGGGCGGACGATCGCTTCGTCCGGGTAGACATCGAAGAGCCGACGGGTGACATCCTTGTACAGGCGCACGAAGTCACCTTCCGAGGTGGTCTTGCCCACGCCGCCGGGGAAGAGGGAATCACCGACGAAGAGGTTGGTAACGCCATCAATCTCTGCGGCAATGGCCGCACCTCCGGGGGTGTGTCCGCGCAGGATAATGACGGGCAGATCGTGGCCGGCGAAAGAAAGCGTATCGCCATGCTCCAATTCGACGTCGACGGGGGCGGGTAAGGCAGGCGAGTCCAAGAAAGAGGAGTAGTGCACGGCGCCGGTTTTATTCAGGACCTCTTTGAGCGCGCGCACGTGGTCCCAGTGGCGGTGCGTGGTGAGCACTGCGGTGATTTTAACGCCGTGCTCGGCGGCCAAAGCAAGCAGTGCCGGGGCGTCAGCGGAAGCGTCGATAATCAGCGCCTCGTCACCAGCACACAACAGGTAGCAGTTGTTGTCCATTTCAGAAACGGAAATTTTATGAAGCTTCAGGGCGTTGTTCATAAGTCCAACCATACGGGTAGATTCTGAGTGAGAACTCTCTGAACACACATTCTTTTGTGTAGGAAGGCAGCAACTAGTGGCTGATCGTTTGGTCGTACGAGGTGCGCGTGAGCACAACCTCAAGGGCGTGGATATCGACATTCCACGCGATAACCTGGTGGTGTTTACCGGTCTATCAGGCTCCGGCAAGTCCTCACTCGCCTTTGACACCATCTTCGCCGAGGGCCAGCGGCGCTACGTGGAGTCCTTAAGCTCTTATGCGCGTATGTTCCTTGGCCAAATGGATAAGCCGGACGTCGAATTCATCGACGGTCTATCCCCGGCGGTGTCGATTGACCAAAAATCCACCAACCACAACCCGCGTTCCACCGTGGGAACCATCACAGAAATCTATGACTACCTGCGTTTGCTCTTTTCCCGCGCGGGTACTGCGCACTGTCCTGAGTGCGATGCCGTCATTGAGCGCCAAACCCCGCAGCAGATCGTGGATGAGGTCTTAAGCCACGAGGAGAAGCTGAAGTTCCAGGTCCTTGCCCCTGTGGTGCGCCGCCGTAAGGGCGAGTTCGTTGACCTCTTCGCAGACCTCGCGGCGCAGGGCTACTCCCGTGTTCGGGTGGATGGTGAGCTTTATCAGCTCAGCGATCCGCCGAAGCTGAAGAAGCAGATCAAACACGACATCGATGTCGTCGTGGACCGCCTGCAGGTGAAGGCTTCCCAGAAGCAGCGGCTGACGGATTCGGTGGAGACGGCACTGCGCTTGGCAGACGGCCTCGTCACCCTGGATTTCGTTGACCACGAAGAGCTCACGCACACCTACTCGGAAAAAGCTGCCTGCCCCAACGGCCATACGCTGACCATTGAGGAATACGAGCCCCGCGCGTTCTCGTTCAACGCGCCTTTCGGTTCCTGCCCGGTGTGCGATGGCTTGGGCACGCGCCTTGAGGTGGATGTGGATCTGTTGATCCCGGATCCGGATGCCCCGGCTGTGGAGGCCATCCAACCTTGGACGTCGAGCCCCAATGCGCGGTACTTTGTCAAACTAGTTGAAGGCCTAGCGAAAGCCCTGGACTTTGATCCGCGCACCCCGGTGTCCGAGCTGAGCAAGGAGCAGCGCCACGCGCTGATTTATGGCACGGATGTGGAAGTCAGCGTGCGCTATAAGAACCGCTATGGCCGCCAACGCAACTGGTCCGCACCGTTCGAGGGCGCCATCGGCTTCTTGGAGCGCAAACTCGATCAGGCGGATTCCGAATCACAAAAGGACCGTCTGCTTCAGTACACCCGCCGCGTACATTGTAACGCTTGCGGCGGTACTCGGCTGAAGCCGGAAATCTTGGCGGTGCGCTTGGCCTCCACCGCGCATGGCGAGCAGTCCATCGCTGGCTTGACGGCGCTGTCCATCGAGGAGGCAGCGGAGTTCCTCGACTCGCTCGTGCTGGGCCACCGCGAGGAGATCATCGCCGGTGCCGTGCTCAAAGAAATCCAGGCTCGCCTGCGCTTTCTTCTCGACGTCGGCCTGAACTACCTCACCCTCGACCGTGGCGCCTCCACGTTGTCCGGCGGTGAAGCACAGCGCATTCGCCTTGCCACCCAGATTGGTTCTGGTCTGGCGGGAGTCTTGTATGTCCTGGATGAGCCCTCCATCGGTCTGCACCAGCGCGATAACCAACGCCTTATCGCCACGTTGAAGCGCTTGCGCGATATCGGAAACACCCTCATCGTGGTGGAGCACGATGAGGACACCATCCGGGAGGCAGACTGGCTTGTCGACGTTGGCCCGCGCGCCGGCGAATTCGGCGGAACTGTGGTTTACCAGGGCGAACCCGCCGGTATTGAAGCCGTGGAGGAGTCCCTGACAGGGCAGTACCTGTCAGGTAAGAAGAAGCTCACGGTCCCGGATACTCGCCGCGAGATTGACCCCGAGCGCATGCTCAAGGTGGTCGGCGCGCGCGAGAATAACCTCAAGGGTATTGACGTCGAGATTCCACTGGGCGTCCTCGTCTGCGTCACTGGTGTGTCTGGCTCAGGAAAGTCCACGGTGGTCAACCAGATCTTGGCCAAGACCTTGGCGAATAAACTCAACCGTGCACGCCAGGTGCCCGGTCGCGCCAAGCGCGTTGAAGGCGTGGAGCACCTAGACAAGCTGGTGCAGGTGGACCAGAGCCCCATCGGCCGCACCCCGCGCTCGAATCCGGCAACCTACACAGGGGTCTTCGACAAGATTCGTAATCTTTTCGCGGAAACCCAGGAGGCGAAAGTCCGCGGCTACAAGCCAGGCCGGTTCTCCTTCAACGTTAAGGGCGGACGCTGTGAGGCCTGCCAAGGCGACGGCACCATCAAGATTGAGATGAACTTCCTGCCCGATGTTTACGTGCCGTGCGAGGTTTGTGATGGTGCTCGTTATAACCGCGAGACCCTCGAGGTCCTCTATAAGGGCAAGAACATCGCCGAGGTTCTCGATATGCCGATTTCGGAGGCAGCCGAGTTCTTCGAACCCATCACCTCTATTCATCGCTACCTCAACACCTTGGTGGAGGTAGGCCTGGGATATGTCCGCTTAGGGCAGGCCGCCACGACGCTTTCTGGTGGTGAGGCGCAGCGCGTGAAGCTGGCATCCGAGCTTCAGAAGCGCACGAATGGGCGCACGGTCTACATTTTGGATGAGCCGACGACCGGTTTGCACTTTGAGGACATCCGCAAACTTATGCTCGTCATCCAGGGGCTGGTGGACAAGGGCAATTCGGTCATCATCATTGAGCACAACTTAGACGTCATCAAGGCCGCCGACTGGATCGTAGATATGGGGCCAGAAGGTGGTTCCGGTGGCGGCACTGTCGTGGCCCAAGGCACGCCGGAGGACGTGGCGCAAGTAGAAGGCTCCTATACGGGAGGGTTCCTCAAGGAGATGGTGTAATGGTGGGGCTGAAGCGTGCGAACGCGGCTGCGTTAGTCTTCGGCTTCGCTGTGGTCGCAACGGCGACTGGCTGCTCTGAACCCGGACAAAGTCGAGATCAGCCAGCAGCTGAAGCGTCTCGAACAGACGATGCACAAAATTTCGATGTGTCATCGGAACTGCGAGCGGTCATCGCTGACGTAGAAAGCGAGTTTGACGTCCGTGCCGGTGTGTCCGTGGCGGATCAAGAGGAGACGTTCAACGCAGGGCTCAAGGGTGATGAACCCGCATGGTCGACCGTGAAGGTTCCCATCGCCATCGCTGCTCTGCGTGATGGAGCCAGTCCCGAGCTCGTGGACCTCGCGATTAAAGAATCTGATAATGACGCAGCCTACGCACTGTGGTCCCACGTCCAATGGACTGAAGGGGATGCCGGCAGCGCAGTGAAAGCCCTATTGAAGGAGTATGACACAACCGGCGAATTTGCCGAGCCCTTTGGCTATTCCACGTGGGTGCTCGAAGAACAAGCTAAGTTCGGCGCGCACTTGCCGTGCATACCAGAAGCTGAGCAGGTGTATGAAGCGATGGATGACATCGTGGAGTGGCAAGACAATGGGCTTGATAAGCTGCCGGACACCCGCGCCAAAGGCGGATGGGGATTATCTGAAACTGATAACGGATATACCCACCGTCAAATTGGAGTTCGAGAAACTGCAGGCGGCGGGACTGCGGAAAATGGCGCCGTGGGTCTGGCCATTGAGGTGACCATGCCAGGGGAATACGCAGAAGAAGCGATACCCGCCCTCGACACGCTAGCTGCCGGAGTGGACCGAGTGGTTTCTGAGGCGCTGGAAGCCGGGGCGCTAACGCCACAGGTAGGCTGCGCGCAACCCAGTGCGCCATCTGCGGTGAAAGGGACGTCCTCAAGCACTGCGAGAGAGGTATCGGCAACCACCTCGGCACGCCGATTTGGTTCGCGATGATCGCGGTGATAAAGTAGTGCCCACTACCGCCCGTAGCGCCTCCTCCAGGAGGTACTTGGGCCGCAAGCGGAGTTTCTCCCACCCGATGCCGCGCAGGATGAATTATCCGGCGCAGGATAAAGGTTAAGAGTAGGCGCCATTTATTGGCGCGTGCTTGAGAAGAAACTCCCGGATGCCTACGGCACCGGGATTTATTCGTTTGTG
This sequence comes from Corynebacterium sp. HMSC074E01, assembly GCF_001808885.1. Lineage (NCBI taxonomy): Bacteria > Bacillati > Actinomycetota > Actinomycetes > Mycobacteriales > Corynebacteriaceae > Corynebacterium > Corynebacterium sp. HMSC074E01. The sequence goes on from NZ_KV794847.1 coordinate 431,480, forward strand.
GTCACGGTAGGCACACTACTAGCCCCACAATCGAGGAGAACCACAATCAGCGCTGAAGCTCGCATTAATGAGCGCATCCGAGTACCCGAGGTCCGTCTTGTTGGCCCCGGTGGTGAACAGGTGGGCATTGTCCGCACGGACGATGCTCGCAAGCTCGCATACGAAGCAGACCTTGACTTGGTCGAGGTTGCCCCGAACGCGAAGCCGCCCGTAGCCAAGATCATGGATTACGGCAAGTTTAAGTACGAGCAGGCCCAGAAGGCCCGCGAGTCCCGTAAGAATCAGCAGCAAACCGTGGTGAAGGAACAGAAGTTCCGTCCGAAGATTGATGATCACGATTACGAGACCAAAAAGGGCAACGTGGTGCGCTTCCTGGAGAAGGGCTCCAAGGTAAAGGTAACCATCATGTTCCGTGGTCGCGAGCAGTCGCGTCCGGAGCTCGGTTTCCGGCTGCTGGAGCGTTTGGCCGACGACGTCGCAGAGGTTGGCGTCGTGGAGTCACGCCCCAAGCAGGATGGTCGCAATATGACCATGGTTCTTGGGCCCGTCCGCAAAGGCAAGAAGTAGACCACGCTCCACTTAGGATTTAAGGATTTAATTCTCATGAAGCAGAAGACTCACAAGGGCACCGCCAAGCGCATCAAGGTGACCGGCTCCGGCAAGCTGCGTCGCGAGCAGGCTAACCGCCGCCACCTCCTGGAGGGCAAGCCTTCCAAGCGCACCCGTCGCCTGAAGGGCACCGAGGACGTTGCCAAGGCAGACACCAAGCGCGTCAAGCGCCTTCTCGGCCGCGCATAGTCAGCGCCGAAACACTCCATTTCCACACACCACAATCAAGATAAGGAAGTATTACTGTGGCACGAGTAAAGCGCTCAGTTAACGCCAAGAAGAAGCGTCGCGCGATTCTGAAGTCCGCTAAGGGCTACCGCGGCCAGCGCTCCCGCCTCTACCGCAAGGCCAAGGAGCAGTGGCTGCACTCCATGACTTACGCTTACCGCGACCGTCGCGCCCGTAAGTCTGAGTTCCGCAAGCTGTGGATCCAGCGCATCAACGCTGCTGCTCGTATGAACGACATCACCTACAACCGCCTCATCCACGGCCTGCGCCTGGCTGAGATCGAGGTTGACCGCAAGATCCTGGCTGAGCTTGCCGTTAATGACTTCGAGGCTTTCTCCGCACTGTGCGAGGCCGCCAAGGCTGCACTGCCGGAGGACGTTAACGCTCCGAAGGCTGCTTAAGCTTTCACTAGCCTGCTCACGCCCACCGCTTTCTACTTCAAGAAAGGGTGGGCGTTTGGCGTTCCAAGCTTCAATTGGGGCACAGCACAGCCAATGGGGAATAGGCCCCAGTGGGGTGAAGAAAAAGGGGACATAGCGTGTGCTTTGTGTTACCTTAATCAAGTTCCCACGTTCTCTTCCTGTGTGTGCAGGCTTAAAAAGGAGTCTTTCTCATGACGAACCCCAACGGCGGTTTCCAGCAGAACAACCCGAATGCTTCTGGCAATAACCCTCAGTACTCCAATCCGTTCGACTCCAACGGAAACCAGTACCAGGGCGGCAACTACGGACAGAATCTGCCGGCTCAGCAGGGCGGGTACCAAGGGCAGGGCCAGTACTACTCTCAGCAGGCCCCGGTCAACGCACCGCAGAAGTCCTGGCTGGCAGCGTTGCTCCTTGCATTTTTCCTTGGCGGGTTTGGCGCTCACAACTTCTATATTGGTCGCACAGGACGCGCCATCGGCCAGCTATCGCTCTGCGTCTTTAGTGTTTTGACGTCCTGGCTCGGTATCGGAGCTATCTCGGCGGGTATCCTCTGGATCTGGGTGATTATCGAGTTCATCATGATCATCGCCGGTGCAGGCGGTTATGACCGAGACTCCAATGGCATCCCGCTGAAGAAGTAGTCTTTAGCAATACTCGTGTGGCCCACCGCCTCCTACAGTTTGGAAAGCGGTGGGCTTGCTGCATTGTGGTGTACCCACTCGATCGGCGACCTCGCAGGCGGCCTCGGTAGGGTGGAGGCCATGAAACTGGACTTTGAGAATGCCTTCACCGAGCGCACGCCGCGGATAGTCAATGCCGCCAAATTGCATCGCGCCGCTAGCCGTCGGAAGGCAGAGCGCTTCCTTATTGAGGGTGAGAATGCTGTCGATGCAGCGGTGTCGACAGGCTCGGCCACGGATGTTTTCGTAACGGAGAAGGCCGCCGAACGCTTTGCACATATCGTGCAAACCTGCGGCTACATGGACGTCTATGTCCATCCCATCACCGACAAGGCAGCAAAGCACCTCTCCGATACGGCGACGAGCACAGGCCTTTTTGCAGTGTGCCGTCCTGTCCTGTGGAGTGCAGGTAAAATCCTGGCGGGCAAGCCGCGTTTGGTCTCAGTCCCAGTGCTTACTTCCGAGCCGGGAAATGCAGGTACCTTGATCAGGACTTCGGATGCCATGGGCGCCGATGGCGTCATCTTCGCGGGCGAGACGGTCGATCCATTGGGCTGTAAAGTCGCGCGCGCATCAGCAGGCTCACTCTTCCATATACCCGTGGCGCGTGATCCCAATATCAAAGATGTTTTGGGTAAGTTACGGTCCTCCGGTATGCAGGTGCTGGCAACGGCCGCTGACGGTGAAGTAGATCTGGCTGAAGCCGATCTTTCCCAGCCCACCGCATGGCTGTTTGGAAACGAAGCTCATGGACTAGGGGAGCTGTTGGATGAAGCCGACATGCGCGTGCGCATTCCAATTTTGGGCCGTGCAGAGTCGTTGAACCTTGCCACGGCAGCCAGCATCTGCTTGTACGAATCTGCCAAGCAGCAGAACCGCTAGTCTTTCCTTGGGCTGGGGCTGGTGGCCACAGAAGTCGGGGAGCACGGTAAGATAGCTCGCGTTAGTTTTTGTGCGAGAAGAAGGTAATCAAGGCACGTGTCCGACACACCTCAGATCGAATTGACCGAAGAGGCCCTCGAGGCCGCCGCGCAGAAGGCCATTGCCGCCTTCGAGGCTGCATCCGACCTCGACGAGCTCACTTCCGCCCGCCGTGAGCATCTTGGTGACGGCGGCTATATCCCGCAGGCCCGCCAGTCGCTGGGGCAGCTGCCAAAGGATCAGCGCAAGGACGCCGGTCGTGCGGTGAACATGGCGCGAGGCAAGGTGGAGAAGACCTTTGCCCAGGTCCGGGAAACGCTCGAGCAGGAGGCTCGCGCCGCTCAGCTCAAGGCGGAGAAAGTCGACGTCACCGTCCCAACTACCCGGGCGCAGACCGGTGCCCTGCACCCAATTACTGCGCTGTCGGAGCGTATTGCCGACATCTTCGTGGGCATGGGCTGGGAAATCGCCGATGGCCCAGAGGTCGAGGCTGAGTACTTTAACTTCGATGCTCTGAACTTCAAGCCCGACCATCCGGCACGTACGTTGCAGGACACCTTCCACGTGGGTAAGGAGGGCTCCAAGCAGGTTCTCCGTACACACACGTCGCCGGTGCAGGTACGTACGATGCTTGAGCGTGATGTACCGCTCTACATCGCCTGCCCAGGCCGAGTTTTCCGTACCGACGAGCTCGACGCGACTCATACGCCGGTCTTCCACCAGGTGGAAGGCCTTGCCGTGGATAAAGGACTGACCATGGCCCACCTGCGCGGCACTCTGGAGCACTTGGCCAAAGTTCTCTTCGGCCCAGAGACCACTACTCGCATGCGTGTGAACTACTTCCCGTTCACTGAGCCTTCTGCCGAGGTCGATGTGTGGTTCCCGAACAAGAAGGGTGGTGCCGGCTGGATCGAGTGGGGTGGCTGTGGCATGGTCAACCCCAACGTTTTGCGTGCGGTTGGCATCGATCCGGAGGAGTACACCGGCTTCGCCTTCGGCATGGGCCTCGAGCGCACCCTGCAGTTCCGCAATGGTCTCACCGACATGCGCGACATGGTGGAAGGCGATGTCCGCTTTACCTTGCCATTCGGCGTGCAGGCATAGGAACCCAGAGAAAGGATAGAAAGAAAACAATGCTTATTTCCCAAGACTGGGTTACCCGCCTCCTTGGCACCGCAAACTCTGGCTGGAACGTATCCGCCGAAGAGCTAGACTCCGGTTTTGTCCGCGTCGGCTTCGAAACCGAGGGCTATGAAGCTCTTCCGGAGACCACGGGGCCGCTGGTTATTGGCCAGGTCGTTGAGATTGAAGAGCTCACCCAGTTCAAGAAGCCAATCCGTTACTGCCAGGTGAGTGTTGGCCAAGCCAACGGCACCGGCGAGCTACAGGGCATTATCTGCGGCGCTCGTAACTTCCGCCTCAATGACTATGTCGTGGTTTCCCTGCCGGGTGCTGAGCTGCCGGGAGGCTTCAAGATTGCTGCCCGTGAGACCTATGACCACATCTCCAACGGCATGATGTGCTCCGCGGCTGAGTTGGGCTTTGGTCCGAAGGCCGATGGCATCATTGTTCTGGGAGAGGAAGTCGCCGACAAGATCGGTGAAGACGCTCGCCCCATTATTGGCCTCTCCGATACGGTTTTCGACGTCAACATCACCCCAGACCGTGGCTATGCTTTGTCGGCCCGTGGCCTGACACGTGAGATTGCCTCCGCCTTTGACGTGGCTTTCGCAGACGTGGCTCAGGATCCGAGCGTTGCCGGTATCGATATGTCCGATGTACCGGCGCCGAAGGGCGAGCTGATCGCCGTCGATCTGCGCGAAGAAACCAAGGCACAGCGCTTTGGTCTACGCAAGGTTAGCGGCATTGATCCCGCTGCCCGCACGCCCTTCTGGATGGCGCGCGAGCTCATGCTCTCTGGCCAACGCAGCGTCAATCTGGCGACCGACGTCACCAACTACGTCATGCTGCTCCTCGGTGCACCGATGCACGCCTTCGACGCAAACGTCGTGAGCGGCGACCTCGTGGTGCGCAACGCTAGCGAGGGAGAGACGTTTGAGACCCTCGACCATGTCAAGCGTGAGCTTTCGGCGGGTGACGTGGTCATCTGCGATGACAACGGAATTCAGTCCCTGGCGGGTGTCATGGGTGGCACGACTTCCGAAATCTCCGAGACGACCACTGACGTGTACCTCGAATCCGCCATTTGGGATCCGATTACCGTGGCTCGCACGTCGCGCCGCCACAAGCTGTCCTCGGAAGCCTCCCGCCGTTTCGAGCGTGGCGTCGACCCGGCCATCGTGGAGGTTGCTCTCGACGTTGCGTGTGCGCTGCTCCAGCAGATCGCGGGCGGCACCATTGAGGAGGGCCGGACGCTCGTGGGGGACGTCGCCAAGCGCGAGCCCATCACGCTGCGCGCAGCCAAGCCGAGCGAGTATGCCGGCGTTGGGTACTCCCGCGAGACCGTGGTAAAGCGCCTTACTGAGGTGGGCTGCGAGGTCTCTGGCGAAGAAGAGCTTTCCGTCGTCCCCGCGTCTTGGCGCACCGACATCGAAATGGATGTGGATCTCATCGAGGAGATTCTGCGTCTGGAGGGGCTCGAGGATATTCCGACCATTCTTCCTACCCCGGTAGGAGGTCGTGGCCTTACTCCGGCACAGAAGCGTCGCCGTGCAATCGGACACGGCTTGGCTTATGCGGGCTACGCCGAGGTTCTGCCTTCGCCGTTCATTGCCAACGACACCTTCGACACCTGGGGTTTGGATAAGGAAGACCCGCGCCGCCGCACTGTTGCCGTGCAGAATCCTCTCGAAGCGGATAAGGCCGTTCTGTCCACGACGTTGCTTCCGAATCTCCTGGAAGCAATCGCCCGCAACGTGGCTCGTGGCCGAAGTGACCTCGCCCTCTTCGGTCTCCAGCAGGTGGCAATCAAGCGCGCCGATGCGTCTCCGATGCCTTCGGTGGAGTCGCGCCCGGAGGATTCCGTCGTGACCGAGCTCGTGGAGTCGCTGCCGCTACAGCCGTTGCATGTGGCCACGGTCGCTACCGGCAACATTGAGCACGAGGGCCCGTGGGGCTCCGGTCGTGCTTATAGCTACGCAGATGCCATTGAATCCGCGCGCCAGGTCGCCCGCGCTGCTGGTGTTGACATCACTGTCAAGGCAGCCGAGCAGCTCCCGTGGCATCCGGGCCGCTGTGCCGCTTTGGTCCTCGCTGCAGACGAGGAGACCGTCGTGGGCTATGCCGGCGAGCTGCATCCGCAAGTACTCGAGGCACTCGAGCTTCCAGCCCGCACGTGCGCCATGGAGCTCGATGTCACCGCACTGCCGTTGCACGAGAAGTTCCCAGCACCAGTCCTCTCCTCCTTCCCAGCCCTGCACCAGGACATCGCGCTGGTGGTGGATGAGGATACCCCGGCGGAGGCAGTCCGCCGAGTGGTTGAGGAAGGCGCCGGCGAGCTCTTGGAATCCGTGGAGCTTTTCGATGTCTTCCGCGGTGAGCAGCTCGGTGAAGGCAAGAAGTCCCTTGCCTTCCAGCTCTTGTTCCGCGCGGATGACCGCACGCTGACTGATGAAGAGGCTAACGAGCACCGACTCGCTGCTGCAGACCTAGCCAAGCAGCGTCTTGGCGCAGAGATGCGCGCTTAGCGTTCACTGGCACCTTCGGTTCCTTAACCCGGCTCACGCACCCCGTGAACCGGGTTTTCTCATACCGCAACGAGCGAAGGGATGGGGATAGATCCCCTAGCACTGGATGCAGTGTGGCTTGGCTCATAACCTCAAAGGGGCAGCGTTTCCACACCGAAAGGATTGTTCACACCATGCGTTTGATTTCACGTCTTACAGCTACCGCCGCCGTCGTCGGCGTACTGACCATCGCCCCACATGCCTCTGCAGACTTGTCCCAGGGTTTCTCTAATGCTGATGGCACCGTCAACTGCGAGGCAGCGAATATTGAAGGAACTTACATCGCCTGCTTGTCGAATGGCGCTCGCGCCACTAGTCCAGAATGCAACCCACCGGGTCAGTTGGCCCCACGCTTCTTTTACCACACAGGCCGCTCCAAGGCTGATTGCTTCAACCAGGGGCTAACGCCTTCCAGCTTCAAGCGCCTGCAGCCCGGCCAAGTTCACCAATTCAATGAGGTCACCGCCATCGCGGACGCCCAGGGTGGCATCCACTTCGTTGGCCCACAGGGGTACCTGGGCTACGCAGGAAAGAAGGCCGTATCAGGAGCCGAAGGGCTCGGGCAGGTCTCATCCCGCGTCATGTAGGTTTCGCTCCTATCTCTATTGCAAGGCTCGGATTTCGCAGGACACTGCGGAGATCCGGGCCTTATTCTCGGTGGAATGAAGAAAAGTGCTTCCAATTTAAGTGAATAACATACGGCGGGCTGCATTATTTGCTACTGTGGCTGCATGACTATTTCAGTAGCTATCGCCGGAGCCACGGGATATGCAGGAAGCGAAATTCTGCGTCTCTTGCTGTCGCACCCAGCGTACCTTGCGGGTGATCTGCTCATCGGCGCGCTGACGGGGCACTCCAATGCTGGTCAGCGAGTCTCCGAACTCATGCCGCACCTGCCGCAGTTAGCAGATCGCGTCATCGAGGACACCACTCCGGAAGTCTTAGCGGGCCATGACATCGTTTTCCTCGGTTTGCCGCATGGGCATTCCGCGGAGATTGGCCGCCAGTTGGGGGAGTCCGTCACCGTCATTGATTGCGCCGCCGATTTCCGCCTCCGCAACAAGGAAGATTGGGATGCATTCTATGGCGGGGAGTACGCCGGTGCATGGCCTTATGGAATTCCTGAAGTTCCCGGCAACCGGGACAAGCTTAAAGGCAGCAACCGTGTGGCCGTCCCCGGGTGTTTCCCCACCGCGATTACTCTCGGCGCTCTGCCCGCCGTGGCGAAAGGGCTGATTGAACCGGACCTGTCCGTTATCGCGATTACCGGTGTTTCCGGAGCGGGAAAGAAGGCCTCCGTGGCCCAGCTCGGCGCGGAGACGATGGGCAATCTCAAGGCTTATAAGCCGGGTGGGACCCATCGACACACTCCGGAAGTCCTGCAGAACTTACAGCCCTTTACCCAGGATTCGGTTTCGGTGAGCTTTACTCCGGTGCTCGCGCCGTTGCCGCGTGGCATCTTGGCGACGATTACGGCGCCTCTGAAGGGGGACGTCGACAAGCACAGCGTTGCTCAAGCCTTCCGCGACTTCTATGCGGAAGAGCCGTTCTGCCTGGTTCTGCCGGAAGCTCAGCAGCCGGAAACGCAGAACGTAGTGGGTACCAACATGGTCCACATCCAGGCGCACGTGGACGAGCGTGCTCAGCGCCTGGTGATAACCGCGGCCCTAGACAACCTGTGCAAGGGCACCGCCGGTGCAGCTGTCCAGTGCATGAACCTGACTTTGGGCTGGGAGGAAACCTTGGGTCTGCCGCAAGCGGCCGTCGCACCTTAATCACTCGAAATACTCGCGCGCGTTCCCCGCGCTATCCAATTCCCCGGGGACTTCCGTTCTGTTAAGACAAGGAGAACATAAAGATGATCACCGCACCCGCCGGCTTCCTGGCAGCGGCCACGAGGGCTGGGATTAAGCCCTCGGGAAAGCCAGATATGGCACTCGTGGTTAACCAAGGGCCGAATTTCGACGCCGCTGCGGTCTTCACCCGCAACCGCGTAGTGGCCGCACCCGTGAAGCTTTCCCGCGAAGCAGTAGCCGATGGCACACTCCAAGCAGTTATTTATAACTCCGGCAACGCTAATGCCTGCAACGGCGAGCAGGGGGACAAGGACGCCGCGGCGATGGTTGCCGCTGTCTCCGAGCATACGGGTATTCCTGTAGCTAACATTGCTGCCTGCTCGACGGGTCTTATCGGAGAGCTGCTTCCCATGGAGAAGGCATTGGCCGGTATCGAAGCGGTTGCCGGGGATCTCGGTTCTGATGAATCGCACGGTCAGGCCGCCGCGGAGGCAATCATGACCACCGATACCGTGGTCAAAGAATCGCTCTTTAAGGCCGAGGGTTGGAGCATAGGCGCCATGGGCAAGGGTGTGGGCATGATGGCTCCCTCTCTGGCCACCATGTTGGTATGCGTGACGACGGATGCCGTGGCCTCCCCACAAGCCTTGCGTTCGGCGCTGCAGACCGCTAGTGATCAGACCTTCAACACGCTTGACGTTGACGGCTCGACCTCCACCAATGACACGGTCATCATCCTGTCCTCTGGTGCTTCCGGTGTAGAGCCTAGCCAGGAAGAGCTGGATGCTGCTGTTCTGGCGGTGTGTTCCGATATCGCGGATCAGCTCCAGGCAGATGCCGAGGGGGTGACCAAGCGCGTGAAGATCACGGTCGAAGGAACCTCCACCGATGAACAGGCGCTGAACGCCGCGCGCACCTTGGGGCGCGACAACCTTTTCAAGTGTGCGATGTTCGGCTCGGATCCCAACTGGGGCCGCGTGCTCGCCGCAGTGGGCATGGCGGATGCTGATATGGATCCGGAGAATATTTCCGTGTTCTTCAATGACCAGGCCGTGTGCGTTAAGTCCACCGGTGCGCCCGGCGCGCGCGATGTCGACCTTTCTGGCGCCGACATTGACGTGCGCGTGGACCTCGGAACCGGAGGAAGCGGTACTGCCTTTGTGCGTACCACCGACTTGTCCCACGACTATGTGGAGATCAACTCCGCGTATAGCTCTTAGTTCTCACAGGGAGGAAGAATGCTTCCGGGATTAAGCAATGCTGACCGCGCCACGGTGCTCGCGGAAGCTTTGCCATGGCTGCAGCACTACCGCGACAAGATCGTCGTCGTCAAGTACGGCGGGAACGCGATGGTGGATGACTCGCTCAAGGCCGCCTTTGCCGCCGACATGGTTTTCCTGCGCACCGTAGGCGCTAAGCCTGTGGTTGTGCATGGTGGCGGCCCGCAGATCAATGAGATGCTGGGCAAGCTCGGCATTGAGGGAGAATTCAAGGGCGGCTTCCGCGTCACCACCCCGGAAATCATGGACGTGGTCCGCATGGTTCTTTTCGGCCAGGTGGGGCGCGGTCTGGTGAACCTCATCAACTCCCACGGTCCCTACGCCGTGGGAACATCCGGTGAGGACGCGGGTCTGTTTAAGGCCCGCAAGCGGCTTGTCGACGTCGACGGCGAGCCCACCGATATCGGCATGGTGGGAGACATCGTCAGCGTCGATCCCTCCGCCGTCATGGACATCATCGAGGCTGGGCGCATTCCGGTGGTCTCGACCATCGCTCCCGGAAATGACGGCGAGGTCTACAACATCAACGCGGATATCGCCGCCGGTGCATTGGCACGAGCACTGGGTGCTGAGCGCCTTGTCATCCTCACCAATGTGGAGGGCCTGTACACCGACTGGCCCAATCGCGATTCACTGGTGTCGAAAATTGAGGTCGACAAACTCAAAGCCCTGCTCCCAGGCCTGGATTCGGGCATGATTCCGAAGATGGAGTCCTGCCTCATGGCCGTCGAGGGTGATGTGAGCGCCGCCCACGTCATCGACGGGCGTATCGCCCACGCCGTGCTATTGGAGCTGCTCACTACGGGCGGCATCGGCACGATGGTGCTGCCCAATGATTACAACCGTGAGGACTACCCAGAAGGAACGGTCTTCAGGAAGGACGATAACAAGTGACTGCGCAGACCACATTGACGCAACGGTGGGGAGAGGTGTTAAGCAACACCTATGGCACCCCACCCGTGGCCATCGTTTCCGGCAAGGGAGCCACGGTGACTGATGAAGACGGTAAAGAATACATCGATATGCTCGCCGGCATTGCGGTGAACTCGCTGGGCTATGCCCACCCGGCCATCGTAGAAGCGGTAAGCACTCAGGTGGCGACCGTGGGGCATGTCTCCAATCTCTTCGCCAGCAAACCCGTCGTCGAGGCTGCCGGAAAGCTGCTGGAGAAGGTGGGGGACAGCGACGCCCGTGTCTTCTTCTCCAACTCCGGGGCCGAAGCCAATGAGGCTGCCTTTAAGCTGGCTCGCCTGACGGGGCGCCGCCGCATTCTCGCCGCACATCATGGTTTCCATGGCCGGACGATGGGCTCTCTCGCCATGACGGGGCAGCCTGCAAAGCGCAAGGCCTTTGAACCTTTCCCGGGCGGGGTGGAGTTCTACACCTACGGCGACATTGAATACTTGACCACCTTGGTGGAACAGAACCCGGAGGATACTGCCGCCATCATCTTGGAGCCCATTCAGGGGGAGACCGGTGTGATTCCGGCGCCCGATGGATTCTTGAGCGCAGTGCGCGAGCTGTGCACCACACACGGGATCCTCATGATCGTCGATGAAGTGCAAACGGGTGTGGGGCGCACCGGCGATTTCTTTGCCTTCCAACATGAGGACGTCTTTCCGGATGTCATCACCATGGCCAAGGGCTTGGGCGCGGGCATGCCGATTGGCGCCACCATTGCTCGTGGTCAGGCCAAAGGCCTTTTCACTCCGGGTTCGCACGGTACGACCTTCGGCGGCAATCCCGTCTCCTGTGCGGCGGCAGCGACGGTGCTGGAGCTTGTCGACGACCCCTTCCTCGCCGACGTTAGCCGCAAGGGCGAGTGGCTACGCGCCGAGCTGGCTAAATCTCCGGCTGTGCAGTCTGTCCGGGGCCGAGGGCTTATGCTAGGAGTTGTATTAAATAAGTCGGTGGCTAAGGACGTTGTGGCTGCGGGCCTGCAACACGGTCTTATTCTCAACGCCCCAAGCGGCGAGGTCGTGCGCTTGACCCCGCCGCTAGTGATTACCGATGAAGAACTCGCGCAGGCTGTGGAGCGCCTGCATAAGGTACTGGAGGATATTGGATGAGCGTGCGCCATTTCTTGGCCGATGATGACCTCACACCGCAGGAGCAAGCGGAGGTTCTTGATCTTGCGCTGAGGTTGAAGAAGGATCCTTTTGCCGAGCGTCCTTTGGAGGGCCCGAAGTCAGTCGCGGTTCTTTTTGATAAGACGTCGACGCGCACGCGCTTCTCCTTCGAGGCAGGAATCGCTCACCTAGGCGGCAACGCCATCGTTACGGAGACTAAGTCCACGCAAATGGGGAAGGGCGAGACATACCAAGACACCGCAGCCGTGCTCTCCCGTTTCGTCGAGGCTATCGTTTGGCGCACCTATGCGCACCAGAATTTGTTGGAGATGGCTGAAACCGCGACGGTACCCATCGTCAACGCCCTGTCCGACGACCTACACCCCTGCCAGATCCTGGCAGATTTGGTGACCTGCCGCGAGAATTTCGGTGACCTAGCTGGCCGCAAGGCCGTTTACTTGGGTGATGGCAACAACAATATGGCTAACTCTTATATGTTGGGCTTTGCCACCGCGGGCATGGAGATGACGATCATTGCGCCGGAAGGTTTCCAGCCGCAGCCGGAGTTTGTGGAACGTGCCCGCAAGCGCGGCACGGTGACTGTGACTGATTCTCTCGACGCCGTCGACGGCGCCGACGTTGTTATCACTGACACGTGGGTTTCCATGGGGCAGGAAGATGACGGCAAGGACCGTCGCACCCCGTTCCTGCCTTACCAGGTCACCCCAGAGGTCATGTCCCGTGCCAAGGATGAGGCAATCTTCCTGCACTGCTTGCCGGCCTACCGCGGTAGCGAAGTGACCGCTGAGGTGATTGACGGACCACAATCTCGTGTCTTCGACGAGGCGGAAAACCGCCTCCATGCTCAGAAGGCGCTGCTCGTGTGGCTTCTTGCAGCTCAGGAGGAGAACTAAGCGAATGACGACGACCCCAACGACGCGCAATGCCCGCCAAGCAAAGATCTTGGAGATTCTTGACCGCACACGGGTCACGAGCCAAGTCCAGCTCTCCGAGCTCTTGCTCGATGAGGGAATCGACATCACGCAAGCCACCTTGTCGCGTGACCTCGATGAGCTGGGCGCCAAGAAAGTAAAACGCGATGGTGGCCGGTCCTTCTACGTGGTGGGCGGCGAGTTGGAGCAATTCGAAGACCAGCTCAACGGTCCGCGCGAGAAGCTGCGTCGCATGCTCGAAGAACTCGTGGTCTCCCACGATTTCTCCGGCAATATCGCGATGCTCCGCACGCCCGCGGGCGCTGCCCAGTACCTAGCTTCCTTCATTGATCGTGTGGGCCTGCCAGATGTGGTGGGGTGTATTGCGGGCGATGACACCATCTTTGTCCTAGCACGTGAAGGACTCGGAGGCCGTGAGCTTGCAGAAAAGCTCACCAGCCGCAGCATTTAACATTTATACGTAAGTCTGTATAATATAAATAAGTTCAATTTTTAGCACCTGTCTGTCTTAAAAGGAGCAAACTACTATGACTGCACGCGTTGTGCTTGCCTACTCTGGCGGTCTGGATACTTCCGTCGCCATTCCCTACCTGGCCAAGATGACCGGCGGCGAGGTTATCGCCGTGTCCCTTGACCTTGGTCAGGGCGGCGAGGATATGGAATCTGTGCGCCAGCGTGCTCTCGACTGCGGTGCTGTCGAGTCCATCGTTGTCGACGCAAAGGATGAGTTCGCAGAAGAGTACTGCTTGCCCACCATCAAGGCGAACGGCATGTACATGAAGCAGTACCCGCTGGTGTCTGCTATCTCGCGCCCGCTCATCGTCAAGCACCTCGTGGAGGCCGCTCAGGCCCACGGTGGTACCCATGTTTCTCACGGCTGCACCGGCAAGGGTAACGACCAGGTGCGTTTCGAGGTCTCCTTCCGTGCATTGGATCCGGCGCTGGAAATCATTGCGCCGGCGCGTGACTATGCCTGGACCCGTGATAAGGCGATTGCCTTCGCTGAGGAAATCAACCTTCCGATCGAGCAGTCCGCTGCGTCCCCGTTCTCGATTGATCAGAACGTGTGGGGCCGTGCGGTCGAGACCGGCTTCCTCGAAGACCTGTGGAACCCGCCGACAAAGGATCTCTACGCCTACACCGAGCAGCCAGACCTGGGCAATGCCCCGGACGAGGTGACCATCACCTTCGATAAGGGCGTGCCCACTGCCATCGACGGCAAGCCGGTTACCGTCCTGCAGGCTATCGAGGAGCTCAACCGCCGCGCCGGCGCCCAGGGCATTGGCCGCCTCGACATGGTGGAAGACCGCCTGGTGGGCATCAAGTCCCGCGAGGTCTACGAGGCCCCGGGCGCCATGGTTCTCATCAAGGCCCACGAGGCATTGGAAGATGTCACCGTGGAGCGTGAGCTGGCCCGCTACAAGCGCCTTACCGACGCCCGCTGGTCCGAAGAGGTCTACGACGGCCTCTGGTTCTCGCCGCTGAAGCGCTCCCTGGATGCCTTCACCGAGTCCACCCAGGAGAACGTCACCGGCGATATCCGCATGGTTCTGCATGCCGGCACCGCCACCGTCAATGGCCGTCGCTCTGGCCAGTCGCTGTACTCCTTCGACCTGGCCACCTATGACACCGGTGATACCTTCGATCAGACTGCGGCCAAGGGCTTTGTCCAGCTGCACGGTCTGTCGACGCAGATCTCTAACCAGCGTGACCGCGACGGCGGTTTCCCCACCGGCAAGTAAACCAGCACAGTCAAGGTCAAGGTAAGGAATCGATGCACAAGACTAATGAGGGCGCGTTGTGGGGAGGCCGCTTTTCGGGCGGCCCTTCCGAGGCGATGTTTGCCCTGTCCGTATCCACCCACTTCGACTGGGTCCTCGCCCCCTATGATGTGCTGGCCTCCAAGGCTCACGCCAAGGTCCTGCACAAGGCCGGATTGCTGTCGGACGCAGACTTGGACACCATGCTCAACGGCCTCAGCGAACTCGGAGAGAAGGTTGCTTCTGGCGAATTCACCCCACTGCCGACGGACGAGGACGTCCACGGCGCGATGGAGCGCGGGCTCATCGACATTGTTGGCCCCGAGGTTGGTGGACGCCTGCGCGCTGGACGCTCACGCAACGACCAGGTAGCCACCCTGTTCCGGATGTGGATCCGCGATACCATCCGCGATATCGCGCTCCAAGTCACCGACTTGGTGGAAGCTCTGGCTGGTCAGGCTGAAGCTCATCCGGATGCGATTATGCCGGGCAAGACCCACTCCCAAGCAGCACAGCCAGTTCTGCTTGCGCACGAGCTTCTCGCACACGCCCAGCCCTTGCTGCGTGATATCGAGCGCCTCCAGGATCTGGACAAGCGCTTGGCCGTGTCACCTTATGGCTCGGGTGCACTCGCGGGTTCCTCGCTGCACTTGGACCCGGAGGCTATCGCCGAGGAGCTCGGTTTCGACTCCTCCGCGGAGAACTCTCTGGATGGCACGGCAGCACGAGACTTTGCTTCCGAAACGGCCTTCGTCCTTACCCAGATTGCCGTGGACATGTCGCGCCTATCCGAAGAGATCATCTACTGGTGCACCCCGGAATATGGCTATGTCACCTTGGATGATGCCTGGTCCACGGGCTCGTCTATCATGCCGCAGAAGAAGAACCCGGACGTACCGGAGTTGACCCGTGGTAAGACCGGCCGGCTCATTGGCAACCTCACGGGCCTGCTGGCAACGCTTAAGGCGCAGCCCTTGGCCTATAACCGTGATCTGCAGGAGGATAAGGAGCCTATCGTTGACTCGGTGGCGCAGCTGAACCTCTTGCTACCGGCGATGACCGGATTGGTTGAAACGCTGACCTTCCACGAAGATCGCATGCGCGAGCTCGCACCGCGCGGTTTCACTCTGGCCACTGATCTTGCCGAGTGGATGGTGCGCCAAGGCGTTCCTTTCCGCGAGGCTCATGAGGCTTCCGGTGCGTGTGTGCAGATCGCAGAGTCCCGCGGCGTTGACCTGGTGGATCTCACGGATGAGGAACTGGCGGGCGTCGACAAGCGCCTGCTCCCAGAGGTCCGTGAGGTGCTGACCATTGATGGGGCCGTGGCGTCGCGCTCCACTAAGGGCGGCACCGCCGGTGTCCGCGTGGTGGAGCAGCGCGAAAAGGTTCGCGAGCGTGCTCGTGACGCACGCGAATGGGCGCAGACTCCGCTGCGCTAAACCCGCCAGCTTCTTTAACCGCATGGTCCTTATGGCCATGCGGTTCTTTTCTTATGTGGGGTGACATGGAGTAACCCCATGGCTGAAGCACTTCGGACTCCTAGCGCGGAGTCTCAAGATTAAGAGAAAGTGCTCTATGTCTCGGAGGAACAGGTCCTCCAGAAGGGGATGAGCAACCGGTAGCTGCAGATGATTGCCATTGTCTCTGCTATCGGCTCCGGCTTGCCGTTCGGCACACTGACATCGTTGGGGCTGGTTCTATCCTTTAAGTCCGTCAACGGTCATCCTTCCAGTCCGCGTACGGATTCCAGACGGTTCCGGCCATCGGCGTGCTTGTCGACGCCGACAATATCTTTCCCACCTTCGTGGTACCGACTTAGAGTCCGAGATTGATATTATCGCTAACCCTGAGGTCCCGAAGGTCCTCTACTCTTTGGTGGCGAACGTTCCTTCTCTTCTTTAGAGAACCGGGTGGGGCAAGGTGGCGGGCCTCCGCTTTACCCCCTCACCCCTTCCTTTACCCAGCAATGAGAAGAAGATCACTTTATGATTTAGATCATGAACAGCACATCGTCGACGAAGCGCACCAAGTCCTTCGTGATTGCCGGAGTGTTCATCGTCCTCGCCGTGGCCTCCCTTGCGGTAGGGCGTGGAGGTGGTTCCCTGTCGAAGCTCAACATTTTCAAGGACACAATCCATGTCACCGGCGCAGTTAGTCCAGAACTGGAAGCCACCTTTAGGGATCCTGCCGCGTTTAAGGCCTTGGAGAAGCACAACATTGAACTGGAACTTGACGTTGTGCCGGCTCGGGACTTTGTTGATCACACCGGCACCGTGAATAAGGACTATGACTTCATTCTGACGGATCCCAATGGCGCTGCGTGGGTGTCTGATCTGCGCAATGCCAACCCGGAGCTGGCGGAACTGGATGAAGGTTTTCCGATGGTGTTTGGCAATCAGTTGCAGGTGCTGGTGCATAGTGACCTAGTCGAGGACATGAAGGACCACGATTTGGTCACGGAATCCGGCAACTTAGCTTCGTTGAATGTAGAGACCTTGGTGGACATGTCCCAGGAAAACACTCGCTGGCGTGACATTAGCCCAGCCTTCGGATCGCCGCGTGTCGTGGACGTGGCAGTGCCCCAGGTAAGTCAGTCTTTTGCCGCATTGCGTTACGCACGCCTTCTTCGCACCGTTGGGGAGGATTACGCGCAGAAGGAACTAGGACGTGATGACAAGGCGAAGATTGATGCGGAAGCTGATGACATCATGCGGCATCTCGTAGCGGAACAAGGCTACAGTGAGACCACCGAGCAGGGAATCCTCAATGCTTTTCTTCGGGTGGATAAGGGGGAGATGCCCATGGTCTTGGCAACTACCGATCAGTACGTGCGCCTGCGCAATGAGGGCGAGGACCTGTCCCGCTATACACCCCTAGCTCTGGATCCACCGACGACGTTGATCAGCATCGTCATTCCTCGCACTGAGGAGGGAGTGCTGTTTGCTAAAGCAATGAATGAGGACGGCATCCCTGCGGTGATGGAGGGCCTCGGGCTCAGTACGCAGGGCTCCGGCTTCAACCCGAAATTTGATCCATCCAACGATCACAGTATCCCCGTGGACGGCGGCGAATATAGCCAGCTGCGGTGGGCGGATTTCGAGGAAATTCTGCAGGTAGTCGGTTAAGGCTCCGCAGCAACAAGCATCAGGAAGGTTGTGAGGGAATGTTTCGGTCACTGAGAGTGCTGCTCATCCTAGTGGGCACCATGGCGCTGACGGCCTGTTCGATGGGGGATCTGTTCGATGACTCTCAGAAACCCGGCTCCGGGAATTCATTCAGCGGCGGTCTCAGAATCGTGGCGGCAACGGAGCTCGAACCTCTGGAGCCCGTGCTTGCCGACGCCTCCCAAGACCTCGGCTTCGACATCACCATGACCACCGAGGACGGAACGCTGGCGAATTCCCGTACCCTTAAGCAAGGTGGTTTCGAAGGGACCTACGACGCGACGTGGTTTGCCACCAATCGCTATGCGCGCATTATTGGTGCAGATGACCAGCTGGGAAGAGAGCACAGCGTGGCGCGTTCCCCAATAGCTCTCGGCGTGCAGTCCTCTGTGGCACAAGAGCAAGGCTGGACCAGCAAGCAGCCGTCGTGGCAAGAAATCGCTGACTCCGGAATAACTTTTGGCATGACGGATCCTTCTACCTCAAATTCGGGTTTCTCCGCACTATCGGCAGCAACGACCGCTTTTGCGGACACAGGACGCGCCCTCACGGAAGAGGACATCAGGCAGTCCACTGGAAAAGTGCAGAAGCTCTTTGGCAACCAAACCCTGACATCGGGTTCCTCTGGCTGGTTGGCCGACCGCTTCCGCGAGCACCCAGAGCAAGCCGATGCAATTTTTAACTATGAATCTGTGCTCTACCAGCTCAAAGATGAGGGAGCAGACATAGAGGTGGTCATCCCCTCCGATGGAGTGATTTCGGCTGACTATCCGCTGTCTTCCTTGGCGAGCTCTTCGGACAAAGACGCAGAAGCGAAAGTGCAGGCGCTTGCTGAATGGTTTGCGGAGCATCCAGACAAGCTCACAAGTTTCCATTTGCGAGTAGATAGTTCTGACTTGCCCGGCACTGTTTTTGAGCTGCCTTACCCGGCAAACGAGCAAACCGTTGATGCGCTGGAGGCTGCCTTCGCCCATGAACTGCGCAATCCTGGCAACACGGCTTTGGTCCTCGATACCTCCGGCTCCATGGAAGGCGAGCGCATGGATCTACTCAAGAGTAGTTTGCTCCCGCTTATCGACGGCTCAGCTGACGGCACCCCAGATGGCGAAGGTCAAGTTGCCTTCCGAAATCGCGAGCATATCAAGCTGATTCCGTATTCTTCAGAGCCCCAGCAGCCAACTCGTGCACGCGTGGATAAGGATAAGCCGGCAACTACCAAGGAGCTTGCAGACCGCGTGGAACGCCTCGTTGCGGATGGCGATACCGCGACCTTCGAGGCCGTCCTGAACGCTTTCGATGAAGTGGATACCAGCGGCGGCGATATTGGCACAGTGGTGCTCATGACCGACGGCGAAGTTACACGTGGGCGCACATTTGCACAGCTGAAGGAAGCTTATGCGCAGTTGCCCGAGGACAAAAAGGAGATTCCTGTCTTTGTCATCTTGTATGGTGAAGCCAATATCCAAGAGATGGAAGAACTAGCTCAGCTGACTGGTGGCAAGACCTTTGATGCGCTCAACGGTGACCTTGCTGCCGCGTTCGAAGAAATTCGTGCCTACCAGTAAAACAATTCCACCTTTCCCAGGAGGATCTGCACTACATGAACGCCCTGAACTCGCGAAAAGTTGTCGTCGGCGTTGCGGTTACCGCGCTCGTCGTTGTCCTTCATGTCTTAAGCGGCGGTGGATTGGGTTTCCTGTGGCCGGTTGTCGCAATCTGCACAGGTATGGCGGCTGGGTTCGTGACGCCGCCACGGCAGGAGAAGGTTCTGGAGCCTCCCAAAGCCGGAGAAGGCGAGCTTATCCATACCTTGGAGGAAGTCCGATACGCCTTTACAGCGCACAAGCTTCCTAGCCCTGTCCAACGAGCGTGGGATTCTTTCGATGAATCAGCAGTGTGGGTGTTGGACAACTGGCACCGCCTCGATGAGGCTCCGCACCAGCAAGCCCTCGTGCGCGACATGATTGAACAACACTCCAAGGAGCTGGTGAGGTCTTACCTCGATGTGACAGACCTGAAGGATCCGGTTGCTGTCGAGGAGATGAGTGAATCGCTCAGTATCCTGGGCCGCGAAATGGAGCAAATCAAGGAGGCGATTTCCCAGAACTCGGTCCGCAAGCTGCGCAATCATTCTATGGCGCTCAAACTCGAATATGGTGGGACCCTTCCTTCCGTGGAATCTAGGGAAGTGTAGGCTTAGCGCTTATGAGTCTCGATTCGCAACTGCTTGACATCCTGGTGTGTCCGCAGGATAAAGGTCCGTTGAAGTATCTGGCCGAGGAACAGGTCTTGGTCAATGATCGTCTTGGCGTGGCCTATCCCATTGAGAACGACATCCCCGTCATGCTGGTGGACCACGCTACGCCGTGGCCGCGCCAGAACTAGATCTCAAAAGAACGAATCGATTTTCAAAGGAGCCTTCATGAATATCATTGATGAGCTGCAGTGGCGCGGCCTCATTAACCAGTCCACCGATCTCGACGCACTCCGTGAGGCTTGCGAAGAACCCATCACCTTGTACTGCGGTTTTGACCCGACAGGTGATTCGCTGCACGCCGGCCACCTCGTACCGATGATCATGCTTCGTCGCTTCCAGAAGGCTGGCCACCATCCGATTGCCCTGGCAGGTGGTGCGACGGGCCAGATCGGTGACCCGCGCGATGTAGGGGAGCGCACCATGCTCTCGCAGGAGACTATCAACGACAATATGGTCGCCATTAAGAAGCAACTGCGTCAGTTCATTGATTTTGAGGGCGAGAACGCCGCCACCATGGTCAACAATGCTGACTGGACTTCGAAGATGACCGTCATCGACTTCCTGCGTGATGTGGGTAAGAACTTTTCTCTCAACACCATGCTGGACCGTGACACCGTCAAGCGCCGTTTGGAATCTGACGGCATCTCGTACACCGAGTTTTCCTACATGCTCCTGCAGTCCAATGACTATGTTCATCTGCACGATGAGTTTGACTGTGTTCTGCAGATCGGTGGTGGCGATCAGTGGGGCAATATCGTCTCTGGCGTTGATCTCAACCGACGCGTCAAGGGAGCCAAGGTGCATGGCCTGACGGTTCCGCTCGTGACGGATGCCCAGGGGCAGAAGTTTGGTAAGTCCACTGGCGGCGGAAAGCTCTGGCTCGATCCGGAGAAAACATCGCCTTACTCCTGGTACCAGTACTTCCTCAACGCGGGTGACTCTGTAGTCATCGACTACTTGCGGTGGTTTACCTTCCTGAGCCAGGAAGAAATCGCTGAGTACGAGCAGAAGGTTGCCGAGGAGCCCTTCCGTCGTGAGGCACAGCGCCGCCTTGCGCAGGAAATGACCAATTTGGTCCACGGTGAGGAAGCCACGAAGTCCGTTGAGCTTGCCGCACAGGCCCTGTTCGGTAAGGCAGAGCTTGCTGAGTTGGATGAGCAGACACTGGTTGGTGCGCTGTCTGAGACCACCGTCGCTGATATTGCTTCTGGTGAACCACGCACCATTGTGGACCTGTTGGTTGCTTCTGGCCTTGCCGATTCCAAGGGTGCAGCTCGTCGAACCATCAAAGAGGGCGGTGCATACGTCAATAACCAGCGCATCGAATCTGATGAGTGGGAGCCGGCCGCCGAGGACTTGCTACACGGTGCGTGGCTTGTGCTTCGTCGTGGCAAGAAGAATTTTGCTGGTGCCAAGCTCAACTAGTTAGGGTCCACCAACGCCGATTATGCATTGGCAAATCCCGTCGCGTACTGCGGCGGGATTCGTCGTTTTTCGAGGCGAGATGGCGGTGCGAGATCGCAAAAGAGATAAACGATAGATATGGACGTTGACCAGCGGATTTGTTGTTGTGCTGAGCTCTGCGTATATTTATCGAAGTCGCCGCGAGAAGCTGGTGACACGGAGATTAACTCCTAGTTGACAAGATTCAAACTTATTAGCTAGAGTATGAACTCCAGCCGCTCAGAGCAGTGAATAAAAAGATTCAGTGTAAAGAGTGTGCGGATGATGTTTGAGAACTCAATAGTGTGCCAATGTACTTTTTTGTTGGTTGATTTTTTGTTCTGGCCGTGATGCGTTGTATGTGTGTTGCGGTTGGTGTATGCCGGATGGCGCTTTTCCTTTAGCGGCGTCATTGTAAATAACATAAGTTGTTTGGGCGTATGGTTTAAATCTTCTAACGGGCCAGCTCCTTTTTGTGCCCCGTCGGGTTGGGGGTTGGTTTGGATTTTTT